>JALEZW010000011.1 GCA_022772675.1 Agathobacter sp. | reverse complement strand
TCAGTGCCGTAACGGTAAGAGAACAGCTCCAGCTGCACTTAAGATCGCTTGCGATTTAGTAGACGAGGGACATAAGACTCCGGAAGAGGCAGTTGCTATGATCGATCCTCGTAACCTTGATACATTATTACATCCACAGTTCGACGCTGCTGCACTTAAGGCTGAAACACCACTTGGAAAAGGACTTGGTGCTTCTCCGGGAGCTGCTTGTGGTAAGGTTGTATTTACCGCTGAGGATGCTGAGAACTGGGCAGCAAGAGGCGAGAAGGTTGTATTAGTTCGTCTTGAGACTTCTCCGGAAGATATTACTGGTATGAAGGTTGCTCAGGGTATCTTAACCGTTCGTGGTGGTATGACAAGCCACGCTGCCGTTGTTGCCCGTGGTATGGGTACCTGCTGTGTATCCGGATGTGGCGACATCAACATGGATGAGGAAAACAAGAAGTTTACATTAGCA
Source organism: Agathobacter sp. (assembly GCA_022772675.1). Lineage (GTDB taxonomy): Bacteria > Bacillota > Clostridia > Lachnospirales > Lachnospiraceae > Roseburia. The sequence goes on along the minus strand of JALEZW010000011.1, from coordinate 106,193 downwards.
GGACAGACATTTACAGAGGGATCTGAGATTTCTATCGACGGTACAACCGGTAACATCTACGCTGGTCTGATCCCGACTGTTGATGCTTCTATCGCTGGTGAGTTCGGTCGTGTTATGGCTTGGGCTGACGAGTTCAGAACCCTTAAGGTTCGTACCAATGCAGATACTCCGGCTGACGCTAAGAAGGCTCGTGAGCTTGGTGCAGAGGGTATCGGTCTCTGCCGTACAGAGCATATGTTCTTCGAGGAAGACAGAATTGCTGCTTTCCGTGAGATGATCTGTGCAGACACTGTAGAAGAGAGAGAAGCAGCTCTTGATAAGATTCTTCCATATCAGCAGGGAGATTTCAAGGCATTATACGAAGCTCTTGAGGGATGCCCGGTTACTATCCGTTTCCTGGATCCACCACTTCATGAGTTTGTTCCTACTGAGGAAGCTGATATTGAGAAGCTTGCAAAGGCTCAGGGCAAGAGCGTTGAGCAGATCAAGAGCATCATTGCAAGTCTTCATGAGTTCAACCCGATGATGGGTCACAGAGGATGTCGTCTTGCTGTAACATATCCTGAGATTGCCAAGATGCAGACAAAGGCTGTTATCCGTGCAGCAATCGAGGTACAGAAAGAGCATCCGGATTGGAACGTTAAGCCTGAGATCATGATTCCGTTAGTAGGAGAGGTTAAGGAGCTTAAGTTTGTAAAGGATGTGGTTGTTGAGACAGCAGACGCTGAGATCGTAGCAGCTGGTGCTGACCTTAAGTACGAGGTTGGTACTATGATCGAGATTCCTCGTGCAGCTCTTACTGCTGATGAGATTGCTAAGGAAGCTGATTTCTTCTGCTTCGGTACAAACGACTTAACACAGATGACATTCGGATTCTCTCGTGATGACGCTGGTAAGTTCTTAGGTGCTTACTATGACAACAAGATCTTCGAGAGCGATCCATTTGCAAAGCTTGACCAGACAGGTGTCGGCAAGTTAATGGATATGGCTATTAAGCTTGGAAAGCCGGTTAATCCAAATCTTCATGTTGGTATCTGTGGTGAGCACGGTGGAGATCCTTCTTCCGTTGAGTTCTGCCACAAGATTGGTCTGGATTACGTATCATGTTCTCCATTCCGTGTACCGATCGCTCGTCTCGCAGCTGCGCAGGCAGCAATTGCGGACAAGAAGAATTAAATAAATGTGATAAATTATACGAGGGAAAGCAATTATGCTTTCCCTCGTTTTATGTTTGACCTGTAAAATTTCATATTTCCGTTTTAATGATTTTTTAATTCTAAGGGGCTGAATCAGTTACTGGAATTCTTCAAATTCTTCTGTGCCGTAGACAGCATCAGTTTGATACGGTTTAGCTGATTCACTTCCGATGCACCGGGATCGTAGTCGATCGCCACAATATTGGCACCCGGATATTCATTACGAATTTCCTTAATAACACCCTTGCCCACAATATGATTTGGCAGGCAGGCAAAAGGCTGGGCACAGACAATATTGGTCACTCCCTGTTGAATCAGCTCCAGCATTTCGCCGGTTAAGAACCATCCTTCGCCAGTCTGATTTCCACAGGAGACAATGTGTTCTGCCTGCTTTGCCAGATCCCAGATATAGGCGGTAGGCTCGAAATGCTTACTCTTTGCCAGCTCGTCCCTGGCATCCTTTCTGAGCCACTCGAAGAAACGGATCAGAAGATTATTCATTCGGGCGGACTTTGCAGTTGCACCCAGATGCTCTGCCTTAAAGTTCTGGTTGTAGCAGCAGTAGAGCAGAAAATCGGTAAGATCCGGAACCACAGCCTCTGCTCCTTCTGATTCCAGAAGATCCACAATGTGGTTGTTGGCAGCAGGAAGAAACTTTACAAGAATTTCTCCCACTACACCGACACGGGGCTTCTTCTCCTGGATCATTGGCAGGTTGTCAAAATCCCGGATGATCTCCCGACACATCTTACGGTATTTCCGGTGGGAAAGGATTTTCGTGTTTCCAACAAATTCAATTACTTTCTTTTTCCAATTTTCGTGCAGCGCGTTGGCTGAACCCGGTACTGCTTCATAGGGGCGAACCCGGTAAAGACAGCGCATAAAAATATCACCGAACTCCAGCGCATACAGTCCATGCTGAATGAGGCTTGGAGTGAGCTTAAAGCCGGGGTTTTTCTCCAACCCTACCATGTTGATGGAGATGACCGGCACATCCGGGTAGCCGGCCTTGATCAGTGCACGGCGGATAAAACCGATATAGTTTGTGGCACGGCATCCCCCTCCGGTCTGGGAAATTAAAATAGAGGTTTTTGACATATCGTAATTTCCGGACATTACGGCACTCATAATCTGGCCGATGACGATAAGGGACGGATAGCAGGCATCATTGTTGACGTATTTCAGTCCCACATCCACACACTCTCTTGCAGGAACATCCGGGATGACCAGATTGTAGCCGGCAGCGCGGAATGCCGGTACTAAAAGGTCAAAATGGATGGGTGACATCTGTGGGCAGATAATGGTGTAATTTTTACGCATTTCCTCGGTAAAAATAACACGCTCATAGTTTGCCGGCCGGATTTCTCTTTTTTCCTGCTTTTTCTCTTTAACCCTAAGAGCAGACAAAAGAGACCGGATACGGATTCGGGCAGCCCCCAGGTTGTTGACCTCATCAATCTTTAAGCAGGTATAGATTTTGCCGGAGCCCGTCAGGATATCGCTGACGCAATCGGTAGTAACCGCATCCAGACCACAGCCAAAGGAGTTCAGCTGGATTAAATCCAGATCATCCCTTGTCTTGACAAAATTTGCAGCAGAGTAGAGTCTGCTGTGGTACATCCACTGATCCATGACAATGAGCGGACGCTCCAGATTGCCCAGGTGGGAGACAGAATCCTCTGTCAGTACGCAGATGCCATAGGAATTGATAAGTTCCGGGATACCGTGATTGATTTCCGGGTCCACATGGTATGGACGACCGGCTAAGACAATGCCTCTGCGTTGATGGTCTTCCATGTATTTAAGGACTTCCTCTCCTTTTTTCTGTACCTCAAGGCGTACCATGGCAAGTTCTTTCCAGGCTTCTGATACCGCATCCCTTACCTCGGTTTCCGGGATATGAAATTCATCCTTAAAGCAGGCAACCAGCTGCTTTGAGAGAACTTCCTCGTCAGTAAAGGCCATGAATGGATTTAAAAACCGTACCTGACCGTTTGTAATCTCCTCCACGTTGTTTTTGATATTTTCCGAGTAGGAGGTGACAATCGGGCAGTTATAGTGGTTGTTGGCATCCGGAAATTCGTTTCGCTCATAAGGAATAGCCGGATAGAAAATAAAGTCTACATTCTGGTGAATCAGCCATGCAATATGCCCGTGGGCAAGCTTTGCCGGATAGCATTCCGACTCACTGGGGATAGAGTCGATTCCCAGCTCATAGATTTTTCGTGTGGACTGAGGGGATAACACTACCCGAAAGCCCAGTTTTTTAAAGAAGACTGCCCAGAATGGATAATTCTCGTACATATTTAATACACGGGGAATTCCGACGGTGCCTCTTGTGGCTTCTGTCTCAGAGAGGGGCTCATAGTCAAAAATTCGTTTATTTTTATATTCAAACAGGTTTGGAATATTCTCTTTATTCTTTTCTTTGCCAAGCCCACGTTCGCAGCGGTTACCGGTAATGTACTGTCTGTTATCGGAAAATTTGTTGATGGTGAGCAGACAGTGGTTCGTACAGCCCTGACATCTGGCAAGCTTTGTGGTGTAGGTCAGTTTGTTGATTTCCTCAATGGAGAGCATGGTGGTCTGATAGCCCTCTTCATGGCGTTCTCTTGCCACCAGTGCGGCACCAAAAGCACCCATGATTCCCGCAATGTCCGGACGGGTGGCATGGACTCCGGCAATTTTTTCAAAACTCCTTAGTACGGCATCGTTATAGAAAGTACCGCCCTGTACCACAATATTTTCCCCCAGATCCTTTGCATCCGAAAGCTTGATTACCTTAAACAATGCGTTTTTGATAACGGAATAGGCAAGCCCGGCGGAGATATCTGCAACGGAAGCCCCCTCCTTTTGTGCCTGCTTAACCTTGGAATTCATAAATACCGTACATCTTGTTCCCAGGTCAATGGGATGCTCGGCAAACAGTGCTTCCTTTGCAAAATCCTGTACACTGAAGTTAAGGGATTTCGCAAAGGTCTCAATAAAGGAACCGCATCCGGAGGAGCAGGCTTCATTCAGCTGTACACTGTCTACAGTCTGGTTCTTAATCTTGATACATTTCATATCCTGCCCGCCGATATCGAGAATACAATCTACCTTCGGATCAAAGAAAGCGGCAGCATAGTAGTGGGCAACGGTTTCCACTTCACCTTCATCCAGCATCAGAGCTGCCTTTAACAGAGCCTCCCCGTATCCGGTGGAGCAGGAGTGGACGATGTGCGCCTTGGGCGGCAGCAGGGTATAAATTTCCTGGATAGAGCGGATGGCAGTGGCCAGCGGACTTCCGTTGTTATTGTCATAAAAAGAGTAAAGAAGCTTTCCGTCTTCACTGATCAGAGCAATTTTTGTGGTGGTGGAGCCTGCATCAATTCCTAAATAGCAGTTTCCCTCATAGTTTTTTAAATCACCGGTCTTCACATGATTGTCTCCGTGACGTCTGGTAAATTCATCATATTCTTTCTGGCTGGCGAAAAGCGGTTCAAGCCGAGCCACCTCAAACTCCAGCTTGATGCCTGTGGACAGGCGTGTTTCCAAAGAGGAAAGGGTTGTGGAAACATCCTCTTTGTAGTTTAAAGCAGAGCCGATTGCTGCAAAGAGATGGGAATTTTCCGGTGTAATCGCATGCTCGTCATCGAGGTTTAAGGTGCGGATGAAGGCTGCCTTAAGCTCAGAGAGGAAATGCAGCGGTCCACCGAGAAAAGCCACATGTCCGCGAATCGGTTTTCCACAGGCCAGTCCGCTGATGGTCTGGTTGACAACAGCCTGAAAAATTGAGGCAGATAAGTCCTCACGGGTGGCACCCTCATTGATCAGAGGCTGGATATCGGTCTTGGCAAATACACCGCAGCGGGCAGCAATGGGATAGATTGCCTTATAGTTTTTGGCATATTCATTGAGACCGGAAGCGTCCGTCTGAATCAGGGAAGCCATCTGATCGATAAAGGAGCCTGTACCACCGGCGCATATACCGTTCATACGCTGTTCTACGTTTCCCCCTTCAAAATAAATGATCTTGGCATCCTCGCCACCTAATTCAATTGCAACATCTGTCTGTGGTGCATAGTGAGTGAGGGCAGTTGATACGGCAATGACCTCTTGGGTAAAAGGCACCTCAAGATGCTTTGCCAGGGTGAGCCCGCCGGAACCGGTAATGACCGGGGAAACGGACAGGTCACCAAGGGTTTTGCAGGCCTTGAAAATTAAGGATGCCAGTGTCTCCTGAATGTTGGCAAAGTGCCGCTCGTAATCGGAAAAGAGGATATTGTCATCGCCGTCTAAAATCGCAATTTTTACGGTAGTAGAACCAATATCAATTCCCAGTTTATGTAACTGCTTGTCACTCATAAATCTAACCTCCATGTGCTGTTACTATATAAAATAAGTACATATGCATATAAAAACCTAAAACATTATACGACAAGAAAGGATAAAACACAACGATAGAAAAGATAAAGATTTTATAAAATATCTGAAAGTGGCAGAGCCTGCGTTGACAAGTGGGTTTTGAAAAACGTATAATCATATTGTGTCCTGATACGGGAGCAGAGCATGTTCTGTATCAGATGAGGGACAACCCTCATATCATTCTATGAGAACAGGAGACTTATTTTTATGAGCTGGATGGATAAAATGGAGCGTAAGTGGGGACGGCATGCGGTGGCAAATCTGAGCCGTTATTTCGTTTTTGCACAGATAATCGGTCTTTTTGTGACACTGGTGGCACCGGGACTGATGAACTATATGAGCTTTTCTGTGAGAGGAATCCTGCACGGACAGATCTGGAGACTGCTGACATGGATTTTTACACCGACTGCGTCTCTTGATATTTTTGGCATTTTGTTTTTGTACTGTGTGTTTTCATGGGGCAGTTCTCTGGAATATATGCTGGGGACATTCCGTATGAATGTGTTTTTATGGGGCAGTGTGATTTTGTGTGATGCAGCCGGTTTTCTTGTATATTTCATTACAAGAATTACCGTGGGAACAGGATATTCCCCGTCTTTATCCACGTATTATATCCTGATGTCCATGCTTTTAGCCCTGGCTATGTGCATGCCGGAGGGAGAGGTACGGCTGTATTTTGTCCTGCCTATTAAAATGAAATGGATGCTCATTTTTGAACTGGCTTATCTGGGCTATCAGGTAATCCGTATTTTTTCCGTGAGCATTTCGCAGTTTGGAAAGGAAACAGGAATTCTCTGCGGGGTATTAAACTGCGTTCAGATTGTTGTTCCGGTGATTAATATGTTCTGGTTTTTCTATGCCTCAAAGACCAGGCTTTCGGGAAAACAAAAGAGGCGTCAGAAAGAGTTCCGGGCACAGTTTTCTGAGCCGAGACCCGGTTCCGGCATTGCAAAACATAAATGTGCAATCTGTGGCAGGACAGAAATCACAAATCCGGAGCTTCAGTTCCGCTACTGCAGCAAATGCAAGGGAAACATGGAGTACTGTCAGGAGCATCTGTTCACGCATCAGCATGTGCAGTAACCTTAATGATTGACAAATTTTAATAATATTTTTATAATTACTGTATTTCGAGGAGAGCTGGAGGAATTTAATTATGGAAAATGAAGCAGTTTCCAAAAACTTTATTGAACAGATCATAGAAAAGGATCTGGAAGAAGGACATTGTGAGAAGGTTGTTACCCGTTTCCCACCGGAGCCCAACGGGTATCTCCATATTGGTCATGCCAAGTCTATTTTACTGAATTCAGGTCTGGCAAAAAAATATGGGGGACAGTTTAATCTACGTTTTGACGATACCAATCCCACAAAGGAAAAGAATGAGTTTGTGGAGTCTATTAAAGAAGATGTAAAGTGGCTCGGTGCCGACTGGGAAGATCATATTTTCTATGCATCGGATTATTTTGACCAGATGTACGAAGCTGCAATTAAACTGATTAAAAAGGGAAAGGCTTATGTTTCGGACTTATCTGCTGAGGAAATTCGTGAGTACCGCGGAACTCTGACAGAGCCTGGAAAGGAGGATCCGTATTCCACAAGAAGTGTGGAGGAAAACCTTACACTGTTTCAGGAGATGAAGGACGGAAAATGTGAGGATGGCAGCAGAGTGCTCAGGGCAAGGATTGACATGGCTTCCTCCAATATTAATATGAGAGATCCGGTGATTTACCGCGTGGCACATATGACACACCACAGAACCGGAGACAAGTGGTGCATCTATCCGATGTATGATTTTGCCCATCCGATTGAGGATGCCATTGAAGGAATTACCCATTCCATCTGTACACTGGAGTTTGAGGATCACAGACCGCTGTATGACTGGGTTGTGACAGAGCTGGGCTATAAGAAGGGACCGGAGGAAACTCCAAAACAGATTGAGTTTGCAAAACTGTATCTGACAAATGTGGTGACCGGAAAACGTTATATCAAGCGGCTGGTGGAGGAGCATATTGTAGACGGCTGGGATGATCCGCGTCTGGTATCCATTGCAGCACTGCGCCGCAGAGGCTATACACCGGAATCTATTCAGAAATTTGTGGATTTATGTGGTGTATCCAAGGCAAACAGTTCCGTGGATTATGCCATGCTTGAATACTGTATCAGAGAGGATCTCAAGATGAAACGCCCGCGTATGATGGCAGTTCTGGATCCGGTACGTGTTGTCATTGACAATTATCCTAAAGGACAGACAGAGGAACTTGAGGTTGATAATAATCTGGAAAACCCGGAGCTTGGAAGGAGAAAGGTTCCCTTTACCAGAGAACTGTTTATCGAACGTGAGGATTTCATGGAGGAGCCGCCGAAAAAGTATTTCCGTATGTTCCCGGGCAATGAAGTGCGTCTGATGAATGCTTACTTTGTGAAATGCGTGGGATGTGAAAAGGATGAAAACGGAAAGGTGACGCTGATTCACTGTACCTACGACCCGGCATCCAGGGGCGGAAACAGCCCGGATGGAAGAAAGGTGAAGGGAACCATTCACTGGGTATCCGCAGAGCATGCAAAGCGCGTTACCGTCCGGCTGTATGAGAATCTGATTGATGAGGAACTTGGGGTTTACAATGAGGACGGAAGTTTGAATCTGAACCCGAATTCCCTTACGGTCCTGACCGACAGTGTGGTGGAGCCGGCACTTGCAGAGGCAAAGCCATATGAGAGTTTCCAGTTTGTCCGTCAGGGATTTTTCTGTGCGGATTATAAGGACTCCAAGCCGGGAGAGCCGGTATTTAACAGAATTGTTTCATTAAAGAGCTCATTTAAGCTTCCGGTCAATCCGGCATAGTGTTATTGATAGAATAGGAGTAGAATATGAGTTTATTATCTGGGTTGGAAAAATTCGGTCTGGGACAGGTGGATACCAAGGATCTGTTTGAAGATGAAAAAAAGGATACAGAGGATGTAAAAAAAGAAGAAGTGCAGGAGAAGAAAGAACCTGTTCATACGGAAGAGGAATTTCTTTTGGATAAAAATGTCCGCTGCCCGGTATGTGACCACGTATTTCGTACCAGAGTGGTAAAAACCGGACGTGTGAAAAGACTTGAGCCGGATGAGGATTTGAGGCCCCGGTTTCAGTATATCGATACGAATAAATATGATGTTTCCTCCTGTCCAAGATGCGGCTATACGGCTATGAACCGCTATTTTACACATCTTTCTACAGGACAGATTAAGATGATCCAGGAGGGAGTATGCAGTAAGTTTAAACCGGAGGCGGCAAAGGATGAACCGCTTCAGGCATATTCCTACGATACTGCCATTGAACGTTACGAGCTGGCTCTTTATAATACGATTGTCAAAAAGGGAAAGAACAGCGAAAAGGCATATGAATGTTTAAAACTTTCCTGGCTGTTTCGCGGCAAGGCAGAAGAACTGGAACAGGCTAAGACAAAGGATGAAAAACAGCTTGCAGAGTGCAGAAAACAGGAGATGGAATATTACCAGCAGGCATATGAGGGCTTTTTAAAGGCCATTGCCTCGGAAAATTTTCCAATGTGCGGCATGGAAGAAAGTACAGTAAATCTTTTGATGGCAAATATCAGTTTCCGTTTGGGAAAATATGATAACGCATCCCGATTTGTCTCCATGATCTTAACATCCCATGTAGCATCCCGCGGTGCAAAGGATCGCGCAATGACCCTGAAGGATCAAATTATAGCAAAAATTCACGAGGAAAAGGCATAGCATATGGCGCAAAAGTTTTATGCAGTGAAAATTGGGAAGACTCCTGGAATTTATACGAGCTGGGATGAATGCCGGAAGATGGTATCGGGTTTCCCGGGGGCTGTCTATAAGAGCTTTCCGGACAGGAATGAGGCGGAGACCTTTCTTGGAAAGGAATGTCTGGATAAGGATAAATGTAAAGAAACAGAACCGGAAAATTATGCTTTTGTAGATGGCTCTTTTAACAGTAAAACCTCCGTGTACGGATACGGAGGTTTTTTGGTAACAAAAGGCGTCCGGCATGTGTTAAAGGGGAGCGGGGATGATCCCCAGATGGCATCCATGAGAAACGTGGCCGGGGAAGTCTTAGGAAGCATGGCTGCTGTGAAGCTGGCCCTTGAACTGGGAATAGAAGACCTGACCATTTACTATGATTATATGGGAATTGAGATGTGGGCCACCGGTGTATGGAAGCGAAACAGGCAGGGAACCATTGCCTATTATGATTTTATGCAGTCTGTCAGGGACAGAATCCATCTTTCTTTTGTAAAGGTGAAGGGACATTCCGGAGTGGAAGGAAACGAAGAGGCAGATCGTCTTGCCAGACTTGCGGCAGGCGTAGATGAAGAATAGAGGTAACAAAGTGAGCGTATTTAATGTAGAACTGAAAAAAGTAGAAGATGACAGCTACGAAATAGAAATTGGATATGACTTGAAGGAACAGCTGGTCAGCGATTTAGAAACAGGTCTTCTTGGAAATATTAAAAAGTTTGCTGTCATTACGGACACGAATGTTTTGGATCTGTATGCAAAACCCATTAGCGAGAAGTTAATGAATGCGGGGTTTAAAGTGGATTTATTTGTTTTTCCGGCAGGGGAAAAGAGTAAGACAAGGCAGACCAAGGCCCGGATTGAAGATGCCATGCTGGAAAAGGGATACCGGAGAGACTGTGCGGTTATCGCTGTGGGAGGCGGAGTGGTAACAGACTTGTCGGGTTTTCTTGCAGGAACCTTTGGCCGGGGAGTTCCGTTTATCAATTATGCCACAACACTGCTGGCGGCAGCAGATGCATCGGTAGGAGGCAAGACTGCTGTTGATACTCCTTTGGCCACAAATCTCATTGGTCTTTTTAATCAGCCCAGAAAGGTATATATTGATATTGCGGCATGGAAAACTCTTCCAAAGCGTCAGATGGCAAGCGGCATGGCGGAGACCATTAAGCATGCATGCCTGGCCAGCAGAGATATGTTTGGATTTATTGAAGAAAATCTGGACCATATCATGAACTATGAAAAGTTTGCCTGTGAATATATTGCGGAGAATAACTGCAAGATTAAATATGCGGTTGTGATGAAAGATGAGAAGGAGAGCGGACTCAGGGAAATCTTGAATCTTGGTCATACCGTAGGACGTGCTATTGAGACCGTCAGCGATTACCGGCTTTTGCATGGAGAGGCGTTATCCATTGGTATGGCAGCAATGACCGCTCTTTCCGCAAGGCTCGGATATATGTCTGATGAGGAGGCTGAGAGAGTGGTAAATCTCTATGCACGGGTGGGACTTCCGACTAAAATTCCGGATTATATTGACCGGGAAGCTCTGGTGAAAAAGCTCTATACCGATAAAAAGGTGAGAGATGGAAAGCTTCGTTTTGTCCTGGAAAAGGGCATTGGTGATGTAGTGGAGTTTGCACCGAATGTCTATGCCAAGCCCATTGAAGAGAGCCTGGCGCGGGAGATTATTATGGAATTATAGAGCAGTTCCTGTTATGGGATGATAACAATGGGCTGCCGATACTCGTTAGGAAGAAGCGTTTCTGCCTTTAGGGATGCTGTTGTCCGGTAGAGGTCGGCACAGGAGACATCCTGTAAAAATCTATTTTCTGCGTTGGAATTAAAAAAATCAGAGGCATCTGCTGCTTTGGTAAGTAAAGGCACGGATGCTTCTTTTTTTATGGCGGAAAGCAGTCCTTTTGCACTTTTCCGGAAACCCAGGACACGAAGATAGGGGATGCCCTCCGGCTGCCAGAGGGAGGTATAGTCATCCTGCCGGATGTCAAGCATAATATGCAAAAGGGCCCGGCAGACATGGGTATAAGTGATGTTTTTACTTTTTAAAAGCTCCGCAAAGGATAAAAAACTGCGAAAATATTCCAGCTGGTTTCCGATACGGGCGGACAGATCGGCTCCGCAATCTGCAAAACCCGCATATCCCGTATTTTTCAAAGACCACAGTCTGGTATAAAGAGCCTGGGAAAAGTCATCCGAATCTAAAAGCCGGTTTTGTTTTCGTGCAGCAAGCAGTTCCTGTACGGATGTTTCCGGCATAATGTGGGACAGGTCGGCAGGAAGTCCATCTATGTTCCGGGTCTGCAGCAGTTTTCTCGCAGCAGTTGCGGATGCAAAGGATGAATCCGTGTTTGTGCTGTGGTATCCCTCTCCGATCCGCTCAATGGGGGCGGTGGTCAGTTTTTTTTTCCCGGATACATTCCAGTGCTGACATGCCTTTTCGTATTCCAAAGCCAGGATATTGTTTGGAGATGCCAGAAATGCTGCTATTTTTTCAGCAGGATATTCCGGAAGGAGGGTGCAGACGGCACGGCTTCTGGCTGCAGGATAGGAAATCCCCTTTTTCATGGCAGATGCTGTCATGGCATGGAGTTCTTTTTCCTTTTCCGTAAGAACCTGTGCAATTGCTGTAAGGAGTGAATGGTCTGCAGTTTCACATCCGAAACATATGTGGGAGACAACTCCTGTTTTTCCCAGAAGCTGGATTCCCCCGGCGGCGAAGTATTCTGCGGATGCAGTGGCCCATACCGCCGGAAGTTCCAATACCAGATCGGCACCACCCAAAAGAGCCATGCGGGTGCGGCTGTATTTGTCAACTACAGCGGGAACTCCGCGCTGCAAAAAGTCACCGCTCATTGCGATGATGATATAGTCGGCACCGGTCTGCTTTCGTGCTTCCCTGAGCTGATATTCGTGCCCATTGTGAAATGGATTGTACTCTGCGATAATTCCTGTTGCTGTCATGGGGGTCCTTTCCGGCTGAATTATGTTACTTTTATGTTACTATTTACAGCCCCTCATCCACATGCGCAATCCCGCATGCTTTCCCGCTCCTGCGGAGCTAAGATTGCTTATGAGGATGAGGTTCCTGCTTCGCAGTCAGATTTCAGAATGAACATTGCCTGCTTACATACAAGCATGACGCTGGCAGTGCTTATTTTGAAATCGGCTGAGAATAGTAACACTAATATAGTTCATTATATCATTTTTTACTTGTATCGGGGAAAAATTCTGTATATAATATAGTTGCTGTTTAGAGTAACAACAACCATTGTGGTGTTTACCACCAATAGGAATAAAAAAAGGGAGAATTCAAATGAACGTATTAGTTATTAACTGCGGAAGCTCTTCCCTTAAGTACCAGCTGATCAATTCAGAGTCAGAAGAGGTACTTGCCAAGGGCTTATGCGAAAGAATTGGTATTGATGGAAGGCTTGTTTACCAGAAAGAGGGATTGGATAAGGAAATTACAGAGGCACCGATGCCGACACATAAAGAGGCAATTCAGATGGTACTGGATGCCCTTCATAATCCGAAGACCGGAGCGGTTAAGGATTTAAGCGAGATTGATGCGGTGGGTCACCGTGTGGTACATGGAGGAGAGAAATTCTCGAAATCAGTTGTTTTGGATGAAGAGGTTCTGGCAAAGGTGGAGGAGTGTAATGACCTTGCGCCGCTTCACAACCCTGCTAACCTGATTGGCATCCGTGCCTGTCAGGATCTGATGCCGGATGTACCGATGGTTGGTGTGTTTGATACGGCATTCCACCAGACAATGCCGAGAAAGGCATTCCTCTATGGTCTTCCATATGAGTACTATGAGAAATATAAAGTGAGAAGATACGGATTTCACGGTACCAGCCACAGCTTTGTATCAAAGACCTGTGCAGAGTTTTTAAAGCTGGATCTTCATAACAGTAAGATTATTGTCGCACATCTTGGAAACGGTGCTTCCATCAGTGCTGTATTAAACGGGGAATGTGTGGACACCTCTATGGGCCTGACACCCCTTGAAGGTCTTGTTATGGGAACCCGTTCCGGAGATATTGATCCTGCAATTATGGAGTATATTGCAAAGAAAGAGAATCTGGATATTGAGGGAGTCATGAATGTCTTAAATAAGAAGTCCGGTGTAGAGGGACTTTCCGGCGTATCCAGCGATTTCAGAGATCTGGAGGCTGCCTATAATGAGGGAAATCCCCGTGCCATTGATGCGTGTGAGGTATTTGCATACCGGGTTGCAAAATATATCGGTGCTTATGTAGCAGCCATGAACGGTGTGGATGCCATTGCCTTTACGGCAGGAATCGGAGAGAATACAACCTTTATCCGTGAGAAAATCGTAAGTTATCTGGGTTATCTGGGAATTACGCTGGATAAAGAAGCAAATGAAGTTCACGGGGAGCAGAAGATTATCTCTACCAGAGATTCCAAGGTTACCGTCTGTGTTATTCCTACCAACGAAGAGCTTGCAATCTGCCGCGAGACGGTTGCTCTGGTGGAAAATAAATAACTTGCTGCGCTGTAACGTAACGCTCTGAATACAGCAAATAAGGATACGGTAAATAAAGAAATCCACAGGGTGATAATTTTGAAATTTTTTGTTGACAAAGCGTACTGTCCTATGTATAATTGTTTAGGTGTGAATAGGAGAATACTGTGAAAATTGATCTTTCAAGCATTGCAAAGTCCATAAACCGGGAACTGACAGAAGAGGCAGAGATTTCTCTTTCCTCCTTTCAGTCTCGTCTGGGGGATTTTCCTATTGTTCGCAAGGCACCGGTTGTATTTCATATCCGTAACGAGGAGAATGCAGCAGTATTCTTAGACGCTACAGTAGATATTGAGGTGATGATACCGTGTGCGAGGTGTCTGGAGGATGTTCGGACGCCAATCCGTTTTGACATTGATAAGAAGCTTTCGGTTCGGGATGAGGGACTTGTTGATGAAGAGATGGAGGAACCGGATTACCTGATTGGGTTAGAACTGGATGTAGATAAACTTGTCTACGCCGAGATTTTGGTGAACTGGCCAATGAGAGTTCTGTGCCATGACGATTGCAAAGGAATTTGTAAAGTCTGCGGGATGAACTTGAATAAGGGAGCCTGCAGTTGCCAGAGAACAGAACTGGATCCAAGAATGGCGGCAATCCAAGATATATTTAACAAGTTTAAGGAGGTGTAAACAAATGTCAATTTGTCCAAAGAATAAATCTTCTAAGGGAAGAAGAGATAAGAGAAGAGCAAACTGGAAAATGACTGCTCCGACCTTAGTAAAATGCAGCAAGTGCGGCGAATTAATGATGCCACACAGAGTATGCAAGAACTGCGGATCTTACAATAAGAGAGAGATCATTCCTCAGGACTAATAAGTATCAGAAAACAGGGTATCCCATTTGCAGGGTGCCCTGTTTTTTTGTCCTCTTAATGTAAACAGTAACCATAGAATATGCAAATTTTTTCAGGAATAAGAAAATGTGTTGATTTATGAGAAAAGATATAGTATATTCTCTAATAGATGCATAAGGAGGCAAAAATATGCAGACGATTACGAGAGTAGCTCTTGATGCAATGGGCGGGGACAATGCACCGTCTGAGATTGTAAAGGGAGCTGTCGATGCAGTTTCTTCCCGTGAAGATATTAAGGTTTTTCTGGTAGGTCAGGAAGAACTGGTAAAAAAGGAATTGCAGAAATATTCCTATCCTTCTGAGCGCATAGAAGTTGTGGATGCGCCGGAAGTCATTGAGATGGCAGAGCCGCCGGTGCAGGCGATACGAAGAAAAAAACAGTCATCCATTGTAATTGGTATGAATATGGTAAAGCAGAGAGAGGCAGATGCTTTTGTCTCTGCAGGAAGCTCTGGAGCTGTCCTTGTTGGCGGGCAGACGATTGTGGGAAGAATCCGTGGAATCAAGCGGCCACCGCTTGCGCCAATTATCCCCACTGAGACGGGAAAATCCCTGCTCATTGACTGTGGAGCAAATGTAGATGCAAGACCAGAGCATCTTTTGCAGTTTGCCCAAATGGGTTCCATCTACATGGAAAATGTGATTGGTGTCAAAAATCCAAGGGTTGCCATCGTTAATATCGGTGCAGAAGAGGAAAAGGGCAATGCACTGGTAAAGGAAACATTTCCGCTTTTGCGTGAGTGCAAAGACATCAATTTTGTGGGCAGTATCGAGGCAAGAGAGATTCCCCATGGCGGTGCAGATGTCATTGTGTGTGAGGCCTTTGTGGGAAATGTCATTCTTAAGCTTTACGAGGGACTGAGTTCCACGCTGATTGGAATCGTAAAAGGTGGACTCATGAGTACGGTGAAGAGTAAAATTGGTGCAGCACTGGCATTACCGGCTCTTAAGAAAACACTTAAGGCTTTCGACAGCAGCGAGTATGGCGGAGCCCCCCTTCTCGGATTAAACGGTCTTGTGGTAAAAACCCATGGGAGTTCCAAGGCGAAAGAGGTTACGAATTCGATTTACCAGTGTGTAACCTTCCGGGAAGAACATATTAATGAAATAATCAAAGAAAAAATTGCAGATTCTGAAAAACAAAAACAGGAAAATTAGAAAGGAAAATGTATTATGGAATTTGAAAAGCTGAAAAAAATTATTGTGGAAGTATTGAATGTGGATGAGAATGAGATTACCATGGACACCACATTTATTGATGATCTTGGGGCAGATTCACTGGATGTATTCCAGATCATCATGGGTCTTGAGGAGGAGTTCGATATTGAGATTCCAAATGAGCAGGCAGAGAAGATTGTTACGGTGGCAGATGCTGTAGAGCAGATTAAGGCAGCTTTAAATAACAACTAATTCGAAAGAAAACCTATTGATAATGAAACAGAGGCGGCATCGGCCGTGATGATAAGGAGTCCGGAATCGGGCTCCTTTGTTCCTAAAGGGAAAGGAGAATGAAGTGGCAGATATAAAAAAGTTTGAAGAAGTAATCGGTTATCATTTTAAGAATGAAAAGCTGCTCCGTCAGGCTTTGACTCACAGTTCCTATGCGAATGAACGTCATATGAAAAAGCACTCGGATAATGAGCGGCTGGAATTTTTAGGGGATGCGGTACTGGAAATTATTTCCAGTGATTTTTTGTACCGGAATTATCCGGACAAGCCGGAGGGAGAACTGACAAAACTTAGAGCCAGCATTGTATGTGAGCCTACGCTCGCGTTATGTACGAAAGAAATCTCATTGGGAGATTATCTTCTGCTGGGAAATGGAGAGGACCAGACCGGTGGAAGAGAGAGAAAATCTATTTTGTCAGATGCGCTTGAGGCAGTGATTGGAGCGATTTATCTGGATGGTGGTTTTGCTAATGCAAAAGAGTTTGTGTTAAAGTACATATTAACGGATATTGAGCACAAGCAGCTCTTTTATGATAGCAAGACTATCCTGCAGGAGGTGGTGCAGGGAGAACATGCGTCACTCACCTATGAGCTTACGGATGAATCGGGACCGGATCACAACAAGAGTTTTTCGGTGAACGCATGCATTGGAGACCGGGTGATTGGAAGTGGCAGCGGGCATACCAAAAAAGCGGCGGAGCAGGAGGCTGCCTATCAGGCACTGCTTGCATTGAGAGCCGAAAAAGGGGATAGGTAATGTATTTAAAAAGTATTGAGGTGCAGGGGTTCAAATCATTTGCCAATAAGATTTTATTTGAGTTTCATCAGGGAATCACGGGCATTGTGGGACCAAACGGAAGTGGAAAAAGTAATGTAGCAGATGCGGTGCGCTGGGTACTTGGAGAACAGTCTGTCAAGCAGCTTAGAGGCTCATCCATGCAGGATGTCATCTTTGCGGGGACAGAAAACCGCAAACCCTTAAGCTATGCCTATGTGGCAATCACACTGGACAATTCTGACCATAAACTTGCCATTGACTATGAGGAAGTTACGGTGGCCAGACGGTTGTACCGCTCAGGAGAGAGCGAATATCTGATCAATGGAAGCCCATGCCGGTTGAAAGAGGTTTCAGAACTTTTCTACGATACCGGTATCGGAAAAGAGGGATATTCCATCATCGGACAGGGACAGATTGACCGCATTTTAAGTGGAAAACCGGAAGAACGCCGGGAACTGTTTGATGAGGCAGCCGGGATTGTCAAGTTTAAAAAGCGTAAGGCTACGGCACAGAAAAAGCTGGACAGCGAGCGGGATAATCTGGTTCGCGTCAATGATATTTTAGCGGAACTGGAGCGTCAGGTAGGCCCTCTGGAGCAGCAGTCTGAAAAGGCAAAGACCTACCTGAAAAAGAAAAATGAATTAAAGGATTATGATGTCAATATGTTTCTCATGGAGACGAAACGTATTGCAGGCGAACAGCAGGAACTGGAGAAAAAGTTTGCCATTGCAGACCAGGATCTCTCCGAGAGTAATGCTGCCAGAGATCAAATCAGAGAAGAGTACAGTAAGCTTGAGGAAAACATGGGTCAGATGGATGAAAAGATTAATTCCATCCGGGAAACTTTAAGCAGTACCTCTGTCATGAAAGAAAAGTTAGAAAGCCAGATTCAGATTCTTACGGAACAGATTCATGCAGCTGAGATGACAGATGAGCATCTGAAGAGCCGTCTGGAGGCAATCGACCGGGAGAAAAAGGAACGAAGCGAAGAAAAGCTTTCCTATGATAAAGAAATGGAAAACTATAATAAGCAGTTAAAGCAGGTGATGGAGCAAAAAACTTCTGCCCAGGCTGTCCTTGATGAGGTACAGGAAAAAATTGCCCAATGTAATGCGGGAATGGAGAAAGGGCAGAAGGAACTGTACGAGCTTTTGAATAACAAAGCAGGCATCCAGTCTAAGGAACAGCGTTTTGACACCATGATCGAGCAGATCAATATCAGGAAGGCTGAGCTTGGAAAAAGACTTCTGGACAGGAAAACAAAAGAGGGGGATCTGGATGCAGAACTGGTTTCCTGCGAGAAGGAGTTAGAGGCAGTCAGTATCCATATCCGGGAACTGACGGAAAAAGAGAGAGAACTTACCGAAAAGGAAAAGAACTGGCGTTTTAAATCAAAGGAAAACAGCCGCCTGATGGAAGAAAAGCAGACGGAGTATCATAAAAAGCAGTCCAGACTGGAATCACTCAGAAACATTGCGGAACGCTATGACGGATATGGAAACAGTATCAAAAAGGTCATGGAGCAGAAAGCTTCTAATCCGGGGCTTCTGGGTGTGGTTTCTGATTTGATTCAGGTGGAGAAGAAATATGAGACAGCAATTGAGACGGCACTTGGCGGTAACATCCAGAACATAGTGACAGAGGATGAGGCAACTGCCAAAAAGATGATTGCTTATTTAAAGCAGAACCGTTTCGGACGGGCTACCTTCTTACCCCTTACCAGCGTGAGGGCAAAGGAAAATCCAAAGAATGAGAAGGCCCTGGGGGAACCGGGAGTCATTGGTATTGCCAGTGAGCTGGTAAACTGTGAGGAGAAATATCATGAGGTTGCGGCTTATCTCTTAGGGCGTGTCCTGGTGGTGGATACCATCGACCATGCCATTGCACTGGCAAAGAAAAATCATTACAGTCTTCATATTGTGACATTAGAGGGTGAGTATTTAAGCCCCGGCGGTTCCATGACCGGTGGTGCCTTTAAGAATTCCTCCAATCTTCTTGCCAGAAGGCGTGAGGTGGAGGAAATTGAGACAGAGATTGACGGTGTAAAACAGGAAATTGAGAAAATGAAGAGCCGCAGGGAGGATATCTTAACTGCCATTGAGCTGAATGGGGACGAGCTGGAGGCTGTGAAGGAGGAACTGCAGCAGGAGTTCATCCGCCAGAACACTGCGAAAATGAATGTGGACCGGGCAAAACAGCAGAAGGATGAGAGCGTAGAGGTATTCTCCGGTCTATTGGCCCAGAAAAAGCAGATGGAGGATCAGATTGCGGAAATCAATGGGGATAAGAAGAAAATTCAGGAGGAAATAGAAAATTCCAGACGACGGGAGCAGGAGATTAAGGAAGCGTCTGAGAAATTTCAAAAGACCCTTGATATGCAGGCAAAAATGGAAAGTGATGCATCCGCAGAATTATCCAGGATACAGTTAGAAGAAGCCAATATCAGGCAGAATGCAGAATTTATCCGGACTAACATTGAGCGTATCAATGGAGAAATTGAAAAATTTGATATGGAACGTGAGGAGCTGATAGAAAATGCAAAGCATTCCAGGGACGATGTGGAAAAAAAGCAGCATGATATTGAAGAAATTAAAAAGACCATTGCTGCCTCCTCCGATTCTCATGGGCAGTTAGAAAAGGAATTAAAAGAGAGCATCGAAAAGAAAGAGCAGATGTCTGCAGACTACCGTGGATTTTTCCAGAAACAGGAAGAAATATCCGCCCGCTGCAACGATTTGGATAAAGAAATTTTCCGTCTGAATAACCAGAGGGAGAAACTTAAGGAGGCAGAGGATTACCAGACCAGCTATTTATGGGAAGAGTATGAGCTGACTCCCCACGCTGCGGCAGAACTTCGCAACGAAGAGTATGACGATTTACAGGCACTGAAGAAACTGATTGCAGCGGTAAAGGATGAAATTAGAAAGCTGGGAACGGTAAATGTCAACGCAATCGAAGAATATCGTGAGGTGTCGGAACGGTATACGTTTTTAAAGGGACAGCACGATGATCTGGTGGAGGCAGAACAGACACTGCTGGGGGTCATTGAGGATCTGGATACCGGGATGCGCAAGCAGTTCACCGAAAAGTTTGCAGAGATTCAGAGAGAGTTTAATATTGCCTTTAAGCACCTGTTTGGAGGCGGACACGGTTCCTTAGAGCTGGTAGAGGGAGAGGATATCCTAGAGTGCGGCATCCGGATTATTGCACAGCCCCCGGGAAAGAAACTCCAGAATATGATGCAGATGTCCGGAGGAGAAAAGGCACTGACTGCCATTGCACTTTTGTTTGCGATTCAGGCACTTAAGCCGTCTCCATTCTGCCTGTTGGATGAGATAGAGGCAGCACTGGATGATTCTAATGTATCACGTTTTGCCAATTATCTGAAAAAACTGACAAAAAATACCCAGTTCATCGTGATTACGCACCGTCGTGGAACCATGACAGCTGCGGACAGACTTTACGGTATTACGATGCAGGAAAAGGGTGTTTCCACACTGGTATCTGTCAATTTGATAGAAAAGGACCTGTCAGAGTGAAAAAGTGAAAATAAGTGAAAAAAGTGAAAAAAAGAAAATAAGAAAGGGAATGAGATGGCAGAGAAAAAAGGTTTTTTCAGCCGCCTGGTGGCAGGCCTGAAAAAGACGAGAGATAATATTGTATCGGGTATTGATTCTATTTTTCATGGTTTTTCCAGGATTGATGAGGAATTTTACGAAGAACTGGAAGAAATCCTCATCATGGGAGATTTAGGTGTCCGGGCTACAGAGGAAATTCTGGACAAGCTTCGGGAGAAAGTGAAGGAAAATCATATTAAGGAGCCGATGGAGTGTAAGCAGCTTTTGATCGACAGTATCAAGGAACAGATGCAGGTGGGGGAGACGGCCTACCGTTTTGAGAAGGAAAAATCCGTTGTCCTTGTGATTGGTGTTAATGGTGTGGGAAAGACCACGACTGTGGGAAAGCTGGCAGGAAAGTTAAAGGATCAGGGAAAACGTGTTATCATAGCAGGAGCCGATACTTTCCGTGCAGCGGCAGGGGATCAGCTGAAGGAATGGGCAAACCGTTCCGGCGTGGATATGATTGGCGGGACGGAGGGAGCCGACCCGGGTTCCGTTGTCTATGATGCCACAGCTGCGGCAAAGGCCAGAAATGCAGATGTGCTTCTTGTAGATACAGCAGGACGCCTGCACAATAAAAAAAATCTGATGAATGAGCTTGGAAAAATCAACAGGATTCTGGAAAAAGAATATCCGGATGCCTACCGGGAGACCCTTGTGGTGCTGGATGCAACCACGGGACAGAATGCGCTGGCGCAGGCAAAGGAGTTTTCCGATGTGGCAAAGATTTCCGGTATTGTCCTGACGAAAATGGATGGTACCGCAAAAGGTGGAATCGCCGTGGCAATCCAGTCGGAACTTCAGGTTCCGGTTAAGTATATCGGGGTCGGTGAGACCATTGACGATCTGCAGAAATTTGACCCGGATGAATTTGTGAATGCACTGTTTGATGTAAAAAAAGAGGAAACCGACAATAAGACAGAAAATGAAGAAGGGCAGGAGGACTAACCGATGTTGACATTGGATAAATTTGAGGAGGCCAGTGAGAAGGTCAAAGAGGTTACACTGGAGACAAAACTTGTTTATAGTGATTACCTAAGTGAAAAGACAGGAAATAAAGTATATTTAAAGCCGGAAAATATGCAGTTTACCGGGGCCTATAAGGTAAGAGGTGCCTATTATAAAATCAGTACACTTTCTGATGAGGAGAGAGAGCGTGGTCTGATCACAGCTTCTGCAGGAAATCATGCCCAGGGAGTGGCATACGCTGCAAAATGCTATGGATGTAAGGCTGTCATTGTGATGCCTACCACAACACCGCTTATTAAAGTAAACCGCACCAAGAGCTATGGTGCTGAGGTGGTATTGTACGGAGATGTCTATGATGAGGCCTGTGCCCATGCATTAGAACTGGCAGACAAGAAAGGCTATACCTTTATCCATCCTTTTGATGATCTGGCAGTTGCTACCGGTCAGGGAACCATAGCCATGGAAATTTTTAAGGAGCTGCCGCTGGTAGAGTATATCCTTGTTCCCATCGGGGGCGGCGGACTGGCTACCGGTGTATCCACCCTTGCAAAATTGTTAAACCCAAAGATTAAGGTAATCGGTGTGGAGCCGGCAGGAGCAGCCTGCATGCAGGCATCCTTTGAAGCCGGAAAGGTAACAACTCTTCCCACAGTCAACACCATTGCAGACGGTACCGCTGTTAAGACACCGGGCAGCAAGATTTTCCCATATATTCAGAAGAATCTGGACGATATCATTACGGTAACGGATGATGAGCTTATCGTAAGTTTTCTGGATATGGTGGAAAACCACAAAATGGTGGTGGAGAATTCCGGCCTTTTAACAGTTGCAGCATTAAATCATTTAAATGTAAAGGATAAACGGGTGGTATCCATTTTAAGCGGCGGAAATATGGACGTGATCACTATGTCCTCCGTGGTGCAGCAGGGCTTGATCTTCCGCGACCGTATCTTTACGGTTTCTGTCCTGCTTCCGGATAAGCCGGGCGAGCTGGCAAAGGTATCGGAGACCATCGCTAAGGAGCAGGGAAATGTCATTAAGCTGGAGCACAACCAGTTTGTTTCTACCAACCGGAATGCGGCTGTGGAGCTTCGCATCACGTTAGAGTGCTTTGGAACGGATCACAAGAAGCAGATTATCAAGGCACTGGAGAAGGCGGGATACAAGCCGAAGATTGTGCGGACGGTGATTTAAATCTAAAGTATCTATTCAGAACCCCTTAGAATAGAGCCCATTACGCAAAGTTAAGAAAATCGTAAGAATATAGTAATAGAAACCGCAAGAAAGAAGAACCTTGTTACGATACAATAGTATTGGCAGCGAGGTTCTTCTTTTGATAAAAGAAGGTGCCGGAGTCCTGGTTTCTATGACAATGTAAAATTATCGAAAAGTCTATTTTCAATCCCCAAAAAATATGGTAATCTAAGATATAACATAGGCGTAATTTAAGAAAAAAGGTATCTATTCAGGAGTGCAGAAAGTGGAAAAAAGTCAGGTGACAATACTAGGAGCAAGAGGAGGTGTGCCCGTCAGCGGTATGAGATATTCCCGGTATGGCGGTGCGACAGCCTGCGTTTTGTTAGAGACGGAATCAGAGGTTTTGATCTTCGATGCCGGAACAGGGATACTGAATCTGCCCGAAGAGATTTGGAAGCAGCATAGGAGGGTGCATTTGTTCGTATCACACTTTCATATGGATCATCTGCTGGGAATTCCCATGTGTCCCATGCTCTTCGATGAGAAGGCTGAGGTGATTTTTTATGCCCAAAATGCAGAACGGATGAAAGCGGCAATAGATCAGATGATGCAGAGTCCTTTATGGCCGGTGGGAACGGAAGCCTTTGCCGCAAAGATTTCCTATGTCAGCTTAGGAGATGAGGATTACCGGATAGGAGATAACCCGGTTATTGTAAGCAATATGCCGGTCAGCCACCCGGGCGGATGTCTGGCATACCGGGCGGAATGGGAAAACCACAGGATTGTGTATGCAACGGACTGCGAACTGGATGAGGAGGGATGCAGGAGACTGGAAGCATTTGCTTATGGTGCACAGCTATTGATTGTAGATGCACAGTATACAAAGGAAGAATACCAAAGGTGCAGGGGATATGGTCATTCTGATATGGAAACTGCGGCCTCTTTGATTGTAAAAAGTGAGGTCGGTCAGGGACTGCTTTTTCATCATGCACCAACCCGTACAGATGAACAGTTAGGACAGATGGAGCAATTTTACAGAAAAAAGGAAAAGAGAGTTGGAGTAGCAAAAGAAGGGGATAAAATAAAACTATGAATAAGGATACACTTCAGAAAGTACTGGATATTGGTATTGCACTGTCAAAAGAGAAAGATATTGACTGTCTTATGGAGCAGATTTTAAATGCAGCCATGGATATCACCCGGTGTGATGGAGGAACTCTGTACATCATAAATGGAAATATGCTTGAATTTAAAATCATGATTACGAAATCCAGAGGCATCCATCAGGGTGGAAGCGGGGGCGAAATTACGATGCCGCCGGTTCCGCTGTCCGGAGAGAATGTCTGTGCCTGCGGGGTGTTATATCATAATCTGATCAATATCCCCAGTGTATACATAAGTGAGGCCTATGATTTTTCGGGACCAAAGAAGTATGATGCCATTACCGGATACCAGACAAAGACCATGATGGTTGTTCCCATGGAGGATGATAAGGGTGAGGTTATCGGAGTCATACAGTTGATCAATGCTCTGGATGAAGAGGGAAATGTTATTGCATTTAAAGAGGAGTATGAGCAGATTATTTTATCCATGGCATCCCAGGCGGCAATCTGTCTGATGAACCGAAAGTATGCACAGCAGATACAGAAAATGTTGGATTCCTTTGTTCAGGTTATGACAACGGCAATTGACGAGAGAACCCCCTGTACTGCCAATCATACAAGAAATATGGCCGTCTACGCGGAGCAGTTTATTGACTGGCTGAACCGGCAGGATCTGGGGTGGACCTTTGATGAAAAAGAAAAATATGTATTTCTGATGAGTGTAAGACTTCATGATATCGGAAAGCTGATTACTCCCCTTGAGATTATGGATAAAAAGGACAGGCTCTCCGATAACTATCCAAAGATCATGGACCGGCTGGAAAAAATCAGTCTCCTTACAAAAATTGCACGTCTTGAGGGAAAGATTGGAGAGGCAGAAGAGGCAGACTGCCAGAAGAGGGTATGTGAAGCAAAAGAACTGATAGACAGAGTCAATACTGCAGGTTTTCTGACAGAAGAACTGGAAAATCAGGTTTATAAGCTGGCATCCTTTACCTATGAGGCAGAGCCCGGCATGATTTGTCCATGGATTACAAAAGAGGAACTGGAGCAGCTTTTGATCCGAAAAGGAACACTGACGGACAAAGAGCGCAAAATCATGCAGGATCATGTGGAAATGACCCGCCGTATGCTGGAGCAGATGGAGTTTGGAGAGGATTATAAAGATGTGGTTACCTTTGCATCCCAGCACCATGAACGTTTGAACGGAAGCGGATATCCCAGGGGAATCCGGGCAGATGAGACCAGCAGGGAAGTGCGCCTTTTGGTTATTATAGATGTGTTTGAGGCTTTGACAGCAAGAGACCGGCCCTATAAGAATCCAATGCCGGAAGAGAAAGCACTGGGAATTTTATATCGCATGGCAGAGAATGGAGAAATCGATATGGAGATTTTAAGATGGTTCGAGGCAAGCCAGGCGTGGACGGAAAGAGGAAAAGGAACAGAGGGATGAAAAGAGGCAAACAAAAGGGAAGAAAATGCCGGAGGGCTGTGGACTGAATTGGGATGATAAGGGAACCCTTTCCCTTACGAAATAAGGAGTCATTTCTATGAAGAAAAAAGAGAGAACCGTTCGTTCCCTTTGGAGAACACTGCTGGTGGGAAGTGTTATTGGAGCACTTTTTGCAGGGCTGTGTGTATCGGGGATTTTGTATGCAGCAGATGCCTATGTGGCAGATGCCCTTTATCAGCATCCAGCACCTCAGAGTGGCGATATTGTACTGATTAATATAGATCAGAAAAGCCTTGATGAACTGGGACCTTTTGCCTCCTGGGGCAGGGCATTGATGGGGGATGTGATCAATACTTTAAATCAGGACCCGGAAAATGCGCCGGCAGTGATTGCTCTGGATGTGCTTTACATCGGGGCATCGTTTGATCCGGAGGGAGATGCTTATCTGGCAGAGGCGTGTGCACAGAGTGTGCCGGTTGTGACTGCGTGTGCCGGAACCTTTGGTTCGCAGCTGGTTGAAAATGCAGACGGCAGTTTTTATATGGATGACTATTCCGTTACTGCCTACGATGAACCATACGAAGAGCTGAAAGATGCCACCTGGCAGGGACATATCAACTCTATGTTTGATACGGATGGCGTTTTAAGGCATGGAATCTGGCAGATCAACCTGCCGGATAAAGAGGAGATACCATCCTTCCACAGGCAGATTTATGAGCGTTACTGTGAGAAGACGGGGAAACAGGCAGTGACCATTCCGGTTACGGACGCAAACTATCGATACTACATTCCCTTTCAGGGAAAACCGGGGGCATACAGCGACGGATACAGTGTGGCTGACCTGTTAAACGGAGAAATTGACCCTTCAGCCTACGCCGGAAAGATTGTGATGATTGGTCCATATGCGGCGGGGATGCAGGATGATTTTGCCACTGCAATTGACCATGCAGGAAAGATGTACGGCATTGAATATCAGGCAAACATGGTAGATGCCCTCCTTCGGGGACAGACAAAGCGTGAGGCAGGACGGGGATTACAGGCACTGGCAGCAGCTGCCCTTTGCGTTCTCTGGGCACTGCTTTTTTACCACCGCAGGCTGGTCAGCTCACTTTTGGGATGGGTCTGCACCGTGGCAGGTTACGTGGGGGTCTGCGTTCTGATGTATGCAAGGGGAATTGTATTGTCACCGCTTTATATTCCACTGGCGGTGAGTGTTCTGTTTGTGTGCAGCATTGTATCCGGATATCTGCGGACCGCTTTGGAGAAACGCCGGGTGACAGCCACATTTCAGCGCTATGTGGCACCGGAGATTGTGCATGAGCTTTTAAAGGAGGGAACGGATGCTTCTGCACTGGGTGGGAAGCTGTGCGATATTGCAGTTCTATTCGTGGATATCCGTGGATTTACAACCATGTCGGAGGTTCTTGAACCGGAGGAAATCGTGCAGATTCTAAACCGCTATCTGACACTGACAAGTACCTGTATTTTTAAAAACAACGGTACACTGGATAAATTTGTCGGGGACTGTACCATGGCATTCTGGGGCGCACCGCTGCCGCAGGAGGACAGTATTTACAAGGCAGTAAAGACTGCATTTGACATGATTGAGCAGTCCAAAGCCCTGCAAAAGGAATTGGAAAATAAATTTGGAAGAACCGTGAGCTTTGGTATTGGAGTCCACTATGGACCGGCGGTCGTGGGAAATATCGGGGCGTCCAATCGAATGGATTATACAGCCATTGGCGATACCGTAAACACGGCAGCAAGACTGGAAGCTAATGCACCGGGGGGCTGTATTTATGTGAGCCGTGCAGTTGCAGATGCTTTAAAGGGACGTGTGCGTTTCACTTCTCTGGGAAGCAGTGTCCGGCTGAAAGGAAAAACCGCTGGATTTGAGGTGTTACGGGCAGAAGAACTGATGAATAATTTTGAATCTCTGTAACTCTGTTCAGAACCATCTGGAACATGTAAGAAGCTGCTGCTTTTATTTGTAAGGTGGCCCGAATAGATAAGAATCGTTTGATAAAAGGAAGGAGTCGGATATTGTGAAGAAAAAGGGATTGGTGATGGTTGCTGCACTTTTGATCGGTATTTTTGGAGGATTCCCCCAGGCAGTGGGAGCAGAACAGAAAACGCAGACTGCGGAAGAGCGAGTCGTTATGGCACCTTCGGGAATTTCGAAGGACAGCAGTGGCAGAATGTATATGGCAGACCGTAACTATCATGTACTTCGCAGACGGAATAAAGACGGAAAATGTGTGACTTTGGCAGGAACAGAGGGAAAAAGCGGATATAAGGATGGCAGTGCCAAAAGCGCACTTTTTCATTCGCCGTGGGATACGATTGCATATAAAAAAGGATGGGCAGTCTCAGACACGGAGAACCATGTCATTCGCTATTACAATGAAGGGAAAGTGACCACACTTGCCGGTTCCGGAAAAAGCGGCAGTAAAAACGCATCCGGAAAGAAGGCTGCATTTAACCGCCCCACAGGTCTTGCCGTTGGAAAAGAGGGGGAGCTGTATATTGCGGATACCGGAAATAACCTTATTCGTGTAATGGATAAGAATGGAAAAGTAACTACCTACGCGGGCGGAAAGAAAGGCTGTGCCGATGGAAAGGTAAAAAGTGCCCGTTTTTGTGAGCCTACCGGTTTATGCTATTATAAGGGGGCTTTATATGTGGCAGATTCGGGAAATCACCGGATTTGTAAGATTGCAGGCGGCAAGGTGACAACCGTGGCAGGAAGCAAAAAGGGAATCGAGGGGGATGCAGTGGGAAATGTTACGAAATCCCGCTTATCCAATCCCCAGGAAATTTACTGGTACAAGGATGTGATGTACATTTCGGATACCGGAAACGGCTCAGTAAAGAAACTGCGTAAGGGAAAGGTATCGACCGTTGTGAAAGCCTTTTCCCAAAATGATGGAAGGGCACCGGCTGAACCCTGCGGGCTTGTGATCACAGGGGGCTGCTTATATGTAGGGGATATTTTTACGGAAGACTTGATAAAAACGATTAGCGTGTAAAGAAAAAATACTTGACACCTGTTTCCTGTTGTGGTAAAGTATCCAAGGTGATTGATGTGGAAGAGAAACTGAAACAGGCATATTTGTATGATTTTTATGGTGAACTGTTGAATGAACACCAGCGCCGCATCTACGAGGATTTTGTTTTTAATGACCTCTCGCTGGGAGAAATTGCCGGGGAAGAGGGCATCAGCAGACAGGGCGTGGCAGATATGGTCAAGCGCTGTGGGAAGAAACTTTCGGACTATGAGAAGAAGCTTCACCTTGTAGAAAAGTTCCTCTCCGTGAAGAAGGATGTGGAGGAGATTCACAGACTGTCGGCACAGTTTCATCAGTCAAGAGATGAGGACATTGTAGAACAGATTGAAGCAATTTCGAATCAGATCATAGAGGAGCTGTAGTATGGCATTTGACAGTCTTTCCGAAAAATTGCAGAATGTATTTAAGAGCCTGCGCAGTAAGGGTCGGTTAACCGAGGAAGATGTAAAGACAGCACTCCGTGAGGTTAAGATGGCACTCTTAGAGGCGGACGTGAATTTCCGCGTGGTAAAGCAGTTTGTTAAGGATGTGCAGGAGCGGGCAATCGGTCAGGATGTCATGAGTGGATTAAATCCCGGTCAGATGGTCATCAAGATCGTAAATGAAGAGATGATCCGGCTGATGGGTTCCGAGACAACAGAGATTGCATTTCGCCCGGGCAAAGAACTGACAGTCATTATGATGGTCGGTTTACAGGGAGCCGGTAAGACAACCACCACTGCAAAGATTGCGGGAAAGCTGAAGGCAAAGGGAAAGAAGACATTGCTTGCAGCCTGTGATGTTTACCGCCCGGCAGCCATTGAACAGTTGCAGATTAACGGTGAGAAACAGGGCGTGGAGGTATTCTCCATGGGGACGAAGAACCGGCCTGCAGATATTGCCAAAGCCGCTGTGGAACATGCCAGAAAAGAAGAGTGCAATGTGCTGATTATTGATACCGCCGGCCGTCTCCATGTGGATGAAGAAATGATGGAGGAACTGGTGGAAATCAAGCAGGCAGTGGATGTGTTCCAGACACTTCTTGTGGTAGATGCAATGACCGGTCAGGATGCAGTCAATGTGGCATCCACCTTCAACGATAAAATTGGCATTGATGGTGTGGTTCTTACAAAGCTTGATGGTGATACCCGTGGTGGTGCAGCCCTTTCTATCCGTGCAGTAACAGGAAAGCCGATTTTGTATGCCGGTATGGGAGAAAAGCTTTCGGATCTGGAGCAGTTTTATCCGGAGCGTATGGCATCCCGTATTCTCGGCATGGGTGATGTGCTCACCATGATTGAGAAAGCTCAGGAAAATCTCGATGAAGAAAAGGCGAAAGAACTCGAGCAGAAAATGCGGAAGAACGAGTTTGATTTCGACATGTATTTGGAGTCAGTTAACCAGATGAAAAAGATGGGCGGTCTTTCCAGTATGCTGGGCATGATGCCGGGACTTGGTGGAGGAAAGATGCCGGAGATTGATACGGATGAAGCTGAGAAAAATATGAAGCGTATCGAGTCCATTATCTATTCCATGACTCCCCAGGAACGGAAAAATCCGGGGCTTTTAAATCCAAGCCGGAAAAACCGTATTGCAAAGGGTGCCGGCGTGGAAATTGCAGATGTGAACAGGCTGGTCAAGCAGTTTGAGCAGATGAAGAAAATGATGAAGAAGATGCCCGGCATGATGGGTAATAAACGTGGTAAAAGAGGAATGTTCAAAGGAAAAGGACTTCCCTTTTAAATAAAAGAAGCAATCAAACATAGGAGGTGAAAACAAGATGGCAGTAAAGATCAGATTAAGAAGAATGGGTCAGAAGAAGGCTCCTTTCTATAGAATCGTTGTTGCAGATTCCCGTTCCCCGAGAGATGGAAGATTTATCGAAGAGATCGGAACATACGATCCGACCAGAGATCCAAGCGAGTATCATGTAGATGCTGAATTAGCTAAGAAGTGGTTAGCAAATGGTGCACAGCCGACAGAGACTGTTAACAGAATCTTCAAGGCAGCCGGAATCGAAAAATAAAGGTGGGTGTAATGTAATGAAAGAATTAGTAGAAGTAATTGCAAAATCACTCGTTGATTTTCCAGATGAGGTAGCTGTAACTGAAAAAGAAGATGAAAAGGGAACCATTTTAGAACTGCATGTAGCACAGTCGGATATGGGGAAAGTCATCGGAAAACAGGGACGGATTGCAAAGGCGATTCGTGCTGTTGTAAAGGCTGCTGCGTCCAAAGAAGACAAAAAAGTTATTGTAGAAATCGTACAGTAACAAATAAGAAATGGAATGCCCCTCTGACCGGAGGGGCGTTTTTAAACAAAAAGTGTAATAGTTACCAAAAAGTAATAGGCTGTAGGAGACGGAGAAAGGATGGAGGATTTATTACAGGTTGGTGTCATTACAACGACCCATGGCGTGCGTGGTGAAGTAAAAGTATTTCCCACGACAGATGATCCGGCGCGGTTTAAGAAACTGAAAAATGTGATTCTTGATACAGGAAAAACCCGGATGGAACTTACTATTACAGGGGTTAAGTTCTTTAAAAATCTGGTTATTTTAAAATTCAAGGATCTGGATAATATTAATGATGTGGAACAATTCCGGCAGGCAAAGCTTTTGGTAAAAAGAGAAGATGCCGTGGAGCTTGGAGAGGACGAATATTTTATTGCGGATCTGATCGGTATCCGGGTAATTTCCGATGAGGGAGAAGAACTTGGAACAATTTCCGATGTACTGGAGACCGGTGCGAACGATGTCTATGTAGTAAGCAGAGATGGGAAAAAAGACCTGCTTATTCCGGCAATCCATGACTGCATTTTGCATGTGGATATAGAACAGGGACAGATGCGAGTACATCTTCTTCCGGGACTTGCAGAGGACTAAAATACAGGCACCTCTTTTGAAATTTTATGATTTACGAATTTGTTTCAGAAAAACGGTTTCGAAAAGGGAGAAACGCCATATTACATGAATGTAGGAGAGCATTTCATGAGATTTCACATATTAACACTTTTTCCGGAAATGGTCATGCAGGGACTTATGACCAGTATCACCGGGCGCGCGGTACAACAGAATAAGATAGGGATTGAAGCGGTTAATATCCGAGATTACTCGAAAGATAAACACAACCGTGTGGATGACTATCCTTATGGAGGCGGTGCAGGAATGCTGATGCAGGTACAGCCGGTTTATGATGCCTGCAGCCATGTACTGGAACGGATCCCCGAGCAGGCAAAGAGACGTGTCATCTATGTGACACCTCAGGGAACACCCTTTACCCAGGCACGGGCTAAGGAATTTGCTGAACAGGATGATTTACTTCTTCTGTGCGGACATTATGAGGGTATTGATGAGCGGGTTTTGGAGGAAGTGGTGACGGATTACATTTCCATCGGAGATTATGTTCTGACAGGCGGCGAGCTTGCGGCAATGGTCATCGTGGATGCTGTTGCAAGACTGGTACCGGGGGTGCTGGGAAATGAGGAATCTGCCTTAACAGAGTCTTTTCACGGGGATTTACTGGAACATCCCCAGTACTCCCGGCCGGAGGTGTGGCACGGTAAGCCGGTGCCAAAGGTTTTGCTTTCCGGAAATCAGAGACAGATTGATACCTGGAAAAGGGAACAGTCGGTGATTCGGACAAGAGAGAGACGACCGGATCTGTATGAGCGGTATCAGGAACTGCAGGAGTGCAGGGAAATGCTGATTAAGAAAAAACTCCTGCATATCGATATGATTGAACTGATCAACAGGGGAAGAGCCCTGCTTATCTACCGGGGACAGGGGCAGATTCTCTTAAAGGATATGGAGTATGAGATCTATTTTCATGCCTGTGTGGACACTTCTCTTTTGCCGGATGCCGGAAACTGGGAACTGCCGGTGAAGGAAATTCCTCTTGTGGTCATCCATCAGAAAGAGATGATCCCGTATTTTACGAAAAAGTATGGACTGGAAACGGAATGTGAATGCTATCAGGCAGTCTGTACCAGACATGAAAAACTTCCGGTACGGGGACTGTACCGGCCGGATCTGACCAGGGAGGATGGTCTGTATTTAAGAAGGCTGGCTTTGACGGATCTGGCACAGGTATTTGAAATTTATGAGGGATGCTGTGACGAGGAATATTTAAGCTCCCGCATAGAAAAGGGAATGCTGGTGGGGGCCTTTTATGGAGATACACTGGCAGGATTTATCGGGCAGCACTGCGAGGGAAGTATTGGGATGCTTATGGTAGCTGAGGGGTTCAGGAGAAACCACGTGGCAGCTGCACTCCAAACCTATATGACCAATCTCATGCTGGAACAGGGGAAGATACCTTTTTCCCAGGTGGTGACAGATAATAAGGAATCTCTGGGATTGCAGCAGAAACTGGGCTTTTATCTGTCCAGGGATACCATTTTCTGGATGGAGGCCGAAAAGCAAAGGATTTAAAAAAGTGCTTGCTTTTTTAGAAGTATTATGATAATGTATTAATGTTGTGAGTATTGTGACGGTCCTCTGTTGCCAGTGCATTAAGAACGTCAAATGAATCAGGAGGTCACAGAAATGAACGCAAGTGAAATTATCAAGAACATTGAGGCAGAGCAGTTAAAGTCTGAGGTACCACAGTTTTCCGTTGGAGATACCGTTAAGGTATACGGAAAGATCAAAGAGGGAAACCGTGAGCGTATTCAGGTATTTGAAGGAACTGTAATCAAGAAGCAGGGCGGAAGCAACCGTGCGACTTTCACTGTAAGAAAGCTTTCTAACGGTGTTGGTGTTGAGAAGACCTGGCCCCTTCATTCTCCGAACGTTGAGAAGGTTGAGGTTGTCCGCAGAGGTAAGGTTCGCCGTGCTAAACTTTACTACTTAAGAGACCGTGTGGGCAAGGCTGCAAAGGTAAAAGAGTTAGTAAAATAATTTTGCTTCATAAAAGGGTGTCGCTTCGGTGGCATCCTTTTTTTCAAAATGGTTCTGAACAGATACCCAAAACGAATGGCTTATTAGGGGGACAGAATGAGAAGAAGAGGAGGGCTGAATTTCAGCCGTAGACGGAAAAAATTTAATGTTCCGCTGTTTAAGGAAATCCTGGGCTGGGCTGTGGAGTGTGTGATTGTCATTGCGATTGCCTATACACTGGTCAGCTTTTTCGGGTTCCGGACATCAGTTGTGGGAAATGCCATGCTGGATACATTAAACAATGAGGAACAGATTTTTGTAAACCGGTTTGTCTACATGGTGCGGGGACCTAAACCAGGGGATGTGGTAGTATTCCTGCCAAACGGGAATGAGAAATCCCATTACTATGTACGACGTATCATTGCGGGACCGGGAGATATGGTAAAGATTGATGACGGTGCTGTATATGTGAATGGCAAACACTACAGTGAGAAAACAACGGTGGCTTCCATTGAGGATCCCGGTGTTGCAGAGGATGAGGTAAAACTCGGGGAAAATGAGTACTTTGTACTGGGAGACAACCGAAATAACAGTGAAGACAGCCGCATGGCAAATATCGGAAACGTAAAAAAGGATTATATCGTAGGAAAGGCATGGTTCCATTTCCGGAATATTACAGATATGGGAATGATACATTAACCTGCCGGTTTTACGATGAAAATCAGAAAAGAGGAAAATATGAATTTTCAATGGTATCCCGGTCATATGACGAAGGCAAAGAGACAGATGCAGGAGGATATCAAGCTGGTAGATCT
Source organism: Agathobacter sp. (assembly GCA_022772675.1). Lineage (GTDB taxonomy): Bacteria > Bacillota > Clostridia > Lachnospirales > Lachnospiraceae > Roseburia. The sequence goes on along the minus strand of JALEZW010000011.1, from coordinate 72,082 downwards.
GGTAATAGAACTGTTGGATGCGAGAATTCCACAAAGCAGCAGAAATCCGGATATTGATGAGCTTGGGAAAAATAAATATCGTCTGATTCTCATGAATAAGGCGGACCTGGCGGACAAAGATGCTACGGATGCATGGACTGGATTTTTCCGGGAAAAGGGATATTTTGTAGTCAGTCTGGATGCCAGGAGCAAAAATGGAATGAAAGCCATTACAGACAGCATTATGGAAGTTTGTAAGGAAAAGGTAGAGAGAGACCGGAAACGCGGCATTAAAAACCGCCCGGTTCGTGCTATGGTGGTGGGGATTCCCAATGTGGGAAAGTCCACTTTTATCAATTCCTATGCCGGGAAGGCATGTGCCAGGACCGGAAACAAGCCGGGAGTGACCAAGGGAAAGCAGTGGATCCGGTTAAATAAAAGCGTAGAACTTTTAGATACGCCGGGAATCTTATGGCCGAAATTTGAGGATCAGACGGTGGGGCTTAAGCTGGCACTGATCGGGTCCATCAAGGATGAGATATTAAATACAGATGAGCTGGCAATTGAATTGATTCGTTTCTTAAGGAATCAGTATTCCGGTATTTTAAAAGAACGTTATGGAATCAGTGAAGAGGGGGAGCTTTCCCAGGTACTGCTTTGCATTGCGGAGAGCAGAAAGTGTCTCACAAAAGGCGGAGAATTGGATTACAGCAAGGCAGCGGCACTTTTGATTGATGAGTTCCGCAGTGGAAAGCTGGGAAGGATTACGTTGGAACTTCCGGATCATTACAGAAGGGAAAAAGATGTCTGACAGGAAAAATAATGGGCTTCCGGCAATCGGGCTGGTAAAAGAAGAACTGGCAAAAACCGGGGCAGAGGAACTGCCGGTTTTTATAAAAAAATATCAGTGGGATGAGAGAACCGGTGTGAAAAAGCTGGTGGAAACGGCTGAAAAAAGATATGAAAAACTGCAGAAAGAAATTGCGCGTACGGAAAACTTAAAGAAATATGAAAAAGAGTACGATAATTATACATATATAGCTGGAATCGATGAGGTAGGAAGGGGACCCCTTGCGGGACCGGTGGTTGCGTGTGCTGTGATTCTTCCGAAAGACTGCGATATTCTTTATATCAATGATTCCAAACAGTTATCTGCCGCAAAGCGGGAGGAACTTTATGATATTATTATGGAAAAGGCTGTGGCAGTAGGAATCGGGATGGACGGGCCGGACCGTATTGACGAAATCAATATCTTACAGGCTACCTATGAGGCTATGCGGCAGGCAATTACACAGCTTACTCCGCAGCCTGCATTATTACTTAACGATGCTGTGACCATTCCGGAGGTTTCGATTCCACAGGTGCCCATTATCAAGGGAGATGCCAAGAGTATTTCCATCGGTGCAGCGTCCATTGTGGCGAAGGTGACCAGGGACCGGATGATGGTTCATTATGATACTATCTATCCGGAATATGATTTTGCCTCCAATAAGGGGTATGGAAGTGCAAAACATATTGCGGCACTCAAAAGGTATGGTCCCACACCGATTCACAGGAGCACTTTTATCAAGAATTTTGTATAACTGCAGAAAGGGGGAACGAAGAAATGCAGATTTCTGATTTGACCAGGCAGTATCAGCAGGCAATATCCTCGGGAGCTGAGACACTGACCGGAACAAAGGGGGTAGAGAATCTGGTAGCTTCTCTGCGTTCCCTGACAAAAGGAAATATATTTGAGGGAATGGTAAGTTCCGTAAAAAACGGAATGGTTACCCTGCTGCTTTCAGGAGGACAGCAGGTGACTGCGCGCATGGATGGAAAAATAGACCTTTCTGTGGGGGAGTCCATGTTTTTCCAGGTAAAATCCAATGATGGCAGGCAGATAGCAATCAGACCCTTTTCCATCGATGGGAACGGGGCAAATTATACATTGATGAAGGCTCTTTCAGAGGCGGGGCTTCCGGCTCAGCCGGATTATCTGTCCATGGTAAACAGAATGATGGAGGAGCAGATGCCCATTGACAGGAACAGCTTACAGCAGATGGCCCGTCTGGTAAATGCAAATCCCCGTATCAATGTTCAGACTCTGGTACAGCTGAAAAAACTGGATATTCCCATTACTGTTGAAAATGCTTCCCAGTTTGAAAATTATATGGATGACAGTCAGGCCATTACAAAGGAAGTGGATCACTTTCTTGAGCAGCTCCCAACAGCTCTAAAGACAATGGGAGAGGAAAATCCTGATGCATTCATGCAGGTACGCCAGCTGGGCAGTGAGATTCTGGGAGTCCTGACAGAGGGGCTTAAAGAAGTACCGGAGTCCCCGGAGACCGCTCCCTTCAAAATGAATATGATGGAAAATCCCGGCCGGGAAAGTATACAGGAGGAAACGGGTTTTACGCAGAATGAGACTGAGAATCCGGTAAGTCCGGATTCATTACAGCAGAATTTAGCAGAAGTCCCGGAGAAAAATTCTCTTCCTTCCGATGCAGAACAGATTCCGGAGGAAAATTTCCTTTCTTCCGATGCCAGGCAGGTGCAGGGGGAAAATCAGTCCACACAATTTCCCCATACATTAGGAGCACTGTTTTCGAAAGAGCAGTTACAGCATATCAATCATATGATCGGGCAGATACTTGGAAGGGATGCAGTTTCCTATACAAAAGACAGCGGTGTAGTTGAAGTCCTGAAGGATCTCCGGCAGGTACTGAAAGATCCGCTTCCAGTGGAGAGGGAGAAGTTATACCGGTTATTTTCTTCAAAAGAGTTTCACAGTATGATAAGAGATACTGCGGAGCAGCAGTGGATGTTAGAGCCGAAATCCCTGGCGGATAAAGTCCCTGTGGAGAGGCTGTATGAGAGATTAAACAGCCAGATGGGTCGGATAGAAAATGCTTTAAGGGCAGCAGGGCAGGAGAATGCCGGAATTTCCCAGATTGCAGGGGAGATTAGAAACAATGTGGAATTTATGAATCAGGTGAATCAGGTATATACCTATGTACAGATTCCCCTTAAAATGTCCGGCCAGCATGCCAGCGGGGAATTGTTTGTCTATACAAATAAAAAAGCACTGCTGCAGACAGATAAGGAATTAACAGCTTTTTTGCATCTTGATCTGGACCATCTGGGTGCCACTGATGTATCGGTACGGATGAAAGGGCATGAGGTCGGTGTGAATTTTTATTTGGATAATGAGGATTCCTATGCACTTCTTGAGAAAAATTATCCGGTGCTGGAGGCTGTTCTTAAAAGAAAAGGATATAATAGTAAAATCACAGTGACAAATGAGGAGAAGCATGTCAATTTTGTGGAGGACTTCCTGAAAAAAGATCAGCCGTCAGCAGGACAGCTGCACAGGTATTCCTTTGATATGCGGGCATGATAAAACAGCTTTTAAGCAGACAGGATGCTTTAAGGAGGAATTATGGCAGAGAATGAATTTAAGCCCTTTTCTTTTGGTAAGCAGAGTGGAAAAAAACAGGATAAAACGGCAGTGGCAATCGCCTATGAACCGGGGGATGCTGCTCCTAAGATACTTGCAGCCGGAAAGGGGCAGGTAGCTGAAAAAATAATCGAGAAGGCAAAGGAAACTAATGTTCCAACCTATAAAGATAACAAGCTGGCAGACACACTATCGAAGCTCCGGATCGGGGATGCCATTCCTCCGGAGCTCTATGAGGTGGTGGCAGAGATTCTTGTGTTTGTGGATGATATGGACCGTATGAAATCCAAACTGGATCAGGCAGGGGTAAACAGGTGGCAGTAAACAAGAGAAAAATCGGATCGAAATATGAAGCACTGGCCGCAGAATATTTACAGAAAAAGGGGTATCGTATTGTGGAACGAAATTTCCGCTCACCCTTTGGGGAAATTGATATTATTGCGGAAAAAGACGGAGTGATCGTCTATGTGGAAATCAAATACCGCAGCAGTATGCGCTATGGGGATCCCTTAGAGGCAGTGGATTTCAGAAAACAGAGGCAGATCTGCCGGGTGGCAAATTATCATTACAGCGGATATACAAGGGGACGGGAAATTCCCTGCCGGTTTGATGTGATTGGGATTTACGGCGACGGCAGTATCCGCCACATCGAAAATGCTTTTAATGTGTCAGACTCCCTATAGGGAGTCTGACATGCAGCGTCAGCCCATTGCCGAAGGCAATTTTGCATGGGCTGATGTTCCAAATGTGTCAGGAACCTTTTAAGGAGTAATCTATGAATATACAGGATTTTAAATGGAAAAATGAGAACCATATTTTTACATTAAACCAGTACCCCATGGCTGATGGTACCGTTCTTCCCCTTTTATCCATCCCCCTTCTGGAGCAGGGAAATATTGCAGTCTCTGCATTTACAACCAGAGAGGGCGGAGTAAGTCAGGGAATGTTTGAAAGCCTTAATTTAAGTTTTTCAAGAGGAGATGACCGTCAGGCAGTGACGGAAAATTACAGGCGGGTGGCACAGGCACTTGGAGGAGAAATTTCTGATATTGTCTGTTCTGATCAGACCCATACCACCAACGTGATCCGTGTGGATAAAAGCTATGGAGGGTATGGTGTGACAAGGGAAAAACCTTACAGGGATGTGGATGGGCTGGTGACGGATGAACCGGGACTGATACTGGCAACCTTCTATGCGGATTGTGTCCCGCTTTATTTTGTGGATCCTGTTCACCGGGCAATCGGACTTTCCCATTCCGGATGGAGAGGAACCGTGAACCGTATGGGGGAAAAGACCCTTGAAGTGATGAAGAAAGAGTTTTCTACCAGACCGGAGGATGTGCTGGCAGCAGTTGGTCCCTCCATCTGTCAGGACTGTTATGAGGTTTCGGATGATGTTGCCACTGCATTTGCCGAAGAATTTCCAGGGCATGAAGAAGAAATTTTAATTCCTAAGGGAAATGGAAAATATCAGCTTGATTTATGGAAAAGTAATGAGATTGTATTAAGGGAGGCAGGGATTTGTGAGGAACATCTGGCAGTGACGAATCTTTGTACCTGCTGCAATCCGATGCTTCTGTTTTCCCATCGGGCAAGTCAGGGAAGACGGGGAAATCTTGGCGCATTTTTAAGAATTTCTTAAGAAACTATTTCGAAGATGTTAAAATCCTTTTACGGAATCTATGGTACAATGACTGGGTCAGAACAACAAGTTTAGGAGGAACTGTTTTGATGTGGTCAGAATATAAAAATGCAGGTTCCGTCTTTTACAAAATAAAAGACCGGATATGCACAATGATAACTTCACATGCGGTTTTAGAAGGGGAAAAACTTCCTCCAGCCAGCCAGATAGCTTCCAGACTTGCTGTAAATCCTGATATGGTTTTGCAGGTATGCCGGGATCTTGAGAGAGAGGGATATCTAAGGAGTGACGGCGAGATGGAATATATTGTCTCACCGGCGAATGAGATAGAGAAGCTGCAGAGGGACAGAATGCTGCAGGAGTTTGATGATATGGTGGTATGTCTTACGGGAATGGAGGTTGGAGCTGAAGAACTGACGAGACATGTACGAAAATTGGCGGGAGGAAACAAAAGACTTTGATTGAAGTAAATAATCTGATAAAAGAATTTGGCGGATTCCGGGTACTGGATGGGGTCAATATGAACGTAGAAAGAGGAAATATCTACGGCCTGGTTGGCCCTAATGGTGCGGGAAAGTCCACACTCATCAGGCACCTGACAGGAGTGTACCGTCAGGATGCGGGGGAAATTTTTATTGATGGGCAGGAGGTGTATGAGAATAAGGACATAAAGGGAGAAATCGCTTATATTCCCGATGACCCCTTTTATTTTTTGCAGGCAGATACCCTTGAAATGATGCGTTATTACCGAAATATGTATCCGAATTTTGATGAAAAAATGTTTTACCGGCTGCAGGAATTTTTCCCGGGAATTGATATGAGACGAAATATCAGAAGGCTGTCGAAAGGAATGCAGAAGCAGGTGGCTTTCTGGCTGGCATTGTGCTGCCGACCGAAGCTTCTGATTCTGGATGAACCATTGGATGGGCTGGATCCGGTTATGAGGCGGCAGATCTGGACAATCCTTATGTCAGAGGTTGCAGAAAAAAAGACCACGGTACTGGTGTCCTCCCATAATTTAAGGGAACTGGAGGATGTCTGTGACCACGTGGGCATTATGGATCACGGAAAAATCATTATTGAAAGATCGTTATTGGATCTCCATGGAAATATCAGTAAGATACAGGTGGCATGCCGGGCAGGAATGCCAAAACTGCCGGAGGATTTTGAAGTATTACATATGTCAAATATCGGCCGGGTCTACACCATGATAGTCAGGGGAAATCCCAATCAGGCAGCAGAGGCTATCAGAACCGACAGGGATGATATGGCGATTATAGATATCCTGCCATTGACCCTGGAGGAAATTTTTATCTATGAAATGGGAGGTTTGGGCTATGAAGTCAAAGACATCCTTTTTTAATCCGGCGGTATTTAAGAAAAATATGTCGCTGTTCTGGCCCATCTGGGTATGTTATTTACTGTTTGGTCTTATTAAGGTGCCGGGGCTTTTGTGGTTTCGCTTACAGCAGGCGAAGAAACTGACGGAAACAGTATGTTTTACTGCTGTTGGAACAAGCCTTCGTCTGGAAGCAGATATTATTGCCATTGCCATTATGTCAGTTGTTTGCGGAATGGCACTGTTTGGCTACCTTTTTACACAGAAAAGTGCCTATACGATACATGCACTTCCGGTTACAAGAAAGGAACTTTATTTTACCAATATAATCAGTGGACTTGGTTTTATGTTTGTGCCGCAGTTTCTGGTTTTTCTGGTAACAGTTCTGCTTTGCATCGGAAAAGGAATTTCCTGTTTTGAGTTTCTGGGAATGTGGCTGCTTAGTGTAATGGGAATTGCCTTTTTTATGTTTTCTGTGGTCTGTTTCTGTGTTATGCTGACAGGCCAGCTTTTTGCTCTGCCGGTTTATTTTGCTGCCATGAACTTTGCGGCCTACGGGATTTCGTTAGTCATACGTCTGGTGGCAGGAGTTCTGGGATTCGGACTTTCCATAGGTGATATCAGGAATCCGAAAGCTCTGCAGATTCTGGCTCCCATGAATTATATTTTTGACAATGTGAGGATTGGAAGTACTGCCAGCTACAGTAATAAAATGGCGGTAAGTATGAAGCTGACTTACTGCGGAGGCAGGGTGGTTTTGTGTTATGTGCTTGTGGCAGCTGCTGTTTTTACACTGGCTTATTACTGCTACAGGAAAAGAAGAATCGAGAGTGCCGGCGATTTTCTCACCTTTAACTGGATGAAACCGGTATTTCGCTGGGCAATCGGAATCGGTATCGGTTACACGGCAGGCGTACTTGCTGCCCGGTTTTTAAATATTGTGCTGCATCCAATTAAACCACCGACGATGCTGATTTCGGTACTTTTGTTTGGATGCCTTGGATTTTTTATCGCCCAGATGTTTATTGAAAAAGGATTTCGGGTTTTCCGGAAAAAATTAGTAAAAGAATGTCTGATTTTCCTGGTCTTTACGGCATGCAGTTTTGGTGCAATGTCTGCATCGGCACGACATCTGGAACAGTATATACCCGGGGAGGAAAATGTTTCCAGGGCATATATCGGCATGAATTATCCGGTGGAGTATAAAGGAGAAAAAATTTCCGATGCAATTGCGATACACAGGGAAATTCTTGCTTTGGCAGACCAGTGCAGAAATCGGGATTCCTACCAGAATATGTATGTTTCTGTAGACTATCATTTGAAAAACGGCAGAGAAGTGACCCGTTCCTATTCGATTCCACAGGAGGTTACAGAAAGTGAAAGTCTGAGCCGGCATATCAGGCAGCAGGAGGAATCCTATGATAGTTTTATGAGTTATCTGGTGGGATATGATTTTCAGACCATATCTGTTTTTTCCGGAGGCACATTTGAAACGGATCATTCAGACTGGCACTATCGTACCGTGGATCTGGATGAGCAGACTGCGAAGTGTCTGTATCAGGCATTACAGGAGGATGTAAAGGCAGGGGTGGTTCAAAAGTATAATCTCTCGGATTCTAATGCAGATACAGATGGGGGGAGTTCTTTGGAGATGGCAGGTTTTTCTATTGATTTTATGCATCAATCTGCCGACTGGCAGGATGTTTACCAGCGGATGAACGGGGAACATAATAGACTGGATGGGGATGTAGATGCAAATATGTATAAAAGCGGCTCTTTATATGTGAGTTTTGGGCCCGACTGCGAACATATTATTGAAACTCTGGTGGACTGCGGGGTGGTTAAGTCCCCTTCCGATATCCATTATTCAGTGATGGGGGAAACACAATAGCCAGCAGGACTTTACAAGTTTCCATGCTTATTGTAAAATAGGGATAGCGTTTTGGACGCTGTCCCTATTTGTGGTTTTATGAAACAGATTTTAAAAGGGCAGGTGGTTCAATTTTTGGAGGTAAGAAATGAGCAAACCAGTAGTAGCTATTGTCGGGCGTCCGAATGTGGGAAAGTCAACACTGTTTAATTCACTGGCGGGAGAACGTATTTCCATTGTAAAGGATACGCCGGGGGTGACGAGAGACAGAATCTATGCGGATGTTACATGGCTGAATTATAATTTTACACTGATTGATACGGGAGGAATTGAGCCGGACAGTGCCGACGTGATCCTTTCCCAGATGCGTGAGCAGGCTGAGATTGCCATTGCAACAGCTGATGTTATTATGTTTATTACAGATGTGCGGCAGGGACTGCAGGATTCGGATATGAGGGTGGCAGATATGCTGCGCCGTTCCCATAAGCCGGTGGTTCTCGTAGTTAATAAAGTTGACAGCTTTGAGAAGTTTATGCCGGATGTCTATGAATTTTATAATCTGGGAATCGGGGAACCGCATCCTGTTTCAGCAGCGTCCATGCTGGGACTTGGAGATATGCTGGATGAGGTGGTAAAATATTTCCCGGAGGATGCAGTTTCCGAAGAAGAGGATGACCGGCCCAAGGTAGCAATCATCGGAAAGCCGAATGTGGGAAAGTCGTCCCTCATCAATAAACTGGCCCATGAGGACCGGGTGATCGTATCAGATATTGCAGGTACTACAAGAGATGCCATTGATACGGACATTACCTATGATGGCAGGGAATATGTATTTATTGATACAGCTGGTCTCAGGAGAAAGAACAAGATCAAAGAGGAAATCGAGCGTTACAGTATTATCCGGGCGGTGACAGCTGTAGAGCGGGCCGATGTAGTCATTATTGTGATAGATGCTACCGAGGGGGTTACAGAGCAGGATGCTAAAATTGCCGGAATCGCCCATGACAGGGGCAAGGGCATTATCATTGCTGTAAATAAGTGGGATGCCATCGAGAAGGATAACACAACGGTAAAGAAACACACGGAAAAAATCCGTCAGGTATTAAGTTTTATGCCCTATGCGGAAATTCTGTTTATTTCGGCAAAATCTGGACAGCGTCTGAATAAAATATTTGAACTGATCGATATTGTACTGGAAAACAACAGCATGCGGGTGGCAACCGGAGTTTTAAATGAAATTGTGGCAGAGGCTGTTGCCATGCAGCAGCCGCCCACGGATAAGGGAAAACGGCTGAAAATTTATTATGTGACCCAGGCAGCCGTAAAGCCTCCGACCTTTGTCATATTTGTCAATGATAAGAATCTGATGCATTTCTCATACACCAGATATCTGGAGAACCGGATAAGGGACACCTTTGGTTTCCGGGGAACAGCACTTAAATTTATTGTACGGGAGAGAAAGGAAAAAGAATCATGATTATCGCAAGAATTATTTCCCTGCTGATTGGTTATGCATTTGGCTTATTTCAGACCGGCTATCTGTACGGAAAGAGCAAGGGGATTGATATCCGTAAACAGGGAAGCGGCAATGTGGGAACTACCAATTCCCTCAGGGTGCTGGGCTGGAAAGCCGGACTGATTACCTTTGCTGGAGATTTTTTAAAGGCTGTTTTAGCAGCTCTTCTGGTGAAAATGATTTTTACCGGAACCTACGGAGTGGATACAAAGGTGCTGGAACTTTATGCCGGATTTGGAGCTGTGCTGGGACATAATTTTCCGCTTTATATGCAGTTTCATGGTGGAAAAGGGATTGCCTGTACGTCAGGAGTCATTATTGCAGTATGTCCCATGGCTGCCATTGCCTGTCTGATTGGTTTTCTGTTGATAGTGGGAGTTACCAGATATGTTTCGTTAGGATCCATCTATGTGGTACTGGCGTATCTGGTGCAGGTTATTATATTCGGTCAGATGGGGTACTTAAAGCTCCAGGGAGGCATGCTGACAGAGTACTATATCATAAGTGCCTGTTTTGCAGGAATGGCTGTCTGGAGACACCGGGAAAATATTAAGCGGCTGTTAAATGGGACAGAGAATAAACTGGGATCAAAAAAAGGAGAAAAATAGTATGGCAAAGACTGCTGTTATTGGAGCAGGCAGCTGGGGGATTGCCCTTGCAAAGCTTCTTCATGCAAACGGGCATGAGGTGATGGTCTGGTCCATTATGGAAGAGGAAGTGGCAATGCTTCGGGAAAAACACGAGCATGTGAGCAAACTGCCGGGGGTAAAACTGCCGGAAGAAATTACATTTACCACAGATCTGAAAGAGGCGATAACCGGAAAAGAATTTCTGATTCTTGCTGTGCCGTCGGTATTTACCAGAAGTACGGCGAAAAATATGGCAGAGTTTGTGACGAAAGGACAGATTATTGTCTGTGTGGCCAAGGGAATTGAAGAACAGACACTTATGACTATTTCTGAAGTGGTAGAACAGGAAATCCCTTGTGCAGATGTGGCTGTCATGTGCGGTCCATCCCACGCTGAGGAGGTGGGAATCGGACTTCCCACTACGGTTGTGGCTGGAGCAAAGTCAAGAGAAACTGCAGAAAAAATTCAGGATCTGTTTATGAATGAGGTGTTCCGTGTCTATACAAGTCCGGATATGCTGGGTATGGAGCTGGGAGGTTCTTTAAAGAATGTGATTGCACTGGCTGCAGGTATGGCAGATGGTCTGGGATATGGAGATAACACGAAGGCAGCCCTGATTACCAGAGGAATTTCTGAAATTACGGGGCTGGCGGTTCAGATGGGAGCAAAGGTGGAGACACTTTACGGTCTGACAGGAATCGGGGATCTGATTGTTACCTGTGCGAGCCGGCACAGCAGAAACCGGAAAGCCGGTATGCTGATCGGGCAGGGATACACTATGAAGCAGGCCACTGATGAGGTGCAGATGGTGGTGGAAGGAATTTACTCGGCAAAAGCAGCGCTGGCACTGGCAGAAAAATATCAGGTGGAACTTCCTATTATTGAGGAAGTAAACCGTGTCCTGTTTGAGGACAAACCCGCAAAGGAGGCCGTAAAAGATCTGATGGTGCGGGAGAAACGAGTGGAAAACCACAATCTGACGTGGGATTAGAGGACAAATAAAATGGAGACAATTAAAATCAAATATTTTACCGACAGGATTGAGAAGCTGGATTATATTGACGGTAAATCTGACTGGATTGATATGCGCGCATCAGAGGAAGTGACCCTTCATGCAGGGGATTTTGCACTGATTCCGCTGGGAGTTGCCATGGAACTGCCGGAAGGCTATGAGGCACATCTGGTTCCCAGAAGCTCAACCTTTAAAAACTGGGGAATCATTCAGACCAACAGTATTGGTGTGGTGGATGGTTCTTATTGCGGGGATCATGATATGTGGCGGATGCCGGTCTATGCCACAAGAGATACAGTGATTCATGTCAATGACCGGATTGCACAGTTTCGGATTATGAAAAACCAGCCGCAGATTGTATTTGAGGAGGTTTCGCATCTGACTGCAAAGGATCGCGGGGGATTTGGAAGCACCGGATTATCATAATTATATTAAACTTTATTCAGTAATGTATTTTTGAGGAGGTAAGATTATGGAAGACCGTACAATGAAATTTTATTCAAAAGAGAGTAACCTTTTAACGCTGCACTGCATTCCGGGACATTTTGCAACAAGTCATTCCCATATAAATTACTATGTGGACGTTACGAGTATCAAAACCCGTACATCCGAGGCGAGGGAGGCTGCGAAGGTTCTTTATTCCAAAATGCCTAAGTCAAATTATGTGGATACCATTGTCTGTATGGACGGGACTGAGGTGATAGGTGCGTTTTTAGGACAGGAGATTGAACAGGGCGGTCTGATTTCCACTAACCGGCATGAGACGGTCTATGTAGTTTCACCGGAGATAAACAATAACAACCAGATTTTGTTTCGGGATAATAATAAGGGTGCGGTAGCAGGAAAACACGTGGTATTGTTACTGGCAACCACGACAACAGGAGAGACAATCCGCAGAGCCCTGGAGTGTATCCGGTATTATGGCGGTGAGATTGAGTGGGTGGCATCCCTGTTCAGTACGGTGGATTCAGTGGACAGTGTGCCCATTGATTCTCTGTTTGACGGTCATGATGTTACCGGCTATGCAGCTTATAATCCCCACGACTGCCCGTTCTGTAAGAAAGGGCAGCGGATTGAGGCCATGGTGAATGGTTTTGGTTATTCGAAACTGTGAAGAGAATAGAATAATCTGTGCTGTAATTTTATAATTAGTCATTTTGACAGGAAAACCGCTTAATATTTGTCGGATTGACGGTGGTAATTTCCTGGGATATTCGGTATGATACAACCATGAGGAAGTCCTGTAGACTTCACAAAAGAAAATGTATAGAAAATCAGGAGGTTTTTTTAAATGGCAAGTTTATCATTAAAGAATGTCTGCAAAGTATATCCCAACGGATTTGAGGCAGTTAAGGATTTTAACCTGGATGTAGAGGATAAGGAATTCATCATTTTCGTAGGACCGTCCGGATGTGGAAAGTCTACCACACTTCGTATGATCGCAGGACTTGAGGAGATTTCTTCCGGTGAACTGATCATTGATGGAAAAGTAATGAATGATGTTGAGCCGAAGGATCGTGATATTGCAATGGTATTCCAGAACTACGCTCTGTATCCGCATATGACAGTATTTGATAACATGGCATTTGGTCTTAAGTTAAGAAAAGTTCCGAAGGATGAGATTAAGGCTAAAGTTGAGGAAGCAGCAAGAATCTTGGATCTGGAGAAATTACTGGATCGTAAGCCAAAGGCACTTTCCGGTGGACAGAGACAGCGTGTTGCCATGGGCCGTGCAATCGTTCGTAATCCTAAGGTATTCCTTATGGATGAGCCGTTATCCAACCTGGATGCAAAGCTTCGTGTGCAGATGAGATCTGAGATTGCATCTCTTCATAACAGATTAGGTGCTACTATTATCTATGTAACACATGACCAGACAGAGGCTATGACTCTTGGAACAAGAATCGTTGTATTAAAGGATGGTGTCATCATGCAGGTTGACTCCCCACAGAAATTGTACAACGAGCCGAATAATTTATTTGTTGCCGGATTCATTGGATCCCCGCAGATGAACTTTATTGATGCTGAGTGCAAGATTGAGGGGGAGAAAGCAATCCTTAAATTTGGTGAGTACTCTGTTGCACTTCCGGAGAACAAATCCAAGAAGCTGGCAGATGGCGGATACAATGGAAAGAAGGTTATCCTTGGTATCAGACCGGAGGATATCTCTGATGATCCTGAGATGCTTCAGAAGCACAGTGACAGTGTAATTGAGTCTGACGTAACGGGATATGAGCTGCTGGGTGCAGAAGTATTACTGTATTACACAGTAGCAGGTGCAAACATGACAGCAAGAGTTGATTCAGATACTCCTGCACGTTATGGCGATCATATTAAACTTGCATTTGATCCGCACAAGATTCATGTTTTTGACAAAGATACAGAATTGACAATTACCAACTAGTTCGCTAAAATTAAATAGTTGTAAATCATGAGCCCGGGTGTGAGTATTTACACCCGGGTTTTTCATAAAAGACCTTTATATTTTTCCGGTATGGGAGAGAATATGGGTTAATAGTTAGTGTATGATAGGAGTATTCATGCTTTCAAATCAGAAATTACAGAATTCATTAAATGAAATCAAAGATATCTGTCATATGGAATCTGCTCTTTATTCTGCAAGAGGAAAACTGGCTGCATTTACAGATGGAATGAATCTGCCGGATGAGATGGAGGCTGTTGTAGTGGAATTTGCAGAATCACTGGCGGAGAAACAAGTCTTTCAGGATAATCATCTGTATAAAATTATGGTGGACGGAGAGCCGGAGCTTATACTTGTATGTAAGATTACAGAGGAACAGATGATTGTGTGCGCACAGATGGCGGTCTGCCAGATCAGAAACCTTGTTGTGAGTATGGCAGAGCAGTTTGACCGTAACAGTTTTATGCAGAATATTCTGCTGGGAAATATGCTGGTGGTGGATATCTATGGAAAAGCCAAACGGCATCATATTCAGGAGGTTCCGCGGGTAGTATTTGTGATTGATACCGGCAGCAAAAATAATGATGTGGCTCTTGAGATGGTAAAAAACCTGTCTGATATCAGAGCCAGGGATTTTGTGACCTGTGTAGATCAGCATAGTGTGGTGCTGGTAAAGGATGTATCCAATGTAAAAGAGGATGAGATGGAGGAACGACTTCAGAAAATTGCAGAGAGCCTGTCGGATAATCTCCATATGGAGGCAATGATCCGTGTGCGCATTGGATATGGAAATGTGGTAACACAGCTTCCGGAAATTACGGAATCTTACCAGGAGGCCCGTATGGCCCTTGAAGTCGGACGCGTTTTTTATGCAAAATATGATACGATTTCCTATGGCAAGCTGGGAATCGGGCGTTTGATCTACCAGCTTCCTATGAGTTTGTGCGAAATGTTTATCAAAGAGGTGTTTGGGAACAAAATTCCGGACATATTAGAGGATGAGGAGGCAATGTCCACCATTAATAAATTCTTTGAGAACAATTTAAATATTTCCGAAACGGCAAGGCAGCTCTACGTGCATAGAAATACACTGGTCTACCGTCTGGAGAGAATTGAGAAAGCAATCGGTCTGGATATCCGGACTTTTGACGATGCCATGACGTTTCGGATTGCAGTTATGGTAATTGCACATATGAAAGATCAGAATTATGGCGCCCAATAGGAAATGCGATAAGGAGTGTAGGAATTATGTCAGGTTATGACGCAAGCAGCATAGCGGTACTGGAGGGACTTGAAGCAGTACGGAAACGTCCGGGAATGTATATTGGAAGTGTGACCACCAAAGGATTAAACCATCTGATTTATGAGATTGTGGACAATTCTGTGGACGAGCATCTGGCAGGTGCCTGTGATACCATCTGGGTGACTTTGGAGGAAGATGGTTCCTGTACGGTGGAGGATAACGGACGTGGTATTCCGGTGGGAATGCATGCCAAAGGGGTTTCAGCAGCCCGGGTGGTTTTTTCCACCCTGCATGCAGGAGGAAAATTTGATAACAGCGTGTATAAGACCAGTGGAGGTTTGCATGGAGTAGGTTCATCTGTTGTCAATGCGCTCTCTACCTATATGGATGTTAAGATTAGCCAGGGAGGCTATATCCACCATGACCGTTATGAGAAGGGACGTCCGGTGGTGGAACTGGAAAATGGTCTGCTTCCGGTAATCGGAAAGACAAAAAAGACAGGAACAAAGATTAATTTTCTGCCGGATCCGGAGATTTTTGAGAAGACAAGGTTTAAGGAAGATGAGGTCAAGAGCCGGATGCACGAGACTGCTTACTTAAATCCGAAGCTTACGATTATCTATGAGGACCGGAGAAAACCGGAGGTTGAGCATATCGAATTTCACGAGCCGGATGGAATTGTGGGGTTTGTCAAGGATTTAAACAGTAAGCTGGAAGTACTTCATGATGTCATTTACTTTAAGGGCGAGAGTGAGGGAATCGAGGTGGAAGCTGCCTTCCAGTATACCAGTGAATTTCATGAAAATATTCTGGGTTTCTGTAATAATATCTATAATTCCGAGGGTGGGGCTCATCTGACCGGATTTAAAACAGCTTTTACAACTATTATCAATTCCTATGCGAGAGAGCTTGGAATTTTAAAAGAAAAGGATGCAAACTTTAACGGTGCCGATGTGCGAAACGGAATGACTGCTGTTATTTCCATCAAGCATCCGGATCCAAGATTTGAGGGACAGACCAAGACGAAGCTGGATAATCAGGATGCCAGTCGTGCAACGGCAAAGGTGACAGGGGACGAGGTGCCGCTGTTTTTTGATAAAAACCTTGAGACTTTAAAAATTGTAATCGGATGTGCGGAAAAAGCGGCGAAAATCAGGAAAGCAGAGGAGAAGGCAAAGACAAATCTTCTGACAAAACAGAAGTTTTCTTTTGACTCCAATGGAAAGCTTTCCAACTGTGAGAGCCGGGATGCCTCTAAATGTGAAATCTTTATTGTAGAGGGAGATTCTGCCGGAGGCTCAGCAAAGATGGCAAGAAACCGGATGTATCAGGCTATCATGCCAATCCGCGGAAAAATTTTGAATGTGGAAAAAGCCAGTATTGACAAGGTTCTTGCCAATGCAGAGATTAAGACCATGATCAATGCCTTTGGCTGCGGATTTTCGGAAGGATACGGGAATGATTTTGATATCACGAAACTCCGCTATGATAAGATTATTATTATGGCAGATGCCGACGTGGATGGAGCCCATATTTCCACCCTGCTCCTTACCCTGTTTTACCGGTTTATGCCGGAGCTTATTTTTGAGGGACATGTCTATGTGGCAATGCCGCCTTTGTATAAAGTGATTCCTGCCAGGGGAAAGGAAGAATATCTCTACGATGATGCCGCATTGGAAAAATACAGAAAAACCCATACAGGTAAATTCACGCTGCAGCGGTACAAAGGTCTTGGAGAGATGGATGCCGACCAGCTCTGGGAGACAACCTTAAATCCTGAAACCCGTGTGATGAAGCGTGTGGAGATTGAAGATGGCCGTATGGCATCCGATGTGACGGAGATGCTTATGGGAACGGATGTGGCACCGCGTAAGGCTTTTATCTATGAACATGCAGGCGATGCCAGTCTTGACATTTAAAGAGAGAAGATACAGTAAGGGAGAGAATCATCATGGAACACAGTATCATTCGCACCGAGTATTCGGAGTTGATGCAGAAATCATATATTGACTATGCCATGTCTGTTATTATTGCACGTGCACTGCCGGATGTGCGGGACGGATTAAAACCGGTACAGCGTCGAACGCTATACGATATGTATGAGCTTGGCATCCGCTATGACAAGCCCTACAGAAAGAGTGCACGTATTGTGGGCGATACCATGGGTAAATATCATCCCCATGGAGATTCCTCCATCTATGAGGCCCTGGTTGTTATGGCACAGGATTTTAAAAAGGGTCTGCCGCTGGTGGATGGACATGGAAACTTTGGTTCCATTGAGGGGGACGGAGCCGCTGCCATGCGATATACGGAGGCACGGCTGCAGAAGGTTACACAGGAAGCATATCTGGCGGATCTGGACAAGGATGTAGTGGACTTTATTCCGAATTTTGATGAGACGGAGAAGGAACCGGTGGTTCTGCCGGTTAAGGTCCCCAATCTTCTCATAAACGGTGCCGAGGGAATTGCTGTGGGAATGGCAACTTCTATTCCACCCCATAATTTTGGCGAGGTTATTGACGGTGTGATCGCCTATATGAAAAATCCTGACATTACCACCGCCGAAATGATGCAGTATATTAAGGGACCGGATTTTCCCACCGGTGGAATTATTGCCAATAAAGATGATCTTCCTGCTATCTATGAATCCGGTGTGGGTAAAATTAAAATCCGCGGAAAGATAGAGATTGAGAAGGGAAAGGGCGGAAAAGACCAGATGGTCATTACGGAAATCCCCTATACCATGATTGGCGCAAACATCGGAAAATTCCTAAATGATGTGTACAGTCTGGTGGAGACAAAAGCAACCACCGATATCGTGGATATCACCAACCAGTCCTCCAAAGAGGGAATCCGGATTGTCCTGGACTTAAAAAAAGGAGCGGATGTTGAAGCTCTTACCAATCTGCTTTATAAAAAAACAAAGCTGGAGGATACCTTTGGTGTCAATATGCTGGCAGTGGCAGATGGCAGACCGGAAACTATGGGTCTTGTATCCATCATCAGGCATCATGTGAAATTCCAGTATGAAATTGCAGACAGAAAATATCGTACTCTTTTACAGAAGGAACTGGATAAAAAAGAAATTGAAGAGGGACTGATCCGCGCCTGCAATGTGATTGATTTGATTATTGAGATTCTGCGGGGAAGCCGGAATATCAAGGATGCCAAGGCATGCCTGACAGAGGGAAATACGGATAACATTACCTTTAAGAATCCCTCTTCAAAAATCATGGCTCAGCAGCTTAACTTTACGGAGCGGCAGGCACAGGCCATTCTGGAGATGCGGCTTTACAAGCTGATTGGCCTTGAAATCGAGGCTCTTATGAAGGAGCATGAAGAGACTCTGTTAAACATTGCAAAATATGAGGATATTTTAGAGCACCGTTCTTCTATGGCAAAGGTAATCATCAAGGAGCTGACTACTTTTAAAAAGTCCTATGGAAAAGAAAGAAAAACGGTAATCGATAATTTAAAAGAGGCTGTGGTAGAGGAACAGAAGATCAAGGAGCAGGAGGTGGTCTTTCTCATGGATCGCTTCGGCTATGCCAAAATCGTGGATCTTTCTGTTTATGAGAGAAATAAAGAGGCGGCAGATGCGGAATTCCGTTTTATCTTTACCTGCAAAAATACAGATAAAATCTGCATTTTTACGGATAAAGGGCAGCTGCATCTCCTAAAGGTTTTAGACCTTCCCTACGGAAAATTCCGTGATAAGGGAACTCCGATTGATAATCTCTGCAATTACGACAGCAGGGAGGAGAGTTTCCTCTATCTGGACAGCTTAGAGCATGTGAGCAGAAGCAGGATGCTCTTTGGTACAAAAACAGCCATGTTAAAGGTGGTGGAGGGAAGCGAGTTTGTAGTAGCAAAAAAGACCACTGCGGCTACAAAACTTGCGGAGGAAGACCTTTTACTTACCGTTTGTCCGGTGGAAGACACAGATACTATTATCATGGAATCGAAGAAGGATATGTTCCTTAGGATTGACAGTGCACAGATTCCCCAGAAAAAGAAGGGGGCTGTGGGTGTGCGTGGCATGCGCTTAAATGCAGAGGATGAACTTAAGGCTGTCTATGTACTGCACGATGGAGAAAATAAAGAGATAGAGGTAAAAGGAAAGCAGGTGGCTTTAAACCGTCTGCATGTGGGAAACCGCGACACAAAAGGAGTAAAGAAGTGATTGATACCATTTTGTTTGATCTGGACGGAACCTTGATTGATTCCTCCGAGGGAATTATTAAATCTGCCCTCTATGCGCTGGAATATTATGGAATCCATGAACAGGATACCGGTAAACTCTATCGTTTTATCGGACCGCCCCTTTCAGAGAGTTTCGAAAAATATTACGGGTTTTCCCCGGAAAGGGCTTATGAAGCCGTGGAAAAATACAGGGAGCGTTATAACAAAACCGGAATTTTTGAGTGCCGGCTTTATCCGGGAGTTGAGCAGTGTATCCGGCAGTTAAGAGAAAGGGGATACAGGATTGGCATGGCTTCTTCGAAACCGGAGGTCTCCTGTAAACGTATTCTGGAACATTTTGGTATTCTGGAGCTGTTTGATGATGTGACAGGTGCAACTTTTGATGGAAGACGGGATAAGAAATCCCAGATTCTGGAAGAGGTGATGCGGCGCTGGAGTGATATTCCCAGGGAGAGCATGTGCTTGGTGGGGGATACAGAATTTGATGCAGCAGGTGCCGCAGAGCTTGGAATTTTCTGTATTGCTGTAAGCTACGGCTTTGGCGATGTGGAAGAGATGAAAAAGACAGGAATAATCGGAGTCTGTGATTCCATGGAAGAACTGCCGGGACTGCTGGCTGGTTTGCCGGGAAAAGCCGGTTACTAAATCATCCCATAGGGATGGACATTTCCGTGGTAAGTAGATAACATCATGAAAAAGGAGACATTATGAAAAAGGTTTGGTATATTCTCTATCCATTTTTGTTTTACTACGCAGTGATGTTGATTTTTATGACATTAGCGCAGTGGATTTTTGGAATGGACAATTCTCATTTTGTGTTATGTCAGCTGATTGCCACAATACTCACCATTCCATTTATGCTTCCGCTGTACAGACAGGGGCAGGGCTTCGCAGGAATGAAAAGGCAGCCTGTGGGGGTGACGAAAGAGAGAACCGTTCATGTGCTGTGGGCAGTGCTTATTACAGCATGCATCAGTATTGCGGTGAATAATATCATCACCATGACCGGTCTGCCGGAAATGTCCACAGGATATCAGAAGGCAAATGCGGGATTTTACGGGGGAAATCTGATTACAGAGGTACTCTGTCTTGCAGTATTTACGCCGGTTTTGGAAGAATTGGTATTTCGCGGCATCATTTACGGCAGATTAAAGACAATGATTCCAAAACTTGCAGCAATTCTTTTATCAGCACTGATTTTTGCAGTGGTGCATACCAATATTGTACAGTTTCTTTATGCATTTCTGGTGGGAATCCTGTTGGCCATCCTTATGGACTGTGCAGGAAACGTCTATGGGGCCATGGCAGGACATATGGCGGCAAATCTGATTGCCATAGTCCGCACGGAGACGCACTTACTGGATTTCACGGTAAAAGGAAATCTGTTCTCATGGATTATTTCTGTGGGGCTGCTGGCGGCTGGAGTGTTTTTGCTACAATGGCACTGGCACAGGGAATAATTTATGGGGACGTAACAAAAAACGTGGGTTTTAGTTGACACATGAAAGAGGAAATGCTAAGTTTATTAAAGAGTATATACATATGATAAAGGAGAATAATGTATGGAAATGAAGTATGATCCAATGACAGGAGAGCCTGTCCCTAAGGAGAATTCTCAAATGCGGTTTGATCCAATGACCGGCAAGCCAATGGGAGAGCCACAGGCGCAGAAGGTGAAAAAGGTACACCGGAAGATGGGAAAGGGGAAAAAGGCTCTGGTTGTTCTGGCAAGTCTGGTTGTTCTTCTTGCAGTTACTTTTTGTGGTATTCACAGCGGAGTGTTTCTTGGAAAATCAGGAAAGGTTCTGGTTGCAGCTGTAAATACATTGATTGAGTCTGCACAGTTGCTGCAGAATGCAGAACATTGGGATGTAGAGACTGCGGAAGGCAATAGGGACGGAGTGGAACTGGCATGTGCAGGTGACATATCACTGTTGGGACTTCCGACCTGGAAAATATATACAGCAGACAGCTCAGGTTTTTTGAATGATCTGTTGTATCAGTACTGGACGCAGGACAGTATTGACTGTTTTAATGAATTTTGTGATACGCTGTATGATGCTGCCGGTCAGAAAGAGAATGTTATTGGTATCGGAAAGATTTTCTTAAACAGATATGAGACGCTGGATTTTAACTCTGCCGGAACAGAACTCTTTGAAATTGATGGAGAAGACAGGCAGTGCAAAGGATATGAGACAACGCTGGATGAGGATTTTATAAGGGATCTGGTGGATGATCTGGAGGATTATGCGGATCGGGAACTTGACCATTATTTCGAAGATGATGAGGAGAGAGATGAGATTTTTTCCATCTTAAGAGAGATGGCTAAGGATTTTCCAGAGACAGATGTAACTTTTTATATCTATAAAAGTAAGCTTGCATGTATAGAGATGGATTCCAGAGAGATGGACATTGAGGTGCTTTTTCAGGGAGGAACGACCCGTATGCAGCACATTCAGATTCGGCAGAATCACGAAGTGGTGACTGAGATTCGGGCAAGATAATAAACAAATGATATAACAGATGATGAAAAAAGTATTGATGATTCTATTGGCTGCAGGTATTGCAATCCTTTTGGGAGTAGCTGTTGTGTTTCTTTATTTATTTCCCAAAGGGGAAACGATAAAGGAAGTGGAAAGCATTCTCACTGAGGAGCCGGAACAAGTGGAAACAGAAGAGAATGTGACGGATTCCCCACAGAGCAGCACTAATCCTGCTGCAGTTAAGGAAATCCACATAACAGGATTGAAGGCGCAGCGGATAAGTGCAGATCAGATTGTCATTGAATGGGCAGATGATCAGGATGGACTGATTAGCAGCTATATTGTTCAAAAATTTGATAACAGAATTGAAAACAGAGAGCATATATGGACTAATGTGGGGAAAATGAACACTGGGGATCACAACAGGGGAGAACCTTATACATATACAGACAAGCTGGAATCCTCTGAGCCGCAGCAATATGTATACCGCGTTCTGCCACAGTTGTGGGATGAGTCAGTATATGTGGCAGCTGATGAACCGGGTGTTTTATGCAGTAATGTAAAAATTTGCATTGACCCGGGACATTATGCAGGGAAAAATGAAGCAGGGGATGGGTATGCAGAGGGGGATTTCACTCTGCATCTGGCTTTAGAGTTAAAAAATCTGCTGGAAGCAAAGTATGGAATTACGGTTTGTATGACACGGGACTCCGGAAGTATTTCCATTGGTGGATATAAAGATGCGGCACTGGATAATGGGCATATCAGTCTGCGTGGAACCTATGCGGCAGAAGAGGGGTGTGATTTGTTTGTGTCAGTCCATACCAATGCCAATGAGGAAAATGCCAATGGAGCAGGAACCTTTGAGCAGCCTGTTTCCATTGATAAGCCGATTATCATTGCAAATGATCTGGTGCTGGATTCCGGGCAGCTGTGCGATGTCTGCAATGCGGTGGGACAGAACCTGGCACAGACAAGCTATCAGCTGGGAATATCTTCTCACAAAGCTTTTACAGAAGTTTCCGGGGGCAGAGCAGCGGAATGGACAACGGCCTATAATGACAGTACAACAGAGCAGGGAGCCGTTGTGTGCAGGCACGGAAGCCATGGACAATATTATGGAGTTTTAAGAGGCGCAGAAGAGGCCGGTGTTCCGGGAATAATCATTGAACATGGATATCACACTGTGGAACAAATGAGAAAGGCTGCCATGAATGGGGAGTTGAAAGCAATATGGGCAGATGCGGATGCGAAAGGAATCGCAGCCGGATTTGGCTTTCACAATTATACAAATGAGGAGAAATGAAAATGTTTTGTACGAAATGTAAGATGAGATCCTTTGATGATGGATGACAGAATCAGAAGGAGGGAGATGCACTTTCAAAAATGAAACGTTAGAACTAAAAAACAGGTATATTAGAAAAGGAGAAAAAAGATGTCATTTTTTGATGAGGTAGGAAAAAAAATTACAGATGTAGGTCAGGGAACCATCCAGAAAACGAAAAATCTGGCAGATGTTGCAAAGCTTAATTCAGCAATCTCAGAAGAAGAGCAGAAGATTAAGACTTCTTATGAGCAGATCGGACGGGTTTATGCGGTAAAGTACAGAGAAAATCCGGATCCGGAGGTGGCAGATTTCGTTAAGACAGTTGTTACATCGGAGCAGAAAATTGCAGAGTATAACCGTACGATTCAGGAAATCAAGGGGCTGATACCCTGTCCACGCTGTGGCTCCATGGTTGACAGGGAGTCAATGTTCTGCCCGGTATGCGGTCAGCAGATGCCAAGAAAAGAGCAGCCACAGGCTGCTGCCTACTGTACCGCCTGCGGTGCTGCCATTGTAGCAGGACAGAAATTCTGCGTATCCTGTGGTACTCCGGTTTATAATCCGGCATCCCAGGTAACACCGCAAGAAACACAGACACAGACAGCGCAGGATGTGCCGGTATCCCCTGAAACAACAGAAGATGAACATAATTAAACAGGGGTACAGATGCATAAAAGACATGGATATATATGAGGAGGATAAAAATGTTTTGTTCAAAATGTGGTGCTCCTATTGAATCGGAGAGGCAGAAATTCTGTACGAAATGTGGTGCACCGGTGGTGATACCTGCCGCAGCTTCAAAGACCGAAAAGGCATCGGCTCCCTCCAAACCAACGGTACAGTCTCAAAGGCTGCAGCAGCCTAAGCAGCCTGTGCAACCGAAGCAGGAGGCGACGGAACAGAAAAAAGAAGGGAAACAGGAAAAAGAAGGAAAAAAGAAAAAAGGAAAAGCAGGAAAGATTGTTCTGATCATTGTGGCAGTACTGCTTCTCATGCTGGTGATTCTTCTGGCAGTAAAATTTCTGATTCTTGACAGACAGGATACGGGCGTTTCGGATGGAGACAGTGGCTGGTCAGCTGTGGGAAATGACAAAGAAGAAAAGAATGAAATGTCAGAGGATGACATTAATTCAGCGTTAAAAGAAAAATTAGAACAGATTATTGATGAAAAGGGCGATATAAGAGATAATACATTTGACGCACGGTATTCTCAGGAAGTGACAGATGCAGAAGGCGTGACAGGTGCACTTCTTTATGATGTCAGCGGAGACGGCGTAACAGATCTGGTGGTCGCCTATGGGAAAAATCATCACCTGTATGCAGATGTGTATACGGTGGAAGATAACGAGGTTGTTGAGAAGAAAGGGGGGCTGCT
Organism: Agathobacter sp.; assembly: GCA_022772675.1. Taxonomy (GTDB): domain Bacteria; phylum Bacillota; class Clostridia; order Lachnospirales; family Lachnospiraceae; genus Roseburia. The sequence goes on along the minus strand of JALEZW010000011.1, from coordinate 47,600 downwards.
GGGGGCAGGACATTTTGCAGACAGCGTTGGTGAACAAGCACTTGGTGGTGTTTATCTGAAAAAGACAGATGACGGGTGGATACTTGCAGCAGATACGTGGGCAGTGGCATCAATGTTTGCGGATGGAGAATGCAGGAGCGTAAAGGCAGTGGCATGTAAAGACCATACCTATTCGGATGTAGCAGATTTTGAGTATGAGGGATCTGCAGCTGAGGATGAAGAGGTGGCGGAAGGGAAAGAGGCTGCCGCAAAAATCGGTATTTCCAATGTTTCGGATCCACTTGGTGCACCATTCTTCATGGTTGATCAGAATGTTATTATGATTAGTGCTTTTCATGAGGAAGCTTTCTTAAAGATGGCAAAAGATTACAGGAACATCTCAGCGGGAGACTGCTTTGGAACCTTCTATATGTCATCCATGACAGATTCCGATTACCACGAGGATACAGAAAAACTGCCGGAACTTTTGAAACAGTTTAAGGAGTTTCAGAAGGAGTTTAGTGAGCAGAGAGAAGATGCAGATTTAGAAAATGAGGATTATATTCTTCCACAGAGTTCGGAGCGGAAACTGACTAAAGAAGATTTAGCGGATATCAAGGATGATAAATGGCTGCTCAAGGTTGCAAGAAACGAGATTTTTGCACGATATGGAAGAATGTTTAAGGATGAAAAACTTCAAGAATACTTTGATTCAAAAGACTGGTATGAGCCAATTTATGAACCGGATGAGTTTGATGAGTATATGGTATCTGATATGGAAATGAAGAATGCAAAGTTTATTAAGGAATACGAGGATAAACTAAACTAAAACATAACTATTCAGAACCTCTTAGAATTAGATAATCAGAATCGTCATGCTTGCATGTAAGAGGCTGATTATCTAATTCGTAAGGTGGCTCGGAGTTCTGAATAGTTACAATAAAACTTAAGAAGAGAGGAAATGAGATATGAAATGTCCAAATTGTGGGAATGAGCTGCTTCCTGGAGCACGGTTTTGTGCCGGCTGCGGGAATCAGATTGCAGCATCCGTCAGCCAGCCGGTTAATCAACCGGTTGACAATCCAATCAATCCGCCAAAGAAAAGTCATGCAAAGCTGATTGGAATTATTGTAACGGCTCTTGTTGTTGTTTTGGTGGGAGTCGGGGGATATCAGGTTTTTCATATGATAAAGCCTGATACGGAAAAGGAACTTGTCTATGTTAAGGATGGAAGATTATATTATACCGGCAATATGGATAAGGAAAAAGACCCGATTGAAGTATATAATGGACATGATGATGACTGCAGTTTTAATGCAAAGTTATCCAAGGATATGAAGTATCTGTTTTTTATCTGTGATAGCGATGATAATGACAGATTATACCGGGTGAATACCCGCAAATTATCGGGGAATGAAACAAAAAATGAGAAATACATAGAGGAAATTGACTCCCGTGTAGAGGCTTATAAGACAGTAGGCTCCGGTAAAGCACTGTATTACAGAGAGACGGATAACAGCGGTTATGATTTCTATTACTATGATGGGAAGAAACCCCTTGAAATTGACAGCCGGGTGGAATCAAATTTCCGGTCTGGTAATATCGCCTATTATCTGAAAAGTGAAAAATCTTCTGATGAACAGATACTCTGTTATTTTGATATCGATAAGAAGAAGTCTGTAGAAATTGATGATTGTCTGTCTGTGCTGGACTATACGGAGGATGAAATCTTATATGAAAAGGGCGAATATGGAGACAGTGATATCTACATAGCACAGACTGGGAAAAAACCAAAAAAAATAATTTCCGGAGCTAATAACGTTGAAAGTGCGGATATTGCTTCGGGGACTGTATATTACAGCCGGACGGTAGATGAAAAGAAAACTTATTATGATTTGGTGGAGGATCCCTATGCAGGGGCGGATGCAGGAATTTCAGAACCGGATATAGAGGATTATCTGACTAAAACATCGGCAAAGTCAGCCATTGATAATGATTACTATTATGAGAAATACAGGGAAGATTTGTATTATTTTTATGAACACTACTGTTACAGCGATGATAATACAGGCATGGCCATATATTTAAACTACGACCATGATAGTAATAGCAATATTTACTATTACATCGATACCAATAATGATATCTGGTATTTACTGGATTCGGATGCCTATAAAATTGCACGGGAGGAGTATGAGTCCGTTTCAGACCGGATTGAGCTGAGAGAAGAGTTAAAAGATACCCCATATGAATATTCCGTAAGTGATCTGTATCTGTACACTTCCAAAGGTGGGGAAAAGAAGGCGGCATCTTCCGTATCACTTATTTCCGTTGATGCAGCAAGTCAGGTTGCTTTTTATCAGAAATCGGAAGATATCTATTCGGGTAAGGTTTGCTCCATGGATGATATCAGTTATGTGTCTGATGTTGATGATTATCTGTATAATGAATCGAATGATAATATTCCGGTTTATTCCCTTATCAACGGAAAAGAATGCAAAACGGATTCTGATATGGAAGAAGCAGGAAATTTTCTTCTGTCAGAGGATGGAAAAACCCTTATGGTTTCGTGCTACAATATTGACAGCGGGAAGAGTGAACTGCTTGCTTACGAGTTAAAATCAGGAGAATTTAAAAAATTGGGAAGTGTCAGCAGGGATTATGACTACGGATACTGGGATGGAAATGATTTTTATTACTATACCGATGACGGGGATTTCTGTGTATATTCCAAGGGAAAATCGAAAACAGTTCTTAAGGACGTTAAAGACGTAGTACTGGAAAAGGATGGAAATTATATGGCATTTAACCAGTCTGCTGATAACTCTGATAATAAGCTGAAACTCTTTGCCGGAAAAAAAGAAATCCTGGTGGACCGTGATGTGAACGATTACAGCTATATTAATGAAACCCGTATTGTATACCGAAAAGACGGAGATTTGTATGTTTTCCGGGGTGAGGACAAAAACCGCCGCATCGACCGTGATGTAAGTGATTACTGGTGTAAAGCAGACGGAATGGAAGAAGTATGGTAAAATACGCAGTTACCGTGTCTGAAATTACAAAAAGATATCGCAGGAAACAGGTACTTACGGACATTACCTTTCAGGCAGTCTGTGGAGAATGGATTGTTATTGTCGGGAAGAATGGCTGTGGAAAATCCACACTGTTACAGATTTTGTCCGGGACAAAGAAACCGGACAGTGGAACCGTTGCGTATTTTGGAACATCTGCCGGAAATAAGGGGAGTGTATATCGGAAATATTGCGGATATGTGCCACAGGAAAATCCCCTTTTTGAGGAATTGTCAGTACGTGATAACTTAAAGTTCTGGGCGGCAGGAAAAAAACAGAATATGCAGCAGGTGATCGCACAGTTTCATCTGGAGGAGATGCTCTCTCAAAAGGTGGAAAAATTGTCAGGCGGCATGAAACGGAGACTTTCCATTGCCTGCGCCTTTCTGGAACTTCCGCCGGTACTGATTCTGGATGAGCCCACAGCTGCTTTGGATATTTACTTTAAAGAAAGTATTCTGGAGTGGCTGTCGGAATACCAGAGCATGAATGGGACGATTCTGATGGCATCCCATGAGGAACAGGAAATCATGCGTGCCGACCGGTGCCTGTTGATGGCAGATGGAAAATTAGTGGAACTGCAGGAAGATAAGCAGTTACGAATGAAAGAAATCAGGAAATTTTTTCTTGAAAAATAACAAAATGCAAGTAATTTGCATATAAAAAGGAGAAAGCAAAATGGAAATGAGATTTGATCCAATGACGGGAAAACCAATTGAACCAAAGACAGAGCCGGAAAGCGCACCGGGAATGAAATTCGACCCGATGACGGGGGAACCGGTGCAGTCAAAGGCAGAGCCGGAAAGCACACCGGGAATGAAATTTGACCCGATGACGGGGGAGCCGGTGCAGTCAAAGGCAGAGCCGGGAAGCGCACTGGGAATGAAATTCGACCCGATGACGGGAGCACCGATTCAGTCAAACACAGGAGCAGAATACAATGCAGGAATGAATACCGCAGGAATAAATACTGGAACCGGAAAAAAGAAAAAGGGCAAATTTGCAGCAATCCTTGGTGTGATTGCAGCAATACTTTGCTGTTGCGTAGTTGCATTTGCAGGTGTGAAAAGCGGAGCCTTTTTGGGACCATCCGGAAAAGTAGCACTTGCTGTATCTAATACATTCACAGACATTCCGGAAGTGGCAGAAAACATGAAAGGAATCAATCTGTTAAATGAGAAGGCATATACCGTAAGTGTGGATGGAAAAGCGGAATCCAACAGCATCAACGTGACCTATAGCAGTAAAACAAATGAAAAGCAGTTTTCAGGCAAAATAAATGTTGAGGACACTCCGGAGATTTCGTTTCTTGCGGGAATTGATAAGAATAAAGTAAAAGCAGAGATTCCTCTTTTGGGCAATAAATTATTTATCTATGATTATCATGAAGAAAAATCAGGATATTTAAAAGAACAGTTAGGCTCTGATACTTTAGATGCAATCGATAAAGCCTGCGAAACTGTTTTTTCACAGAAAGAGCAGAAAAATCAGACAGAAAAGCTTGCAAAGATTCTTACAAGGCAGTATAAGGACCTTAAGTTTAAATCAGTCGGAAAAGATTCCTTTGAGGTAAATGGAAAAGACAGAAAGTGCAAGGGATATCAGGTAACGGTGACAGAGGATACCATGAAAGATTTCGTGGATGCCCTGGATGATTTTACCAGTGAGGAACTGGGGGATATTTACGATCAGGCAGATGTCAGAGAAGCCTTTAACGAATTAAGGGACGGCTTTGATGGTATGCCGGATATGGATATTACCTTTTATATTTACAAGGGAAAGCTTGCCTGCGTTTCCTTTGAAGTACAAGGGGATGAGTTGCAGCTGCTGTTTAAGGGTGGAAAAACCAGAACGCAGAATATGGAACTGAAAGCAGATGGGGAAACCTTAATGGAACTGGAAGGTGAGGTAAGCGGAAAGACAGAGAAGAGTCGTCTCTATGTTGATGGAGATAAGGTCTTAGAAATGGAGTACAACGCAAAAACAGGAGATTATGAACTGGATTTGACGGATGATGTACGCATAAGCGGAACTTTAAAAACAGACCGGAAGGGCTTTGAATTCTCTATCAGAGGGGATGATATTTCCGGTACGGTTACAATTAAAAAAGGTGCAGAAATCGAGAAATATTCCGGAGAAGAGTTTGACATCGGTAATGCTTCAGAGTCAGATATTTATGGTCTTGTTTCGGAAATGCAGGATATGGAATCATACTAAATGCTGTTTAAATTCTGGTGTTTGGAACAAAAGAGAGCTTTTAAGGTCTTCAGCAAAACAATTAAATATTTTTTGTCCGGGATTGTATTATTAATGGCAGGTGTTCTAATCTGCAGCCACATATTTGGAAAACAGATGGCTCTTAAACAGATTGATACTGCCGTTGTAATTCCGGAGGATGGAGAAGAATTAAAGCTTCTAACAAATTTTGCCTCATCTATGCAGAGTGTAAAAAGTATCTGCCATTTTTCCTATATGAGTGAGGATGAGGCATTGGAGAGAATAAAAGAAGGCAGGATTCAGGCTGCCCTGGTTTTCCCGGAGCATTTTTACAGAGATGTGGATATGGGAAGGAAGACATCCGTAAAACTATATCTTCCGGAAGAGATGACAACAGAGCTTACGGCATTTTCCGAATTGCTGGAAGACGGGATTTCTATGCTGTGGACAGCAGAGGCCGGAGTATTTTCCGTTTTGAAACAGGCCGGGGTTGAAAAGACCGTTGTACCTCAGGGATCCATTGGAAATGAGATGGCAGAACAGTATGTAAAACAGATGTTTTGCCGAAGCGATTTGTTTGAAAGCGAGGTATGTTCTCCCTTTGGAATATATGGTCAGTCAGCCTATTATTGTTCCACGGGAATGTTATTTTTTCTGCTTGCTGCTGGTCTTACTTTTTTTCCCCTTTACCGGAAACGGGAACGGGCAGTAGTGAATAAGCTTACCCTTTATGGGATTACCGGACGTACTTTTATGTGGGTTAGAATCGTTGTAATGACAAATATACTGATGTTGACAGCCTGCCTCTATTTCGGGGCAGGCTGCATTCTGACTTATGCACTGGACATGGATTTGCTGTTCTGGGACAAGTGGATTCTGCCGGGCCTCTATTTACTTTGCCTTGTTTTTGCTGCATTTTACCATGTCATCTATGCAGTTACCGGAGATTCTTTTACGGGAATACTTGTACTTATGGCAGTAGAACTGATCATTGCAGCTGGATCTGGTATTTTCATTCCCCTTTCCTATTTACCGGAATGGATGTCACAGGCAGGAAAATGGCTGCCGCTTCATCAGTGGAATATGTACAATATGAATCTGCTTTTTGGAACCTGTTCACTTAAAAATATTATGGAAATGATTGGATGGCTGGCAGTAGCTGCCACAATTGGAACTGTGATATGCAAAAGGGATTAGTCTGGTATTTCCTTTTATGGAAAGAAAATTTAAAAAAGAAAACCACATGGATTTTTTTACTGGCCATGCTGCTTTTGTTATATTTGATTTCAGAAATTCATATGCCTTCTGCAGATAATCTTGTGGTTGGTTTTATGCCCGGGGAGAGTAGATATGGGAAAGAAATGGAATCGCTCCTTACCGGTTCTGACAGCCGTTTTAAATTTCGGATGTACAAAGATAAAAAAAATTTGTATCGTGATGTGGAATCCGGAAAACTGGAATGTGGCTTTTTACCGGATCCGGGGATGGATGAGAAGATAAAAAAGGAAGATTTAAGGTATTGTGTCCGTTATATCGCCAGTCCCTATACAACAAAGGGAGAGATTGCCAAGGAAACTGTTTTTGCTGTATTTTTCAGATTATACAGCAACGAAATTTTAATAGGAAATGAGGGCAGAATTTTTGGTAATCACAGCGAAAACCGTATGAAAGTAATTTATGATTCCAATGTCAGTTACACGGACAGTGACTTTTTCAAAATTGATGTAATTACGGTAAAGGATACAGGAGAGAGCAGACAGGGTACAAAAAAATGTTATCCCCTGCAGGGGATTTTTGTGTTATTTCTTATGGCAGCTATGTACTTTTCCAACGGTCTGGTTTACGAAGCCGGTGGAAAGTGGGTAAGAAGCTGTTTTACAGGGACAGAAGGTTTTTTGTTTTCTCTTGTAAGAACTTATGCAGCGGTAACGCTGCCGGCAGCTGTGGGACTTGTGCTGATACTTATGCTTCCGGAATCCCGCGGTGCAGGAGAGGAGACGATTAGGCTGGTACTATTCCTGCTGATTGGTGTGCCTTGGACGGTATTTATCACTAGTTTTACCCATAAACCGGAAAGTTTTGCAGCCTTTGGACTGGCTCTGACTGCGGTCAGTGTTCTTATCTATCCTGTATTTTTCCGGCTGGAGGTTTTTTTACCGGCAGTAAGATATCTATCTTATTTAACACCGACAGGTATTTTTTTGAATGGATAAGACTGTGTCAGGTTTTACCAGTGTATGGGCAGGGATTTTGATTGATACAATCAGAGTAATTGGTGTATCAAATGAGGGGGGCAAACCTCATATCATTTAAATAAATGGAGGAAATTATGGGAAGTAAAAAAAACTGCGGGATTATTTTGATGCTGTCTCTGCTTTTACTGACAGGCTGCTCCTTTAAGACGGTGCAAAAAGAGCCGGAGTGGAAACCTGCAGAGAAACAGGAAACAGAAACGGAAACAGAGGCAGAAAATATCGGGATTCCGGTGCCGGAAACGGAAAAAGCGAGTGAAACAGAGGAAGAACTTCCTAAGGTGAGTGGAACTTTATATGCAAAAGAGACCGTAAACGTAAGAACTGAACCGCGGACAGATTCTGAAGTATATAAAAAACTGCACAGAGGGGATGAGGTATCGGTTGTGGACTCGGAGAATGGCTGGACGAGAGTACTGATAGATGAGCAGGTGTATTATGTTTCTTCTGAGTATCTGGTAAAGGAGGATGAGCTTTCAAAAGGAAAGCTTGTAGTGATTGATGCCGGACATCAGGCCCACGCCAATAGTGAGAAGGAGCCTATCGGACCCGGGGCATCAGAGACCAAGGCAAAAGTATCTTCCGGAACTGCAGGTACAGCAAGCGGTCTGGCGGAATATGAACTTACCCTTATGGTATCGCAGAAGCTGCAGACGGAACTGTTAAACCGTGGCTATCAGGTTATTATGGTAAGAACCTCCAATGATGTCAACATCAGTAACAGTGAGAGAGCAAAAGTAGCGAATGATGCCAATGCAGATGCCTTTATCCGGGTTCATGCAAATGGTTCGGAGAATTCTTCCACAAATGGAGCCATGACGATCTGTCAGACAGCGTCAAATCCCTATAATGGCGGTTTGCATTCTCAGAGTAAAGCATTGTCAGAGGCTGTACTGAATGCACTGGTGGCAAAAACAGGCTGTAAAAAGGAATATGTCTGGGAAACGGATACCATGAGCGGAATCAACTGGTGTAATGTGCCGGTTACGATTGTGGAGATGGGATATATGACCAACCGCGATGAGGATTTAAAGATGGCAACGGAGGATTACCAGCAGAAGATTGCAGAGGGAATTGCGGATGGTGTAGATCAGTATTTTCAATAAATATTTTAAAGATATTGCCATTTCTAAATTTTGTAGTGTATAATATTAATATTAGATACTGCAAGGAGGAGTTTGAAAGTGGAGTGCAGACAGATAAAGCGTTTACTGACACTGGCTTTGGCAGCAACGTTAATCATGGCAGATCCGTTGTCTGTTAAGGCGGAAGAGGCGGCAGCAGGAAATGCAGATACCACTACAGAAGTGGAAGAATCTGATATCGGGCCGGAGCAGAAGCCGGAAATCGAGGAAGACAAGGTAGAAAAGAAAGTACCTGTACTATCGGAAACACTGACATTAACGCCTGAATCAACCTATTATCTGGATTTCAGGGAAGCCGGAGAAAAGGCAAAAATTGAAATTATTTCAAATCAGCCGAATATCGTTACCGTTGGCAGAAAAGGACAACTGATTCCTAAAGAATGCGGAAGTGCAGTTGTACAGGTGAATGTAAAAAGTGGAAAAAAAACACAGAAGACAGAGTTTCATGTACATGTTAAGTATGACCGGTTTTACAAGGTGAAAAATTATGGCAAGGCATGGAAAAGAGCTGCTGATTCTAAAGCAGTGAAACTCTATCTGCATAAACAACTGATAAAGGGGAAAAACAGCAGCATTCATCTAAAGGGATTGGAAAAAAATGCAAAAATAACGTATCAGAGTACAAAACCGGAGATTGCTTTTGTAGATAATCAGGGAAAAATCAGTGCGAAAGCAAAGGGAACAGCACTTATTAAGGTAACTGTTGTTCAGAACGAAGATATTTATCATTATTATGAAGTGATTCATGTAGTAAATTCCGGTGATTCAAAGAAGTCAATCTCAAAAAAAGAACGGGATCAGTGGTTTTCAGATTCCGGTTTTATTGGAAGTTCCATCGGAGTGGGACAGAAAATGTATTTTGATTCCCAGGGAAAGGGTTATCTGGGACATCCTGCCATGATGGTAAGAGGTTGTTATTCTTTTATGAATGATGCTTCAAGCTCAGATAAATATAAGGTAACCTATAATGGTACACCATATAAAGCCCGTGTGGCAGTTGCCCGTTCCGGAGTGAAAAAAGTATTTATTAACATGGGAATGAACGATTTGTGGGAATCGCCGGAAGGGGTTTATAAGAGATATGTCTCATATCTGGACGGAATTAAAAAGGACAGTCCCAAGGTTGTGATTTTTATTGAGAGTACAACACCGGTAGCTGCAGGCAATGAGGGAAAGTCCCTTAGCAATAAAAATGTAAATAAGCTGAACAGCCTTATGGAAAATTACTGCGCATCCCAAAAAGATTTGTATTACATAGATGTTAACAGCTGTCTTAAGACAAAAGGGGGTACTTTAAATCTAAAATACAGTGGTGATGGATATGTCCATCTGAATATGGCCGGATATGCACAGTGGATGAATACATTGTGTGCAGCTACGGACAGGCTTTTGATCTGCCAGCATCAGGCGGAGGATGCGGTTAAGACTGCAGTGCAGAGCAGGGAAAAGAAGGATTATGAAGAGGCAGTAAAAAAAGTTAATAAGCTGGAAAAGAGCACCATAAAGACAAACTTAAACAAGAAACTGAAGAAGATTAAAAAGAGCAGTTTAAAAAGTGCGGCATTTCGCTTAACAGGGGAGACTTCCAGCTTGGAAGATGACGGCCAACAGAAACCATCTATTACGACAGAACCTTCCGGAACGACAGAACCTTCCGAAACGACGGAGCCTTCCGGGGCGACAGAACCTTCCGGGACGACAGAACCTTCCGGGACGACAGAACCTTCCGAAACGACGGAGCCTTCCGGGACGACAGAACCTTCCGGAGAGGAACAAACATCGGCATCGGAGCAGAAAAAGAAGCCTTTAAGCCGGGTAAAAATCACCAAAGTGAAGGCAAAAAGTAACACAGCCATAGAAATTACCTGGAAAAAGGGAAAAGGAGCGGGGTATTACGATATTTACCGTTCCACAAAGAAAACAGGAAAGTATAAGAAAATAGCCGGGACAAAAAAGACTACCTATTTGGATAAGAAATGTAAGAAAAATACAAAGTACTATTATAAGGTTTGTGCCCGTGTATCAAAATCGGAAACTGAAAGAAAGTCACCACTGTCAGAAGCGGCATCTGCCTGTACAAAAAATATTCCCGGGAAGGTGGTTTTTGCGGGAGATTCTATCATGGAAGGAGTGTCTGCATATCATGTTTTAAAGGAGATGAAATCTCCAGGAAAGAAATCCGTTGTGGCACATCGGGGATTGGGAACATTATCATTTCAGACCAACGGAGCTTTTCATGGAGAGACAGCTGTTGATACGGTTATTGCCAAAAAGCCGGATCGGTTGTATCTAATGCTGGGTATGAATGAGATTTCTTACCGTAAGATGGGAGACATGCTAAAAAATTATTCAGAGATTATTCAGCAGATAAAAGATGAGAGTCCTAAGACAGAAATTGTAATCCTGGCAGTTTCGCCTGTGACAAGAGCTACTGCTTTAAAGAGAAAAGGTTTTTCCAGAATTACTGAATGGAATAAACAGTTAAAAAAATTTGCAAAGGATAAGGACTGCAGATTTTTTGATTATACAAAGGCACTGAAAGGATCGGATGGATATTTGAAATATAATGGCGGAGATGGCATTCACTGGCCTATCAGCGGATACCGTGCTTTTATCCGGCAAATCGATGAGTATGAAAAGAAAATCAACAGATAAGGAGAAAAGAAAATGAAAAAGAATGGAAAGAAAAAACTGGCAGCAGTGCTGGCTTGCCTTTTGGCAGCATTATTTATCGTGCAGGTTCCGGCACAGGCGGCATCCTCTGTATCCTGCAGTAAACTTTATGATGCGGTAAAGGGAAAATGTAACAAAGGCGCAGAAAAGGTAAGTAAGAAAAGTAAATGTACATTTCTGTCATATTCATACCGCAAGTCGGTTGAAGATTTTTATTATGCCACGGACAGCAGCCAGGTATATTGTGTCTGCATAGTAAAAGCAGGAAGTACTTCTGATGCCAAGGATATTAAAAAAGAATTTGACAGTATCAAGAAAGAAAAGAAGAGCGACAGCTATCTGAAAAAGGATGAGAAAAAGCTGGTCAAAGATGCAAGATGCGGTCGTTCCGGCTCTTATGTCTGGTATATCTGCCTTGGAAGTAAGTCAGATAATAAGAAAGCGGAGAAGGCATTGAAGAAGGCACTTTAGGAGAGGTGTGGGATGGTTTTCAGTAGTTTACTGTTTTTATTTCGATTTTTGCCACTGGTGCTGGGAATTTATTTTCTGGCACCGAAAAAATTTAGAAATCTGGTATTATTCTTATTCAGTCTCATTTTCTATGCATGGGGAGAACCGGTATACGTATTTCTTATTCTTGCGTCAACCGTTGTGGATTATATTGCCGGAAGGTGTGTAGATCATTTTAAATCAACCGGGAAAATAAACAAAGCAAAGATAGCAGTGGCTGCATCCGTGGTAATTAACCTGTCTCTGCTTTGTTTTTTTAAGTACACGGATTTTTTGATTGGGACCATGGATAATCTTTTTTCCCTTGATATTGATACATTAAATATTGCACTTCCAATTGGCATTTCCTTTTATACATTTCAGACAATGTCCTATACGATTGATGTTTATCGCAATGATGCAAAGGTACAGAAAAATTTCATTACATTTGGTGCTTATGTATCTCTGTTTCCACAATTAATTGCAGGACCAATTGTTCGTTACCAGACGGTGGCTGACCAGATGGAAAACAGAAAAGAATCTTTGGATGATTTCTTTGAGGGAGTGAAGCGTTTTATAATCGGACTGGGAAAGAAAGCTTTGATTGCTAATCAGGTTGGAGCATTGTGGTCCCAGATTTCCGGGACACAGATTGCACATCTGACCACAGCCACGGCATGGCTTGGGGCAGTATCCTTTACACTTCAAATTTATTTTGATTTTTCCGGATATTCTGATATGGCTATTGGTCTGGGGCGTATGTTCGGATTCCATTTTCTTGAAAATTTTGAGCATCCCTATGAGTCGAAGAGTATTACAGAATTCTGGAGAAGATGGCATATTTCCCTGGGCACATGGTTTCGGGAGTATGTTTATATTCCCCTTGGTGGAAACCGCAAGGGAAAAATCAGGCAGATGCGTAATATTTTTATAGTTTGGTTTTTGACAGGTTTGTGGCATGGAGCAGCTTGGAATTTTGTGGCTTGGGGATTATACTTTGGGGTCCTGCTTGTGTTAGAAAAACTGTTTCTTGGAAAATTCCTGCAAAAACTTCCGGCTTTTGTACAGCATTTATATACGATGTTTCTTGTGGTTGTCAGCTGGGTTATTTTTTCCTGGGGAGATTGTGCAGATGGAATGGGATATTTAAAGACCATGTTTGGAATTGACGGCTGTGGCGGATTTGACAATACGACACTGTATCTGCTGCTTTCCTTTGCTGTACTTCTAATCATTGCAGTAATTGGTTCTACCAGGGTTCCTGTTAAAGTCTGGAACTGTCTGAAAGAAAAATCTGAGGTGGGAAGTATGGTATTGACCGGAATCGGTGTGGTAGTTGTCCTGGTTATTTCTACAGCATTCCTTGTGAATTCATCCTATAATCCATTTTTATATTTCAGGTTTTAAAGGAGGAAATGATGCGAAAAGCAAAAATATCAGTGATTGTTTTGTTTGTCGGAACCCTTGCGTTTTCTTTCTTTCTGTCGGTATTGTTTCCACAAAAGGAATTTTCCGCGACAGAGAACAGACCATTGGAGCAGAGACCGGAATTATGTGTAGAAGACATTCTCTCTGGAGATTTTCAGGAAACTTATGAAAATTATTTAAATGATCAATTTCCGGGGAGAGACAGATGGGTAAATCTTGCAGTAGGGACGGATCGGTTATTGGGGCAGAAGGATGTCAATAAGATCTATTTAGGAAAAGATGGCTATCTGCTGGAGAAGTATAGCGATGGAGATTTTGATGAGCGGCAGTCAGAAGATAACATTGGAATTCTTGGCGAATTTTTAAACCGGATGACTGAGCAGTATGGGAAAGAACATGTGGATTGTTTTTTTGTCCCTGGAAAGGCTGCAGCCTTATCTAAGAAACTTCCGAAATTTGCAGAACCCTATGATGAGCAGGAGATAATAAGTGCTGTTTTAGATGAATTGGAGGAGCCTGAGGTCCTGACGGATCTGACGGATATCATGCAGAAACATGAAAATGAATATATTTATTACCGGACAGACCACCATTGGACCACTCTGGGGGCTTATTATGCCTATGAGGCATGGTGTGAGAAAAAGAAAGAAGTTCCGGTTTCTCTCTCCAGTTATCAGAGAGAGGTGGTTTCGAATTCTTTCTACGGAACTTCTTATAACAAAAGTCACCAGCGTGTAAAAAAGGATACCATAGAATTGTTTCATGGTCCTGTTGAGAGTGGAGGCATTCATGTGGATTGGGATGATGGAGAAGAAGAGGCAGACAGCTGGTATTGGAAAGATGCATTAAGGACTCATGATCAGTACCAGGTGTTTTTTAACGGGAATACTGCAAAAATTACAGTGGATACCGGAAATAAGAATGAAAAAACGCTTTTGCTTCTTAAAGATTCCTATTCCAACTGCTTTGTACCATTTTTAGCTGAGCATTACAACAGGATCATTATGATCGATCTCAGATATTGTTCGGACTGTATTGATGATATTATGGAGGAATATCTGGATATATCAGATGTGATGGTCATGTATAATGTAGAGAAATTTCTGCAGGATGATCATATGGAGCTGCTGGCAGAGTATTAATGCGTGGTTTTAGAATCACTGTTTTCGGATATAGATTAGAATATAATTGTTGAAAAAATAGAAACAATTCAATAAAATAAGGAGTATGGCTATAGAATAGGAAAAATTTATTTCCTATTCTATAGCCATAAATTGTTTGCATAATCCAATATTTGAACCAAAAAACAGCCAAATTGTTTACACAATTTCTAAGCAAATAAGAAATTGAAATATTATCAGATAATATACGGAAAAAAGTGATTTACAAGTAGCTGAAGCTGGAGTAAAATAATAGACAGCTGAGAACCAATGATTCGCTTTGAATGAAAAGGAAAGGAAAGTTCTATGAAAGAGCAATGGAATGAAAGTACAGCAACAGCCAAAGGATTATATGATCCGCGTTTTGAACATGATAACTGCGGAATTGGTGCTGTTGTAAATATTAAAGGTATTAAGACACATGAGACAGTGGAGAATGCCTTAAAGATTGTTGAGAATTTAAAGCACAGAGCTGGAAAGGATGCCGATGGAAAGACCGGAGACGGTGTCGGTATCCTGCTTCAGATTTCTCACAAATTCTTTAAGAAGGCGACAGCTCCACTGGGCATTGAGCTGGGAGAGGAGAGAGACTACGGTATTGGTATGTTTTTCTTCCCGCAGGATGAGCTTAAGAGAAATCAGGCAAAGAAGATGTTTGAGGTCATCGTGGAGAAGGAGGGCATGGAGTTCCTTGGATGGAGAGAAGTTCCCATTCATCCGGACAAGCTTTCCGAGAAGGCGAGAAACTGTATGCCGTATATTATGCAGGCATTTATTAAAAGACCGGAAAATGTGGAGAAGGGACTTGATTTTGACCGTAAGCTGTATGTGGCCCGCCGTGTATTCGAGCAGTCCAATGATGACACTTATGTAGCATCCCTTTCTAGCAGAACGATTGTTTATAAGGGAATGTTTTTAGTGGAGCAGCTGCGTCAGTTCTTCTCAGATTTACAGGATCCGGATTACGAGTCTGCCATTGCGACGGTGCACTCCCGTTTCTCTACCAACACGAATCCAAGCTGGGAGAGAGCGCATCCGAACCGCTTTATTGTACATAACGGAGAGATTAACACGATCCGTGGTAATGCGGATAAGATGCTTGCCAGAGAGGAAACCATGGTATCCGGAAAACTCCGGGAGGATATTACCAAGGTACTTCCGGTGGTCAATACGGAAGGCTCTGACTCTGCAATGTTAGATAATACACTGGAGTTCCTTGTTATGAGTGGCATGGATCTGCCCCTGGCAGTCATGATCATGATTCCAGAGCCCTGGGCAAACAATTCCGTTATGTCCCAGAAGAAGAAGGACTTCTATCAGTATTATGCCACCATGATGGAGCCCTGGGACGGACCTGCATCGATCCTGTTTTCCGATGGAGACCTGATGGGGGCTGTGCTTGACCGTAACGGTCTGCGTCCATCCCGTTACTATATTACCGATGATGATTATCTGATTCTTTCTTCTGAGGTTGGTGTCCTTGATATTGATCCGACAAAGATTGTGAAGAAAGACCGTCTGCGTCCGGGTAAGATGCTTCTGGTTGACACCGTTCAGGGACGTGTCATTGACGACGATGAACTGAAGGAAAAATATGCGGACAAGCGTCCATATGGTGAGTGGCTGGATAACAATATCGTGATGTTAAAGGATTTAAAGATTCCCAACGAGCGTGTTCCGGAATATACGAAGGAAGAAAGACAGAGAATGCAGCGGGCATTCGGCTATACCTATGAGTCACTGCATGATGCTATCCTTCCGATGGCAAAGAATGGAATCGAGGGTACCGCAGCCATGGGAACTGATACGCCTCTTGCCGCTTTATCCGGAAACCGGGAGCCGCTGTTTAACTACTTTAAGCAGTTGTTTGCACAGGTTACCAATCCACCAATTGACTCCATCCGTGAGGAAGTAGTTACTTCCACTACCGTATATATCGGTTCCGCCGGTAACCTTCTGGAGGAAAAGCCGGAAAACTGTAAGGTACTGAGAATCAATAACCCGATTCTTACCAATACGGATCTGATGAAGATCCGCAACATGAAGGTGGAAGGCTTTAAGGTTGTTACGTTACCGATTATCTATTACAAGAACACCAGTCTGGAGAAGGCTGTGGAGCGTCTCTATATTGAGGCCGACAGGGCATACCGTGATGGTGCCAATATCCTCATTCTTTCCGACAGGGGAGTGGATGACAACCATGTGGCAATCCCGTCACTGCTTGCAGTTTCCGCGCTTCAGCAGTATCTGGTAAAGACCAAGAAGCGTACCTCCCTTTCCCTGATTCTGGAATCCGGAGAGCCACGTGAGGTACACCATTTTGCTACACTGCTTGGTTTCGGTGCCAGCGCAATTAACCCATATCTGGCACTGGATACGGTTAAGCAGCTAATCGATGAGCATATGCTGGATAAGGATTACTATGCAGCTGTTGAGGACTATAACCATGCAATCATTTCCGGTATTGTTAAGATTGCGGCAAAGATGGGAATTTCCACAATTCAGTCTTACCAGGGTTCTAAGATTTTCGAGGCACTGGGTATCGACAAAGATGTCATTGATAAATATTTCACCAATACCGTAAGCCGTATCGGTGGTATTTCCATCAAGGATATTGAGGATGATGTCAATACCTTGCATTCCGCAGCCTATGATCCACTGGGACTGGGGACGGATGTGACTCTTGACAGTAAGGGACGCCATAAGATGAGAAGTGGTGCGGATGCGCATTTGTATAATCCGGCGACCATCCATCTTCTGCAGCAGTCCACCCAGCGGGGCGACTACGAGATGTTCAAGCAGTACACGGCACTGGTGGATGAGGAACAGAAGCACACCAATCTTCGGGGACTGATGGATTTCAATTATCCGAAGAAGGGAATCAAATTAGAGGAAGTAGAGAGCGTGGATTCCATTGTGACCCGCTTTAAGACCGGTGCCATGTCCTATGGTTCTATTTCCAAGGAAGCCCATGAGACTTTGGCTATCGCCATGAACCATCTCCATGGTAAATCCAATACCGGTGAAGGCGGTGAGGACAAGGATCGTCTCACAGTGGGACCGGACGGATTAAACCGCTGCTCTGCCATCAAGCAGGTGGCCAGCGGACGTTTCGGAGTCACAAGCCGCTACTTAACCAGTGCCCAGGAAATCCAGATTAAGATGGCACAGGGAGCTAAGCCTGGTGAAGGAGGACACCTTCCGGGTAAGAAGGTATATCCATGGATTGCAAAGACAAGACTGTCAACCCCTGGTGTATCTTTGATTTCTCCGCCACCACACCACGATATTTACTCTATCGAGGATCTGGAGCAGTTAATCTTTGACCTTAAGAATGCCAACCGTGATGCAAGAATTTCCGTCAAGCTGGTTTCCGAGGCTGGTGTCGGAACGGTCGCTGCCGGTGTTGCAAAAGCCGGCGCACAGGTAGTCCTGATTTCCGGATATGACGGTGGAACCGGTGCAGCACCCAGCAGTTCCATCCACAATGCGGGTCTTCCATGGGAACTGGGGCTGGCAGAGACACACCAGACACTGATCATGAACGGGCTGCGTAACAAGGTTCGTATTGAGACCGATGGAAAGCTGATGAGTGGTAAGGATGTGGCAATCGCAGCATGTCTCGGTGCTGAGGAATTTGGTTTTGCAACAGCTCCACTGGTATGTATGGGCTGTGTGATGATGCGTGTATGTAACCTGGATACCTGTCCGGCAGGTATTGCAACACAGAATCCGGAGCTTCGTAAGCGTTTTGCAGGAAAACCGGAGTATGTAGAGAACTTTATGCGTTTCATCGCAGAGGAACTGCGGGAATATATGGCAAAGCTTGGCTGCCGTACTGTGGATGAACTGGTAGGACATAGTGAGTTCTTGAAGGTTCGTTCCGATCTGTCTGAACGGGAGGCAAAGCTTGACTTAAGCAATATTTTAAATAATCCTTTTGCAGGAACCAGGCAGAATGTTATCTTTGATCCGAAGCAGGTATATGATTTTGAGCTGGATAAGACAAAGGATATGACAGTCTTCATGAAGCAGTTAAAGCCGGCTCTTGATAAAAAGCAGAAGCGCATGATTGATACAGAGGTGTCCAATGTCAACCGTTCTCTAGGAACGATCTTTGGTTCCGAGATTACGAAGGCCTATGATGATACGTTGGACGACGATACCTTTATCATCAAGTGCAGCGGTGCCGGCGGACAGAGTTTTGGTGCCTTCATCCCGAAGGGACTGACACTGGAACTGGTTGGAGATTCCAACGACTACTTCGGAAAGGGGCTTTCCGGCGGAAAACTGATTGTATATCCACCGGCAGGAGTCAACTTTAAGAAAGATGAAAATATTATTGTAGGTAATGTGGCTCTCTATGGAGCTACCAGCGGCAAGGCATTTATCAATGGTGTAGCCGGTGAGCGTTTCTGTGTCAGAAACTCCGGTGCAACCGCTGTTGTGGAAGGTGTCGGAGACCATGGCTGTGAGTACATGACCGGCGGCCGTGTCGTAATTCTTGGTAAAACCGGAAAGAACTTCGCAGCAGGAATGAGCGGCGGAATTGCCTATGTACTGGATGAGGATAACGACCTCTATATGCGTACCAATAAATCCATGGTATTTACAGAGGAGGTTACCAATAAGTACGATGTTCTGGAACTCAAAGAGATGATCAAAGAGCACGTAACCCTCACCAATTCTGAAAAGGGTAAGGAAATTCTTGATAACTTCAGTGAGTATCTGCCGAAGTTCAAGAAGGTCATTCCTTATGATTATAACCGTATGCAGCTTGCAATCGTTCAGATGGAAGAAAAGGGTCTGAATGCAGAACAGGCACAGATTGAGGCATTTTATGCCAGCACGAGAGCTTAAGGAGGGAAGAAACAATGGGAAAGCCAACAGGATTTATGGAATATGACAGATGTGAAGCGCGTTCGGTGGAACCAAAGGAGCGAATCAAAAACTTTGATGAGTTTCATGTCTTCCTCTCTGAGGAAAAACAAAGAGAGCAGGCTGCCCGCTGTATGGACTGTGGTGTTCCGTTCTGTCAGTCGGGTATGACCGTAGCCGGAATGACCTCCGGCTGCCCGCTTCATAATCTGGTACCGGAGTGGAACGATCTGCTCTATACGGGAAACTACCAGCAGGCATATAACAGACTGCACAAGACCAATAATTTCCCGGAATTTACCTCAAGAGTATGTCCGGCACTTTGTGAGAAGGCATGTACCTGCGGACACTGGGGAGATGCAGTCAGCGTCCGGGATAACGAGCACGGTATTATTGAGACTGCATACAAGGAAGGCTATGCAGGACCGAATATTCCAAAGGTGCGTACCGGAAAGAAGGTTGCTGTAATCGGATCCGGTCCTTCCGGACTGGCAGCAGCAGACCAGCTGAACCAGAGAGGCCACGATGTGACCGTATATGAGAGGGATGACCGTGTAGGCGGACTTCTCATGTATGGAATTCCAAATATGAAGCTGGATAAGAGTATCGTGGACCGCAAGGTCAATGTGATGAAGGAAGAGGGCGTGAAATTCATCACCGGCTGTAATGTGGGAGTAGATATTAAGGCAGCAGAGCTGTTAAAAGAGTATGACAGGGTGATTCTCTGCTGCGGTGCCAAGAATCCGAGAGATATTAAGGCACCGGGAAGAGAGGCAGAGGGTATTTACTTTGCAGTGGACTATCTGTCACGTACAACCAAGAGTCTGCTGGATTCGAATTTTAAGGACAACAAATATATTTCTGCCAAGGGCAAAAACGTTGTGATCATCGGCGGCGGTGATACCGGAAACGACTGCGTGGGTACTGCAATCCGCCAGGGAGCCAAGTCGGTGACCCAGCTGGAGATGATGCCATGTCCGCCGGCAGAGCGTGCAGCAGACAATCCGTGGCCGGAGTGGCCGAAGGTCTTAAAGACCGATTACGGTCAGGAGGAGGCAATCGCCTGCTTCGGAAATGATCCCCGTATCTACCAGACGACTGTGAAGGAATTCCACAAGGATAAGAACGGTAAGTTAAATGGTCTTACCATCGTGAGACTGGAGAGCAGGGTAGATGAGAAAACCGGAAGAAGAAACATGGTTGAGGTAGCCGGCAGCGAAAAGAAGATTCCTGCTGAGCTGGTACTGATTGCCGCAGGTTTCCTTGGAACTGAGGATTACATTGCCAAGGCATTCGGTGTGGAGTTAAACCAGAGAACCAATGTTGCTACTGCGGAGGGCTGCTATGCCACCAACGTGAAGAATGTCTTCACCGCCGGAGATATGCACAGAGGCCAGTCCCTGGTGGTCTGGGCTATCCGTGAGGGAAGAGAAGTGGCCCGGGAGGTGGATGAGAGCCTGATGGGATACTCTTATCTGTCGGTGCAGTAAATAAAAAAGACTGTCGTCTTTGTGAGTTTATCATGGGGCGGCGGTCTTTTATTTTGCGTTGGCTTGCGTCATCTTTACTTTTCACTATTTCTGGTGTAATATTTGTACAAATGTTGTGTTTGATTAGTTATCAAATTGGTTTCATTGATTCATATAAGAGGTGTCGTTATGCGGTATTCAGCAGATTTGGAAAGTATCATGCGGTTACGGAATTTAAAATCATTTCCGTTGTGCATTGAATGTGATGAAAAAGCTGCAGCTATTCTGCATAGAGTTTACCCTTTGATGCAGAAATATATACTCAAATTACTTGATTCCAAATGTTTATCTGATGTAACACTTGTTTTATTTGGCAGCGCATTGACAATGCTATGTAATAATGAAAGTGATTTGGACATAGCTGTGAAAACAGAATCCTATGATCTTGATAAATTTCACCAGACTCGCAATATCATTGAAGATTTGATTGATATTCCGTGTGATGTTGTTTATTATAACGATATAACGGAATCGGATCATTTGCTGCCCGAGATAAAAAAAGGTCTAATTTTACGAAGGGATTGATATGTGTTTATTATTAGAAAAAGCCCACAAGGACTACGATACTGTTCTTGCAATGCAAAAATTGAATGATGAATATTATTTGGATATTTGCTGCTATCATATCCAACAGGCTATTGAGAAAATTCTGAAATGTTCTATTGAGCTAAAAGGTGAGAGGTATTCCTATGATCATTCTATTGCAAAACTATATAAGGAATATGTCAACGCAGGCTGGCCGGAATATAAAGATTTGAGAATGATGTCAGGCACTCTTACCGATTGGGAGTCCAGTTCGCGCTATAAAGATTCATTTGCAGCAACAGTTTCCCAATTGTCAGATGCTATTGGCATTTACAAAGAGTTGGAAAATCGTTTGTTGAGTTATCTTAATGAACAATAAATAGAGATGTGAGCCATTCGATACAACGAAAAAGATGTACCGGATGGCTCTTTTATGTTTAGCAGAGGAGAAACGAATTTGCCGGTCTGTACTCTTGCAATATAACAAAACTAATGTATACTGGTTAATAGGTCTAGGAAAGTGCCAGGAAGGGAGAAATGAAACGTGAAAATCATTATTGCCGGTGACGGCAAGGTAGGACTTACCTTAACGCAGAAGCTTGCAGCGGAGGGGCACGACCTTACGCTGATTGATTCCAAGCAGAGTGTTCTGGATTCCAGTATCGAACGGTTTGATGTCATGGGAGTACAGGGAAACTGTGCGTCTATGATTATTTTGGAAAAAGCGGATGTAAGGCATGCGGATCTGTTGATTGCAGCCACTTCCACGGACGAGGTGAATCTGCTTTGCTGTATGACGGCCCATGGATTAAATCCGGCTCTCAATACCATAGCGAGAATCCGAAATCCTGAGTATGGAAAGCAGATTTTTACCATGAGGGATGTGTATTCCCTTTCCCTGATCATAAATCCGGAGAAACAGGCAGCCCGTGAGATAGAGCGGCTGATAAAGTACCCCGGCTTTTTACAGAGAGATACTTTCGCCAAGAGCCGTGTGGAAATTGTGGAACTTAGGGTTGCGAAGGACAGCGGGCTTTGTGATGTGCGGCTGCTGGATCTGGAGAGGACGGTAAAGTGTAAGGTTTTAGTATGTGCAGTCAGCCGTGGCGGGGAAGTTTCCATTCCGGGAGGGCACTTTATTCTCCGGGAAGGAGACCATGTCTTTATCACGGCAACCTCAGAGAATTTGACGCTTCTTTTACAGAATCTTGGTGTGATTACCCATAAGGCAAAGCGTGTCATGATCTGTGGCGGTGGAAGAATTGGTTATTATCTTGCCGAAAGGCTTGCAAAAAACAGGGTGATGGTTCAGCTGATCGAGCAGGACCGGGAACGTTGTGAGGAACTGGCAGACAGACTGCCTCCGGAGGTTTGTGTGATAAATGGAGATGCCAGCAGCCAGTTTCTGCTGGAGAGTGAGGGAATTCAGGATTGTGATGTTTTTGTCACAATGACAGGAATGGACGAGATGAACATGATTCTTTCCCTTTATGCAAAAAACTGTGGAGTTCCTCAGGTGATTACGAAAGTGGGGCATCTGGAAAAAAGCAGTATCCATGACAGCCTGGATTTAGGAAGCGTCATTTGCCCAAAGGAACTTTGCTGTAATGAGATTGTCCGTTATGTCCGGGCAAAACAGAATACGGAAGGGGCGGCCCTTACCTTACATAATATTGCAGATGGCCAGGTGGAGGCTTTGGAGTTTGTGGCAGATGAGCAGACTAAATTTCTGGATACACCTTTAAGTGAAATCAAGCTTAGACAGAACATTCTGATTGCCTGTATTACCCATGGAAGCAATACGGTGATTCCAAGTGGAGATTCTGTATATCGGATAGGAGATTCTGTAATTATTGTTGCAAAGGGAGGTATGACCCTTCTGCAGTTAAATGATATTTTTCAGTGAGGCAGATATGAACTATAAAATGATGGGAAAATTTCTTTCCCAGATTCTGATGGTAGAAATCGTATTTATGATTCCGGCATTGTTGATTAGTATTTTTGACGGAGAATATCCGGCGGTAACCGGTTTTGTGGTGACAATTCTGATAACGGCTGTGATATCCCTTGTGCTTTATGTCCTGTGCAGAAATTCTAAGAATCGCTTTTTTGCACGGGAGGGATTTGTCTGTGTGGGAATCAGCTGGATTGCAATCAGTTTCTTTGGCTGTCTTCCTTTTTGGATTTCCCGTGAAATCCCGCACTTTGTAGATGCGCTTTTTGAGATGGCATCCGGTTATACCACTACCGGTGCGTCTATTTTATCAAATGTAGAGGCAATGTCCCGGGGACTTTTGTACTGGAGAAGCTTCAGCCACTGGCTGGGTGGCATGGGAGTGCTTGTATTTTTGCTGGCACTGGCACCAAACAGGGAGTCCGGCAGCGGCTTTACCATGCACCTTCTCCGGGCGGAGAGTCCGGGACCGAATGTGGGAAAGCTGGTTCCCAAAATGCGGACCACAGCCAGAATCCTTTATCTTATCTATATTTTACTTACAATATTGGATCTTATGTTTCTGCTGCTTGGCGGTATGTCACTTTTTGACGCCGTTTGTACGGCATTCGGAACGGCAGGAACCGGTGGATTTGGAATTAAGAATGACAGCATGGCAGGATACAGTCCCTATATACAGAATGTCTGCACGGTGTTTATGTTCCTGTTTGGCATTAATTTCAGCTGCTTTTATCTTTTACTGATCAAACAGGTAAAAGCGGTTTGGAAGGACGAGGAGCTTAGACTTTACTGTACCATTGTGTTTACAGGCATCCTTCTTGTTATCTGGAATTTGAAGGATTACTATGCAACCATAGGAGAGACTATCCGCCACGCAGCATTTCAGGTTGTGTCAGTTGTGACCACTACAGGATTTGCTACCACAGATTTTGATTTATGGCCGAATTTTTCTAAAATGCTTTTGCTGTTTCTTATGTTTACAGGAGCCTGTGCCGGCAGTACAGCCGGTGGACTTAAGGTGGGGAGAGTTCTTTTACTGTTTAAGAATCTGCGGAGAAATATCCGTCGTCTGTTAAACCCGAGACGTGTGGAGACGGTTCGTGTCAATGGCGTGCGGACCGCGGAGGAAGTATTAAGAAATACCAATACCTATTTGGTGGCATATGCTCTGATTATGGTAATCAGCATTCTTCTGGTGTCGGTAGACGAGTTGTCGATTTCAACAGATATCTCGGCGGTGGTTTCCTGCTTTAACAATATTGGCCCGGGACTGGATATGGTGGGACCGACTGCCAATTATTCGGTTTTTTCTGATTTTTCCAAGCTGGTTCTGATTTTTGACATGCTGGCGGGAAGACTGGAGATTTTTCCCATTCTGATTCTGTTTTCCCGGAGTACCTGGAGGAGAAAATAATGAGTTAGGCTTTTAATATAGAAAGATATCTGTTATAATATACAGGAAATTATGTAAGTAATGGTTTTGCTGTATGTTATAAACAGGCAGAGAGCAAAATCAGCGCTTCAACGGGGGAAAACCTATGGATGAACGTAAGGCATATGAACAGGCAGATCTGGATTACCGTGTTAACAAATATTCGATTAAGTGCCTGGGGATTACACAGGCGGTTATGGCAGTCATGCTTGTGACGAATCTGCTTCATATATTTATCGTTGATATGAAACTGATGGCAGTGGGAATATCGATTGCATCAGTTATTGTAATCGGTACGATTATTTTTTCACGAGTTGTGGATTTGCATAAGAAATGGGTGAAGTATGTCATTATATTTCATACGGTATTAGCAATCACGGTACTGGGGGTCACACTTACCTATCATGTAGTACTGCTCAGTGTCCTTCCGCTTTTGCTGGCGACCCAGTACTGTGACAAAAAAATACTGCGTTTTACCTATGTTATGTCGGTGATCAGTATTTTTGTTATAGTAATGGGCGGTTATTTCTGGGGGCTTTGCGATGCAAATATGCTGGCCCTTACAACCATGCAGACAAAGGAATATTTTGATGCTGCAACCAATACGATTCACTTTGAGGCTTCCAATGCAAATCCGTGGCTGGTGCTTCCACTTTACTATGTACTGCCACGCTGCATGATTTTGTTCCTTTTAAATCCGGTAATCCAGAGTATATCTGAAAATATCATGGATTATGCAGAATATGCTGCAGACATGAAACATCGCAGTGAGACTGATGATATGACGGGGCTTTATAATAAGAATAAGTATCTTCGGATGGAGAGGAAATATTATCCGAAATATGCTACGGTAGGTGTGATTTTCTGGGATGTTAATAATCTGAAACAGACCAATGACACTCTGGGACATGAGGAGGGGGATTCCCTGATAAACAGAACGGCAAAGCTTATAAAGGAGTTGACCGGTGTGAACCGGAAGGCATACCGCATTGGCGGGGATGAGTTTGTCATGGTGGTCACAAACCCTGCCGAGGGAGAGATGGATGCTGTCTTGAAGCAGTGGAATGATATTGTGGACCAGGAGATAGAAGTGTCCGGAATTCCGTATTCGGTTGCTGTTGGAATGGCAGTAGGAAAAGGAAAACATATCGAATCTGTGGTGAAAGAGGCAGATGAAAGAATGTACCGCACGAAACTGGAACAGAAATCATAGATAGAACACAGGAGAAACAGATGTCCAAATTATTTTTTTTTGATATAGACGGAACCTTATGGGATGAAAATATGGTGATTCCGGAGAGTACGATTCCGACCTTAAAGAAATTGCAGGAGAAGGGGCATAAGATTTTCCTCTGCAGCGGGAGGTCAAAGGGAAATATCCGCTCCAAGGAGCTTATTTCCATAGGATTTGATGGAATTGTAGCTGCCTGCGGCTGTCACGTGGAGGTAGATCGCCAGGTTATTTATGAAAATATTCTCTCTGCCAATCTGACGGAAAGGGTCATTCGTATCCTCGCGGATTGCAGAATGCCAGTGGTGCTGGAGGGACCGGAGTACCACTGGATTGATAAGGAAGGCTTTAAAGAAGATCCGTATATTTTGTACTTATTTCAGGAACTTGGAAAGTCTGCAAAACCGCTGACGGAGTACAGCAGTGATATGCGGGTGAACAAATTTTCAGCAGATGTACTGCCGAATACGGATTATGAGAGGGTAAAGCGCGAGTTGGGAGATGAGTTTGATTTTCTGGAACATGTGGGAAATGTGGTGGAGTTTGTTCCGAAAGGAAATTCCAAGGCCACCGGCATTGCAAAGGTTTGTGAGTACCTGCATGTGAACAGGGAAGATACTTATGCTGTGGGGGACAGTGTCAATGATCTGGACATGTTGAATTATGTGGGACATGGCATTGCCATGGGAAATGCCACAGAGCCGGCAAAAGAGGCGGCAGAGTACATTACAACGGATATTCATGAGGATGGAATCCGGCATGCAATGGAACATTACGGACTAATTTCATAAAAAAAATATAAACTTTGCATATCACTGTTGACAATGAAAAACAACAGTGATATTTTATTAACAGAACAAATCAGCACTCAAACACGTTGAGTGCTAGTAAACTATTAAGGAGGCTATTACAATGAAATTAGTACCATTGTCAGACAGAGTTGTATTAAAGCAGTTAGAGGCAGAAGAGACTACAGAGTCAGGTATCATTTTGCCGGGTTCTGCACAGGAGAAACCACAGGAGGCTGAGGTTATCGCAGTTGGACCTGGCGGTGTTGTGGATGGAAAAGAAGTTGTGATGCAGGTTAAGGAAGGACAGAAGGTTATCTACTCTAAGTATTCCGGAACAGAGGTTAAGCTGGATGGAGAGGAATACATCATTGTAAAGCAGAGTGATATTCTTGCAGTTGTAGAATAGATTTGAAATGAACATATTTTTTAAGGAATAACGTGTTGTGCCTGTCTGTGAGGGACAGATGAAGGAAAGAATATTAAGAAAGAAGGATCATAATCATGGCAAAGGAAATTAAATACGGATCAGAAGCAAGAGCAGCACTTGGTGCCGGAGTCGATAAATTGGCAAATACCGTTCGCGTAACACTTGGACCGAAAGGACGTAATGTAGTTCTTGACAAGTCTTTTGGTGCTCCGCTTATCACAAACGATGGTGTTACCATTGCAAAGGAAATCGAGCTTGAGGATGCATTTGAGAACATGGGTGCACAGCTTGTGAAGGAAGTAGCAACAAAGACAAACGATGTAGCTGGTGATGGTACTACAACCGCTACTGTTTTGACACAGGCTATGGTTCAGGAAGGTATGAAGAATCTGGAAGCCGGAGCTAACCCAATCGTTTTGAGACGTGGTATGAAGAAAGCTACCGATACTGCTGTTGAGGCATTAAAGGAAATGAGCCAGAAGGTTAAGGGCAAGGAGCAGATTGCAAAGGTTGCAGCAATTTCCGCAGGAGATGAGGAAGTTGGTAATATGGTTGCAGATGCCATGGAAAAGGTTACCAACGACGGCGTTATCACAATCGAAGAGTCCAAGACCATGCAGACAGAGCTTGACCTGGTAGAAGGTATGCAGTTTGACAGAGGTTATATCAGTGCTTATATGTGCACAGATATGGATAAGATGGAAGCAAATCTGGATGATCCATACATCTTAATTACAGATAAGAAGATTTCCAATATCCAGGATATTTTACCGGTATTAGAGCAGATCGTTCAGTCCGGCGCAAGACTTCTCATTATTGCTGAGGATATCGAGGGTGAGGCTCTTACGACACTTATCGTCAATAAGCTGCGTGGAACCTTCAATGTAGTAGCTGTTAAGGCTCCGGGATATGGTGACAGAAGAAAGGAAATGCTTCAGGATATCGCAATCCTTACCGGTGGTCAGGTAATCAGCTCTGATCTTGGCTTAGAGCTTAAGGATACTACCATGGATATGCTGGGACGTGCAAAGTCTGTTAAGGTTCAGAAGGAGAACACAGTAATCGTTGACGGTGCTGGAGAGAAGAGTGAGATTGATGCAAGAGTAAACCAGATCCGCAGCCAGATTGAGGAGACAACTTCTGATTTCGATAAAGAGAAACTTCAGGAGAGACTTGCAAAACTTGCCGGCGGTGTAGCTGTTATCCGTGTTGGTGCTGCAACTGAGACCGAGATGAAGGAAGCTAAGCTCCGTATGGAGGATGCTTTAAATGCAACCCGTGCCGCTGTTGAGGAAGGAATCATTGCAGGAGGCGGTTCTGCATACATTCACGCATCCAAGAAGGTTGCTGAGCTTGCAAACGGTCTTGAGGGAGACGAGAAGACTGGTGCTAAGGTAATCCTTAAGGCATTAGAGGCTCCTCTTTACTACATCGCTGCAAACGCAGGACTTGAGGGAGCTGTTATCATCAATAAGGTAAAAGAATCTGAGGCAGGTGTCGGATTTAACGCAGCTACAGAGGAGTATGGTGATATGGTTGAGTCCGGTATCCTTGATCCGGTTAAGGTTACAAGAAGTGCTCTGCAGAACGCAACATCTGTTGCATCTACACTCCTTACCACAGAGTCTGCAGTAGCAAACATCAAGGAGGCCGCTCCCGCTGCCCCCGCCGCTGACCCGAACATGATGATGTAATATGTCGTATGCCAGCTTGCCTGGCGTACGACCTACGCACTGCGCCTGCGAACGAAGTGAGCAACTTTCATGCGCAGTGCACCTTAGTATGCCAGCTTGCCTGGCGTACGACCTACGCACTGCGCCTGCGAACGAAGTGAGCAACTTTCATGCGCAGTGCACCTTAGTATGCCAGCTTGCCTGGCGTACGACCTACGCACAGCGCCTGCGAACGAAGTGAGCAACTCACATGCGCAGTGCACCTTAGTATGCCAGCTTGCCTGGCGTACGACCTACGCACAGCGCCTTATGTAGTTCTTAAAACTATATTATATAGACTTGAAAAGCCTTGCAAATCAAGGCTTTTCATTTTTTTTGTCCTATGATATACTGATATTGTTTATGTAATAAGATAAGATCAGGGGTGAATGATATGAGTCGAGTGATTGTTGTAACCGACAGTAACAGCGGTATCACGGCAGAAGAAGCGAAAAGTCTGGGAGTTGTAGTGATTCCAATGCCTTTTTATATTGATGGACAGATGCTTTATGAAGCTGTGGATCTGACCCAGGAGCAGTTTTACAGCAAGCTGAAAGAGGGAGTAGAGATCAAGACTTCTATGCCTCTTGTAGGGGAGGTCACAGATAAATGGGATGAACTGTTAAAGCAGTACGATGAGATTGTCCATATTCCCATGTCTTCGGGACTCAGCAGTTCCTGTGAGACGGCTATGATGCTGGCACAGGAGTATGAGGGAAGAGTGCAGGTGGTGAATAATCAGCGTATTTCCGTTACCATGCGCCAGTCTGTTTTAGATGCAGTCAAGCTGGTGGAAAAAGGAATGAGTGCGGAAGAAATTAAGGGGATTTTGGAACGTGATAAGTTTGAATCGTCAATCTATATTATGGTAGATACATTGGAGTATCTGAAAAAGGGTGGCAGAATTACTCCGGCGGCAGCAGCCCTCGGCACCCTGCTTAAATTGAAACCGGTTTTGCAGATTCAGGGGGAGAAGCTGGATGCATTTGCAAAGGCACGTACTGTAAAGCAGGCCAAATCCATTATGATTGAGGCTATGAAAAACGATTTTGACAAGCGTTTTCATAATCCGGATGGTTCAAAGATCCATCTGGAACTGGCATACACCTTTGACAGGGAGGCTGCAGAGCAGTTTAAGTCAGAGGTGCAGGAAGTGTTCCCAGGCAATGAACTGGTATTAAATCCCCTTTCCTTAGCTGTCTCCTGTCATATCGGACCGGGGGCACTGGCAATTGCCTGCTCCAAAGAGGTTCCGGAGACAGTAGAATAGTGGGATTTTGTAGAAGTTTTTTACTGTGTGGGTTGTAATTTCACGTTAAATCCATTATAATCATAAAGTAAAAACAGATGGGTTTTTACACCTGTCCGTTTTCGTGTGTAAAATACATGAAAGTTTAAAGGCATGCAGGAGGAATAAAAGAATGGTTAAAGCAGTGGTTGGCGCTAACTGGGGCGACGAAGGCAAAGGGAAGATTACGGATATGCTGGCAAAGCAGGCCGATATCATTGTCCGGTTTCAGGGAGGTGCAAACGCAGGGCATACAATCGTAAACGATTATGGAAAGTTCGCATTACATACCCTTCCATCCGGCGTTTTTTACAGTCATACCACCAGTATTATCGGAAATGGTGTGGCACTAAACATTCCGGTTCTGTTCAAGGAGATTAAATCCATTACGGACCGCAATGTTCCGATGCCTAAGATTCTGGTTTCTAACCGTGCACAGATTGTGATGCCGTATCACATCCTGTTTGACCAGTATGAGGAGGAACGTCTGGGAGGTAAGTCTTTCGGTTCCACCAAGTCAGGTATTGCTCCTTTCTATTCAGATAAATATGCAAAGATTGGTTTCCAGGTCAGTGAGCTTTTTGATGAGGAGCTGTTAAAGGAAAAGGTTGTCCGTGTGGCAGAGCAGAAGAATGTGCTTTTAGAGCATCTGTATCATAAGCCAAAGATTGACACGGATGAGCTTCTTGACACACTCCATGAGTACCGTGACATGGTGGCACCGTATGTATGTGATGTATCCTTATATCTTGACAAGGCAATCAAAGAGGGAAAGACGATTCTCTTAGAGGGACAGCTTGGTACCTTAAAGGATCCGGATCATGGAATTTACCCGATGGTTACATCATCTTCCACACTGGCTGCCTATGGTGCAATCGGAGCGGGAATTCCCCCTTATGAAATTCAACAGATTGTGACCGTCTGCAAGGCATATTCTTCAGCAGTAGGTGCAGGAGCCTTTGTCAGCGAGATTTTTGGAGATGAGGCAGACGAACTCAGACGCCGTGGCGGTGATGGCGGTGAGTTTGGTGCAACAACCGGACGTCCAAGAAGAATGGGATGGTTTGACTGTGTGGCAAGTAAATATGGCTGCCGTCTGCAGGGGACAACGGATGTGGCATTTACCGTATTGGATGTACTGGGATATCTGGATGAGATTCCGGTCTGCGTTGGATATGAGATCGATGGAGAAGTGACTACGGAATTCCCGGTTACCAGTCTTCTTGAGAAAGCAAAACCGGTACTTAAGACACTCCCGGGCTGGAAATGTGATATCCGTGGAATTAAGAAATATGAGGATTTGCCGGAGAACTGCCGCAAATATGTAGAGTTTATCGAGGAACAGATTGGTTATCCGATTACAATGGTTTCCAACGGACCGGGGCGTGAGGATATTATTTATCGTGAATCTCCACTTAAAAAGTAATATGTTGTAAATATGTTGTAAAAAAGGCAGCGGATTTCATTCGCTGCCTTTTCAGTGAAAGAACTTGCAGAGAGACTTACAGATACGGTATAATAAAAAAATGCAAATAAATATAACCATTGGAACAACAAAACATACTGTGCCCTTTGAAAAGAACCAGACGATCCTGGAAGCTCTGCAGGCCAATGGGATTCACGTGGTAAACGCCCCCTGTGGAGGCAGAGGACGCTGTGGCAAATGTACAGTTACGGTGGAAGGGTTAGGGGATGTACTTGCCTGTACGACAAAGGCGAAAGAGGATATGTATGTCACGATTCCCAGGGAACAGCTGGATGCCGGAAAAGCACGGATTGCGGAGGAGGGAATCTGCAGACATTATAAGCCGGACGGGGAGGTTTCCCTTGCAGCAGCCTGTGATATTGGAACTACCACGGTGGTCTGCCATCTTTTAGACGGGAAAACCGGACAGAAGCTTGCCACGGTCAGCGAGCCAAGTGCCCAGAGAGGCTTTGGAGCTGACGTGTTGTCAAGAATTCAGGCGGCAGACGCAGGAAATCTTGAACTTCTGCATGAGCAGATTACCGGTCAGATACGTCATATGCTGGCACAGATGCAGGAAAAAACGAAACGAAAAGAGAACATAGAGAGGCTGGCAATAGTGGGAAATACAGTCATGAGCCATCTGGCTGCTGGCATTTCCCCCTCACTAATCGGAGTAACTCCGTTTATGCCGAAGGAGTTTTTTGGAAGGGAATTCTCGGGAAAAGGGATAGGAATTCCGGAGTGTGATAAGGTGTATATTGCACCTGCAGTTGCCGGGTTTCTGGGAGGAGATATTACCGCAGATCTCATTGCCGTGATGCATGGAAATGAAAAGAAAAAAACACTTCTTCTGGATGTTGGCACCAACGGAGAGATGGCGGTGGGCAGCGGGAACCATTATATGTGCTGTGCCACTGCGGTAGGGTCAGCCTTTGAGGGAGCACAGATGACCATGGGGATGCCGGCAGCCCCTGGCGCTGTTTCTCATGTGTGGCTGGATAAAAGAAGACTCCGGCTGGAGGTAATAGAGGACATTGAAGCGAGGGGAATCTGTGGTTCCGGGTTAATTGATGCGCTGGCGGTGATGCTGGAGATGGGAATTCTGGATGACACAGGTCTTTTGAAAAAACCTGGGGAGGTGTCGGTCGCATTCCGAAGGTATCTTGGAGAGTACAGGGGACAGCCATGTATGTGGCTTGTGCCGGGGAAAATCTGTATGACGCAGGAGGATATCCGGGGACTTCAGCTTGCCAAGGCAGCCTTTGCGGCAGGCCTTCATATTCTGTTAAGGGAAAGCAAAACAGAGTATAAAGAGATTGACCGTGTGATCCTGGCCGGTGGATTTGGCAGTTATTTAAATAAAGAGAGTGCTGCAAAAATCGGACTGATTCCGAAAGAACTGCTCCCGGTAACGGAGTCCGTGGGAAATGCAGCCGGAGAGGGAGCTGTTTCTGCCGCCATTTCTTGTGAGGCAAGAGAAAAACTTGGGATAATGAAAGAAAGCATGCAGTATATTGAATTGTCATCGCATCCGGATTTTTCGGAAGCGTATATGCAGCAGATGGGATTCTGATTGGAAAAGGAGGAAAGAAATGACAGAGTTGATAGAGATACTTAAGGCCGTTTTATTTGGACTGGTAGAGGGGGTAACGGAGTGGCTTCCCATAAGCAGTACCGGACATCTGATTCTTTTGAATGAAGCAGTAAAGCTGGATGTGAGCGAATCCTTCTACAGTATGTTTGAGGTTGTGATTCAGCTGGGAGCAATCCTTGCAGTTGTAGTTTTGTTCTGGAGTCAGATCTGGCCCTTCGGCAGGAAGAATAATCAGGTACCACTCAGCAGGAATGGATTGGGAAAGTGGATTAAGACGGATATTTTTAAATTGTGGTTTCATATTCTAGTATCTGCGATTCCTGCAGCAGTTGTGGGAATTCTTGCAGATGACTGGATTGAAGAACATTTTTACACCTATCAGATGGTAGCTGTGATGCTGATTATTTTTGGTATCGCTTTTATTCTGATAGAAAATAAACATAAGGGGAAGCCGGCAAAAATCAATGCAGTGGCAGATATCGGATATGATACGGCGTTATTTATTGGTCTGTTTCAGCTGATTGCTGCTGTATTTCCGGGCACATCCCGTTCCGGTGCTACCATTGTAGGGGCATTGTTAATCGGTGTGTCCCGTACTGTGGCAGCGGAATATACATTTTTCATGGCAATTCCGGTTATGTTTGGAGCAAGTCTTTTAAAAATGCTTAAATTTGGATTTCATTATTCTGTAAATGAGATTGTAATCCTTTTAGTGGGAACGATAATTGCCTTTGTGGTTTCCCTTTTGGTCATTCAGTTTTTAATGGGATATATTAAAAAGCATGACTTTAAGGTGTTTGGCTGGTACCGGATCATCCTGGGTACTCTGGTTCTTTTGCTGGGACTTTTGGGAGTCGTCCATGCTTAACATATATACGGGCCATGTATCTGCACTGTGCCCCCAGGTGAATGACAGAGTGCTGGAACAGCTTTCCGAGAGCAGGAGAAAACGGGTACTTTCCATGAGAAATGAACAGGGAAAATGTCAGTCTGCAGCTGCAGGACTCCTCCTTAAGAGAGCACTGGGAGATGTGGATGTAGATATTCAGGCCCATTCCATTGTTCAGGGAGAGCACGGAAAGCCGGTCTTTAAGGATATTCCATTATATTTTAACCTGAGTCATGCAGGTGACTGCGTGGTCTGCGCATTGGCGGATGAGCCGGTGGGCATTGATGTGGAGCATCTTTCCAGGTTTGAAAAGAGAATACAGTGTGAGCGTTTTATGGAGCGTATTCTGACGGAGGAGGAAAAATACCTGTGGAAACAGAATATGACAGTAGAGACTGCACTGGGCTTTTGGACCAGAAAAGAGAGCTATGTGAAAATGACAGGAAAAGGCCTTACCTGTGATTTTAAGTCTGTGGACACATTGCACGGTGCTTGCTATGTAGAAGAGATGACGGGGGACGGATATCGTATCAGTGTCTGTACGGAAAAGGAAAAGTCTGCTGAAGCTACATGGATGTAAGCTGCATTGATTGAATATGTTACAAAAATTTTGGGGACACCTGCAATACCGAAAACAAATAAAATACAAAAATAAATTATAATTATATTATCTGGAGGAATAAAATGCATGATGAACTGACAAAAAAAGATATTGAAAAGATGGAGGCGGAGATAGAGCATCGAAAGCTGGTGGTCCGCAAAGAAGCTCTTGAAGATGTTAAGGAAGCCCGGGCTCAGGGAGACTTAAGCGAGAATTTTGAGTATAAGGCAGCCAAGAAATTTAAGAATGAAAATGAGAGCCGGATCCGCTATCTGGAAAAAATGATAAAGACAGCTGTGATTGTTTCTGAGGATTCCCCGGAGGATGAGGTGGGAATGAACAATACGGTGGATATCTATTTTGAAGAGGATGATGTGACGGAGACCTATAAGCTGGTGACAACGGTGAGGAGTAATTCTCTGAAGAATCTTATCAGCAGAGAGTCACCTCTTGGTTCTGCCATTTTTGGTCACAAGGTGGGAGACCGGTGTGAGGTCCATGTAAATGACAGCTATTCCTATTTTGTGCAGATAAAAAAGATTGAAAATACTGTGGATGACGGAACGGATGAATTGAGGAAGTTCTAGTACATGATCTATTGGTAAAAGGATGTATAGATGTATATAAGAAAGACGAGGGAGAAAAAGATGAAAGTATCAGAGATTTTAAAGAATAAGGATGTAACCATTTCCTGTGAAATCTTTCCACCGAAGAAAGGTTCACAGCTTGATAATTATAAGTCGGTAGCTGAAGAAATTGCAAAATTAAATCCTGCTTATATCAGCTGCACCTACGGGGCAACCGGAGGAACCAGTGATTATACAGTGGAAATAGCAGATACCATCAATTCTTTTGGGGTTCCGGCGATTGCCCATTTGACCTGCGTGTCTTCTACCAGGGAAAAGGTGCAGACAGTGATCGGGGAACTCAAAGACAGGGGCATAGAAAACATTTTGGCACTTCGTGGAGATATTCCGGAAAATGCAGATTTTCCACTTCCCAATCAATACCACCATGCCATTGAATTGATCCGTGAGATTAAAGAGGAAGGTGATTTCTGTATCGGTGGAGCCTGTTATCCGGAGGGGCATCCGGAAGCTGCTAACATGGATGAAGATTTAAATTATTTGAAAGAAAAAGTGGATGCAGGATGTGATTTCCTGACCACCCAGATGTTTTTTGACAACAATATCTATTACCGTTTTCTCTACAAAGCGTTGGCAAAGGGGATTGATGTACCGATAACAGCCGGAATCATGCCGGTGACGAATGCATCCCAGGTAAAACGGGCAATTTCTCTTACCGGAAATCTGGTTCCTGCAAAATTTTTAAGTATCGTTGACCGGTTTGGAGATGACCCGGCGGCTATGAAACAGGCGGGAATCGCCTACGCCACGGAACAGATTATTGATCTGATTGCAAATGGTGCCAGCCATATTCACATTTATTCTATGAATAAGCCGGATGTAGCAGCGGCAATCATGCATAATCTGTCACATATTTATACTGCATAACAAACTCTTTTCCAGTGTGACCTCTGTGTGACGATAGAGATCTATAATGATCAAAATGGTTACGGTGTAACGCAGCAAATTGTGGAATCACCACGGGAGGAATTTGTTTTGAAGAAAAAGTATCTGCTTCTTCTTGCAGCAGCGGGGCTTATTGCTTCTGCAGCAATGGTGGGGACATTTGCATCCGGATATGTGGAGTCAGGAACCGTACTTCAGAATATCTCGGAGAAATCACTGGGAATTTCAGTTTTGTCCGGTGATACAAAAAATAATGGCAGCACTATTTCAGAAATCAAAGTGGTTCCGGGAGGAACCACTTCACTGGATTACCGGGTCTTGAACGACAGGAAGGGCGGTTATGACCTGTACACCAGGGTAACGGTCCATTTTGGATGGTCAAAGGATACACTTGCGGATGCAGAGGCGAAAAAGAGCCATGTTGTATTAAAGATGAATGGGAAAGCCTATCCTCTTGTGAAATCCTATGAAAATCAGATAAAAATCGGAGACTGGATCGTGGCTTACTGTGACAGTGAGGAAGCGGTGCTGTATTATTCGAAACCACTGGCCTATGGAGAGACGGCTTCTTTTCTTGATGAAATTACTTTTGATACGGATATGGGAAATCAATATGCTGACGCACATTTCCTCTTGGATATAGATGCGGCTGCAGTGCAGGCGGATAACAGCGATGATGCAATTGCAGCGGAATGGGGTGTGTTTCCGCATTTTGAGAAGGAGATTCTGATGAGTGTGTCAGAAACCAGGTCATAATTCTGAAATTATGATACGGTTTAATTTCGTGAATAAAGGAGTTGTCATGAAGAAAAAGATAGGTTTTTTTCTGATGGTTTTGATTTTGGCAGGTACAGGCGTGCAAAGGGCAGTGGATGCTGCGGAGCCGGTTCCCACGGTCTGCCTGAATGAGGAAAAAGAATTTACCTACTATTTAGATGAGAGCGAAAAAATCCCTGTGGAATCCCTGTCTCTGGACGCTTTTAAGGATATGGCACCGGGAGATGAGAGAACACAGACGATTTATCTGCACAATGGAAGTAAAGATAAAGTTCGATTTTATATTTCACAGAAGACCCTTGACACACTGGAAAATGATAATAAGTCCTCCGGAGGAGCATATAAGTTTAATCTTTTTGTGGGAGAGGGAGAAGAAGCAGTATCCCTTTTGCAGTCCAAGACCGGTGGTTATGATGCATCCGGCAGGGGAAGCCATGATGGGCTGGCCGGGCTGGATGAACTTGAGGAATACACGTTCCTGGCAGAAACGGATGCAGGAGAGGGGACGAAGCTTTATCTGACTCTTAAGCTGGAAGGCGAGGGAAATGATAATAGAAGCAGCAATGATTATACAGATGCTGTGGCACAGCTGGCATTAAGTTTTCGGGCATGTGATGTGAAGCATCCGGTAACAAAGGATAAGGACAGGGAGGTTATTAAGCATCAAAAAAGATTCATCAATATTAAGAAGACAAAACTGGTAAAAACCGGGGACAGCATGGAATATGTATTTTTTACAGTTGTATTTTCTGTCGGAGTTATTCTCGTGGCAGCTGCAGTCATGAAGCAGAGAAAGGAAGGGAAAGATTATGAAGAAAATCCTTAAGCAGGCTGCGGCAGTTTTGGCGGCTTTGATACTTACGGTTACATGGTGTCCTTTGACTTCTCCGGCGGCATCTACCTATACGGTTACGTTTCGGGCGGGAAATGCAGGAAGTTTTGATGTTGAAAAAGTAGAGACAGCTGTAAAAATGAAAAGTCTTGTTTCTGTAAAATCGGAGTATATTAAACTTACTGCGTCCTGTGGACAGAGCATGGAAGAGGTTTTTTATCGGACTTTTGGCAGAGTTGTGGCACAGACATCTGATTTTAATGCTTTATTTTCAGGTTTTTTAAAAGAAAACAAGGAATATACCATGCTGAGTGAGGCTTCCTGGGGACCGGAGGCTTCTGACAGGGTTCGTCATAATGAAGAATATGTACTGGATTATGGGGTGCTTGTGGATCCGGTTCCTTATTCAGTTACCTTTGTGGATAAGGAGAGTGGGGAAGCGGTAGCTGCTCCCATAATGGGATATGGCAGTGAGGGAGAGAGGATTACGTTTGCTCCGGTTACGGTTGAGGAATATGAATCGGACGACAGCGAAGAGTCTATGGTCTTATCAAAAGATTCTGAGAATACACTGACCTTTTCCTACAAATATACGGGAGTAACCTATATTCCCGGGAAAACTACTGTCAGGACCGTTTATGATGATACCACCAACGTGGTGACAACTACAGTTCAGATGCAGAATCCTGCAAATACCGGTAACGGGCAGATGACAGATGGTACAGGAGCAAATGGACAGCAGCAGAATCCTGCGGGGACGAAGGAAAAAGCACAGCCGGCGGATCAGGCAGGAGAGAATGGAGATGTTCCACCGTTACCGGAAACAGAACCGGATGGAAATACGGTGGGGGATGAGATTGAGGATGAGAAAGTCCCACTGGCATCCATCGAAAAGGAAGATTATAAAAGCTGGATTGTATATGTTCTTATAGGCTCTGTGGCAGTGCTTGTGGTGGCTGCTGTTGTAATTTACAGGAAAAAGAAAAGCTGAATAAAAAATTTATTATTTTATATAATGATAAAGGTAAAGACCATATTTTGTATCTATCGTGTGGAAAGGAGGGGGAGGTCGGCCGGTTACTGAACATATTTTGGATTTGCCGACATGGGAGAGAAGGTACATGTTGAGAGTCACCACATTGGGAAAGTTCCGGGTTACAGATGGAAAAAATATGGCAGATGATGAGAAACTCCGTTCCATTATGCTGTCACGGCTCTTTATCTACATATTATTGTACCGCAGCAAAACATTGACAACAGAGAATATTGCATCTGCCATCTGGCAGGAGGAGGAAACTGACAATCCAGCGGGAGCTCTTAAAAATCTTATCTATCGCTTGCGAAAGAGCCTATCGAACCTGTTTGGAAATGAAGATTTTATTTTGACAAACAGAGGATCCTACCGCTGGAATCCGGAAGTGGAAGTGCAGATAGACTGTGAAGAGTTTGAAAAGCTCATCAATCTTGCAAAAAAGCAGGCAGATAAGCAGCAGGCAATCCGGTATTTTGAGAGTGCGCTTTCCCTGTATCAGGGAGATTTTATGGGAAAACTTACGGATATGTACTGGGTTTTGACACTGAGCACCTATTATCACTCTCTTTATTTATCTGCCGTAAAGGAACTGGCAGAAATCTACCTGGATCAGGAAAGGTATGAATCCCTTGAGAATCTCTGCACAGAAGCACTGAAATCAGAGTGTGCAGATGAAGAACTTTATACATATCAGATTCGTGCCCGCATAGGCTGTGGAAAGACAAAGCTGGCAATGGATTCTTATGAGAAGACAAAGAAGATTCTGGAGAAAGAGCTTGGGGTTCGGGCAACACCGCTTCTGGATAGTGTGTACCTAGAACTGATGTCTGTCCCTAAAGGGAAAACAACATATGATATAGAAGAAGTGAAAGAAGATATTGAGGAAGAAAAACAGTCTGGAGCCTTTTTCTGCGGGTATCCGGTATTTAAAGAGATTTATCATCTGGAAGTCAGAAAAAGTACAAGGTCAACAGATCCGGAAAATCTTCTTTTAATAACTGTGGAAGCACCGGAAAGTGCAACGGAGGAAATTGCGAGGTATCGAATCAGACAGGCAATGGGGGCAATTGAGGAGATAATGAGTGAGTGCCTGCGGGCAGGAGATGTGACCACCAGGTATAGTGATTCCCAGTTTATTCTTTTGCTCCCAAACTGTACGAAAGAGCATGCCATGCAGGTGGCAAAACGGATCATATCGAGTTTATATCAAAGAAATCCGAAATATTCAAAAATAAATTTTAAAGTTAATATTGAACAGGTGTCACAGATCGAAGAACAGGCAGATTGAAATAACAGTTCGGAATCACACCGAACTGTTATATTTTGTTCTCATATCTATCTGAACAAAAATCCTATCGATATAAATTGCTGCAATGTGACCTTTATGTGACTTACAGTTGTTATAGTAAACTAAGTTATGGTATACATAAAAATTTGATCGGGAGGTCTCAGAATGAAGACGTCTGCAGGAATATTACTCAAAAGAACCATTGCATCGACACTGTGTGCATCTGTGCTGCTGGCCGGATATTCACAAACAGTGGCATCAGAAATCAATGAGAGCACAAAGAATGATGTGACGCCTGAACCCCAGGAGGGAAGTACTACATACTTTAAGACCGACCTGATTGATTTTGACAGAGATGAAGTCAACAGGCAGACGGTGAAACTGGCCTATGAGCAGTATAAGAAACTGCATAATGGCGATGTATACTGGCTGGATAATGAGAAGTGGTCCTGGAAGGATTGGGGCGCAACAGTAGAACATCATGACTGCAGACAAAATGTTCCGGCAATGCTTTTTGTGGACTGGTCCACCTGTAGCAAGGGACGAGAGGATGTCCGTTATCCGGAAAACAGCAGATACCAGATGACATCTCTCTTTTATGACGTGAATCAGAGTATTCCCAATTGGGCAAAAGATAACCATGATGGTGAAAATGCCTATAACTCACTGGATGCAGCCAGAAGAGAATGGAAAGCGAATGGTGAGGCTGTGGCCTATCAGAATCTTGTGGGCAATATACTGGGGGAAAACAATAAACCGCAGTTTAACTTATCTGTATACGACCCTTTTAACAAAGAACTTTCGGATGATGGCCGTAAGGTCTATGCTGGTATCGATACAGAGTTTATCTATTCAGATGGTTATTATGTACTGGACAGTGACCAATATGACTATAAGTATCATGACAGCAGCAGACAAATCAAAATAGCAGATGACAATACTCACGGATTTTTCCCTCTGTCTGCAAAGAATGAAAAAGAAAATGTAAATTTCAGTATGCAGTTTCAAACGGATTTCACTATGAGCGAAGATGGAAAATATAATGGTAAGGACTGTGTATTTGAGTTTTCCGGCGATGATGATGTCTGGGTGTTTGTGGATGACAAACTGGCATTAGATTTGGGAGGAATCCATGAGAAGTGCTCCGGGAAGATTGATTTTGCAAATCAGAAGGTCATATATAATTGTGGTTTATTTAAACCATATGAGGGAAAACCCGGTAATGACGGAAACTATTTTGCTCCGGGGGAGTCTGTTTCCTTTAAAGAATTGGGACTGGACTGTGTTCTTGACAATGGTAAGCATACCCTTCGTTTCTTCTATTTAGAGAGGGGAGGCGGGGAGTCAAATTGTAAAATTAAATTTAATCTTCCCACCATCAATACGAATAAGGATATCAAGGGAGATTATACACTGACTAAGAAAACTCCCCAGGGAGATTTTGTAGATGGAGCCGGTTTTACTCTTTATGATTCAAAGGATCAGGTGGTTGGAGGGGAACAGTTTACTGATGAAAATGGCAAGGTGACATTCCGTGATCTGGCTACCGGTGTCTACACATTAAAGGAGACTACGGTTCCGGAGGGATATTGTGGAGATGGAAGAAATTACACCTTACTTGTTTCCGGAAATGCTTCTGACAACCTGATATTTAGTCT
The DNA here is from genome assembly GCA_022772675.1 of Agathobacter sp. Lineage (GTDB taxonomy): Bacteria > Bacillota > Clostridia > Lachnospirales > Lachnospiraceae > Roseburia. The sequence goes on along the minus strand of JALEZW010000011.1, from coordinate 5,744 downwards.
TATGGAAAAGGATACAGACGGAAATCAGTCCCTGGTGAGAAATAATACGGTGTATAATAGTAAGTCTTCCGAGCTGGGGGTCACCTTATCCAAGAGCGCAAAGCTTGTGAACTGGCAGGATCGCACCTACAAAATCAATCTTGCTGCCGAGGCAAAGCTTTCTAAGAAGTCTGTTACGGAAAATCCGGTAGACATTATTCTTGTTCTGGATGCATCCGGTTCCATGTACTTTCCATCCAGTCTGCAGCCTTATCAGCGGGATGAGGGAGAAATGCTGGATCGGAATCGTTCCTATTACTTTGTATCCAATAATGTGCAGGCAACGGTATATAAGACTGTATGGAATGGAAATAACTGGATATATTATGATTCTTCCAATGAGTATATGAGCGGGTCAAAGAATCAGGGGACGATAAGTGAAAAAGTCACCCGGGTACAGAATGCCTATGGACAGTGGAACGAACGCTATACGTATTCCTGCAGCATTTCCAGTAATATCCAGTTTTACACTTCGGATAACCCAAGCCCGCGTATCAATGAGTTAAAGGCTTCTGCCAGAAACTTTATTGTAAGTATGGCAAAGATTTCAGAGAATAACCGGATCGGGCTTATTTACTTTAATAGAGAAGCAGGTCAGCTTTTAGATGGTAAACTTTTAAAACTGACATCAGATAATGTGGAAAAACTGCTTATGGAAATAGAACATCTGGATGGGAAAATCAGTGGTGGAACCCGTCAGGATCTTGGAATGCAGTATGCGTTGGAAATGGTAAATGCAGCATTGGAGGAAGAAAGAGCGGCACGGAATGCAGCAGACGTAATGGATGCTGATACAGATACTGTAATGACGAAAAAGGTGGCAGAAACCGTGACTGAAATACCGGAAGATAGTAAGGAAGATGGTATCAATACAGAGACCGAGAATACCAAGACAGAACAAGCGGATGCCCCGGGTGATTCGGAATCTTCAGGCAGGTTATTTACAACTGAGACTTCAGGTGCTGCGGTAACAGAAACGAAAGAAACTAGTGAGCCGGTTAACAGTCAGGAGGATTCTCAGATATCAGTGGAGACTGCTGAGGTTACTGAAAAACAGGTCGATAGGGAAAAATCAGAAAATAATAAAGACAATCAGGAACCTTCCAGAAAGCGTTATGTGGTACTGTTTACAGATGGATGTCCAAACGGAAGCAATGTGGAAACTGATTTAAACGGGGAAGAGGGCTATGCCACCCGGTTAAAGGCAATAGATGGTGTGAAAGTGATTTCTGTTGGAATTGATATCAGTGACTATATGGAAATTGCTGAGAGACTTCTTACAAATGCGGCATCGTATGATGAAGATGGGAATCCTCTCTATTTCAAGGGGAGTGCTTCTAATATGGAAGATTTGTTCCAGAGAATCGGTAAACTGATTATTGATGAAAACTGGGAGTTTGAGTATTATAGTGGTGAAGTAAGAGATTATATTAATCCTAAGTTTAAAGTGATCGATGCAGGAGGCGGATCAATAGGAAGGGATGAAAATGGCAGTTATGTTTCCTGGAATGTAGATGCTCTGGAAGATTGGAAAGCAACGATTTACCTGCAGGCGGATGAGGATTATCTTGGTGGTAACGCAGTCAATACCAACGGACCGGAATCAGGAGTTCAGGTTTTGGGAAAATGGTATTATTTTGAACAGCCGAAGGTAAATGTCCGGCTGATTGTTCAGGCTGGCAGTACTGAGGATACGATTTTTCTGGGGCAGTCTTTAGCCCGTTATTTTACCCGGAATCAGATTGACCGTATTTTTCCAGAACAGAAAAAAGATGCATCCTCTGTGACGATTTCTTATCAGTGTACGGATGCAGAAGGAAAAAAGGTCTATGCGTCAGATACGGAAGTTCCGAAGACAATATCGAACCTTGGCAAATATATCGGCGGCCTCTCACCGGAGACAGATACAACCTATTATTTTAAAGTGATTGCAGCACCAAATATTGCAGACGATACGAAGGAGGCAGAAGAGGCAGCGAAGTCTATGAGCAGTGATGGCAATTTTTATACGGCAAGTATGCAGAGGGCTTCAGAAAGTGGAAAACGGTCTGCTTCTGCAACAGGAACCTATCATGTGAAGGTGGTTGATGGGACATTAGTCATTCAAAAGAAATACAATCGCGATTTTCTAAGCAACCTTCCTTATTCCGCAAATCAGAAAGAATTGATTGAAGCAGAGCAGTCTACCGTATTCCGGGTGGAACGTTATCCGGAGAATGCGGCGAAGGAGTCCGTTACGGATGGGACCGCCGAGCTGCTTGAAAGTTTTTTTGTTACTGTAAACGGAAATGACAGCCAAAAGATTGTTGGCTTGAAAGCCGGTGTCTACAGGGTTGTGGAAGATACACAGTGGACATGGAAATATAATCTGAATAAAATAAATGAAACCTGGGTGGACCGTGGTACAGGGGAGACAAAGAATAACTTTAGTTCAGAGGGAGAGACCGGGCAGGCATTTAAGGAGATGGATGGAATCTTTTATCTCGGAAAATTCCGGGCAGGTGTTGTGCGAGTGGGTGAATCAGAAAAAAATGGAGATAGAGAAGAAACCTTCGCGGATGTTGTGCTGACTTTTAAAAACAATATTGACACGGATATAGAACATTTTCCATCCTGGTTTGGGGATACGACACATGTAAAAAATGTATTCCGGTCCGGCGGTGAAATCCTGGATACGCACTTACCGGATCAGTCAGCTGATGTACCTAATATGGAGGAGTAGAAAGATGAAAAAAGTATGGAATTTTACGACAACAGCGGTTTTGATTGTACTTCTTGCCTTTATTGCAATTATGTATGTGCCAAAGCTTGTTGGGATAGAACCAATGATTGTATTAAGTGGAAGTATGGAGCCGGCTTATTCGGTGGGATCACTTTTGTATGTAAGGCATATGGATGCTTCCTCCATTAAAGCAGGGGATCCGGTGACGTTTTATCTGGATGACAATACGCTTGTGACCCACCGGGTGGTGAAAATTGATGAAAAAAACAAATGTTTTACAACAAAAGGGGATGCCAATAATATTGAGGATGGCAGTGCAGTTTCCTTTGATAATGTAATTGGTAAACCTGTATTTAATATTCCTATAGCTGGTTACCTTGCTGACAGGGTAAGTCAGCCCATGGGGAAGATTATTTATATTGCAGCTATTATTACAGACATGATTCTCATATATATGGGGGATCTGATCTGGTCTGCAGAAAAGGATGGAGGGGAGAATGAAAATTCCGGTAAAAAGAATCCTGAAAAATAAGAAGCTGTTTTTTTCTGTCGGTGCAGCTGTGTTTATTACAGTTTTAGCATTAGGTGGAACCTTTGCATTTCTTACATGTAGAACACCTGGAGTGGCAAATCCCTTTGATCCCGGAATTGTCAATGTGGTTGTGGAGGAACATTTTGAGCCGAAAGATATCCGGGAGGGGGAAATTGTAAAACAGGTTCGTGTGAAAAACAGCCGCACAAACAGTAAGGGGGAAGGAAACCTTAACATTGTTCCTGTCTATGTAAGGGTACAGCTTGCAGCCACCTGGATGAAGGAAAATCCCAAGGAAGAAAAATCGGTGGTGGTGGCTTTTGACCCGGCTCCGTATATTGATTATCAGTTGAATCTAAGAAGCAGCAGCACCGGTGAACTGACGCAGGAAAACGATGTAGAAGGGGACTGGGTTCCCGGGGATGACGGATATTACTATTTTACGGCACCTGTTGAACCGGATCAGTGTACGGATTATTTGCTGGAGGGGGTGAAACTTAAGGAGAATGCGGTGCTTCCGAAGCTGGCAGAGGAGGGAAATTTACAGGTGGATGTACTGGTGGATGCGGTGCAGGCACATGGCACAGCTGCTGTGAATCAGGCGTGGGATCATCCCACCAGTGAGGGACTGCAGATTTATTGATTCAAAGTATCTGTTCATAAAAAACTCCCTGGGTGTGACTCTTGTGTGACTGCTTTAGGATATACTATTACCGTAAATGATACATAGTGTGTCAGAAATCAGTAAACAAGGAGATTGAAAATGAATAAGAAGAAAACAGCTCTTACAGCTTGTGCAGCAGCATTGGCAGGTACTCTTGCAATCGGTGGTACTCTTGCATACCTGACATCCAGAACAAGTACCGTTGAGAACGTATTTACCGGTGAGGATAAGAACCTTGGAGGAAGAATCGATGAGAAATTTGATGAAAAGACTGCATCTAAGTATATGCCGGGGGATCTGATTGTCAAGGAGCCGGTTCTTGAAAATCTTAAGGATTCTGTTGATGCATATGTAGCGGTAAAGGTTGATTTTTCAAAGGACAATACGGCAGTCGATTATGATACGTTTAAACAGGATGCCACTGTGATCTATCAAGGGGCAGAGGGATTTAATACCGTAAACTGGAAAGAGGTTCCGGTAAAGGGGGCTGACTACAAATTTTTTGTATATAAGGATGTTGTAAAGGCTGACACTAAGACGGCTCCCATCTTCGATCATATTCAGATTGATAAGCAGATTAAGGTTGAGTTCAACGAAAAATCTAAGACCACAACGGTCTGGAAAGAGGTTACAAAGGAAGATTACGAAAATGCTGCAGGTAATAAGCAGGCTCTTAAGTCATCTGAGGATGAAAATGAAGTTATAAAGTATTATGTACAGGAGAGTGTTACAAAGGAGACCTTTGATCCGGAAGAGAATTACTATGTAATTGATAAAGATGGAAAGGTAACTCCGTCTGATTTAAAGAAGCTTCCGGACCTTAAGGTTAATGTAAGCGGATACATGGTTCAGGCCAGAAACTTGACTATTGACGAGGCAGTTACAGAGTTATTAAATCTTGTTAAGAATTAGAAATAACGGTGAACCTCTGATATTGGAGAGATTATTTTATGAAACGAAAAATTTCATTAAGCATTGCTGCAATGGCTATGGTTCTCACCATAGCCATCGGCGGTACCCTTGCATATTTTACGGATCATGATAGTGCCACGAATGTTATTACCATGGGAAAAGTGAAGATCAGTCTGGTGGAGAAGACGGTTTCTACAGGGGAAAAGGAATATTCAGACGGTATTTCCTATGATGGAATCCATCCGGGGGATGTAATCAGCAAGCAGCCGATTGTAAAGGTGGCAGCGGATTCACAGCCGGCATATATCCGCGTTCGCGTACATGCGAAGAGCCCGGATGCAGAACTTGCAAAACATCTTTCAGAGCTTTCTTACGATGTTCATGGATGGAAGTATATCAATGGATATTACTATTATCCCCATATTGTTTATCCCGGTACGAGTATTACATTGTTTCAACATGTGACCATTCCCACCGGCTGGGGAAATTTCATTTCCGGCAAGACCTTTAAGATTGATCTGACTGCTGAAGCGATACAGGCATCTTATTTTAATCCGGATTTTAATTCTGGTACAGATCCCTGGCATGGAGTTATGATTGAATAGAGAAAAAGAGATAGAAAAGCTGCGTTGTTTAGTAGTACAAAGAATGTGAAAACAGTAACAGCAGAGGACAGGTTTTTTAACCTGTCCATTTTTAGGTTGAGTATTCTATGGTAACTGCTGTATAATAGAATGATACAAGGGTCAAAAGGTCAGAACTCGTTCCTGCTTGCAGGATAAGAGCTCTGACTTGTTGACCCGCACACACATGAGGACTGTCGTCAATCTTTGATTGATGACCCTGTGATTTTCCTTGGAAAATCAACGGATTCC
>JALEZW010000030.1 GCA_022772675.1 Agathobacter sp. | reverse complement strand
GACAACGTCATCATCATCAATGCCTCGAAAGTGAAACTCACCGGCAACCATCCGCAATCCAAGAAAAACTACTACAACGTTTCTGGATACAATGGTGGTCTCCGCACCCGTTCCTCCGGCGTCATGCTCAAGGAATACCCGGTCGAAATGATGGAACGTGCCGTTTGGGGCATGCTTCCGAAAGGACCTCTTGGCCGTCAGATGATCAAGAAGCTTCACGTCTATGCTGACGACAAGCACGAGCAATCCGCTCAAAAACCGGTCGTTCTCGACCTTAGCAAATAAGGAGATAACCCATGGCTAACGAAAAATATTATGGAACTGGCCGCCGTAAATCCTCGGTCGCCCGCGTCTACGTTGTTGCTGGCAGCGGCAAAATCACGGTCAATGGCCGCGAAGTGAAGGAATACTTCCCCTATGCCACCCTCATCCAGAACTTGAAGCAGCCCCTTGCCCTTCTTGGTGCTGAAGACAAGTACGATGTCGTCTCCTTCGTTGAAGGCGGCGGCTTCACTGGACAAGCCGAAGCGATCCGTCTTGGCATCGCCCGTGCGTTGCTCGAAGCCCACGAAGATCGTTCCACCCTCAAGAAGGCTGGAATGTTGACCCGTAACGCTCGCGTTAAGGAACGTAAGAAATACGGTCTCAAAGCAGCTCGTAGGGCACCGCAATTTAGTAAGAGATAATAAGATAATCAAGAGATTATTTATCTTCACGAGACTTTCATATGTCTATTATTCCGGAAGCCGATGGCTTCCGGAATTTTTATCTGGTACCACATCTGGTACAAATAGATTCCAATTTATTATGTGTATATAAAGAATATTTGCATTTGTTCAGTACAGATTTATGAGGGACTCCATAAATCATAAGAAAATGTATAAAGAGTCAGAGTAAGTTCTTTGTCTCGCTCCGGTTTGTGTTGAACAGGTGCCAATGGCATTTAACACCCTATTAGAGCAGCAGATTTTTATGGAGCTGCGCTCCGCAATCCTACACACATTCGGAATCCGTTGTTTTTCCAAAGAAAATCACAAGGTCATCAATCAAAGATTGACGACAGTCCTCGTGTGTGGGGGGCAACAAGTCAGAACTCTTATCCTGCAAGCAGTAACGCGTTCTGACATTTTGCCCCTTGTAGCTTATTATTTATTATTTAGTGAATTAATGAGGCAGGGAGAATGAGAACATCAATACAATAAGACTTGATGGTGATGGGAGCATACAGGTGGAAAATCAAAAACCACCTGTACAAATTGATGTCTATGTCGGGCGAAAAAGAAATAATGCAAAAATCGCCCGTACAGACAGGGATGCAAGTACGGGCGAAAAAGAAATAATACAAAAATCACCCGCACGGACAGGGAAGCGCATACGGGCGAAAAAGAAATAATGCAAAAATCGCCCGCACGGACAGGGAAGTACATACGGGCGAGAAAGAAATAATGTAAAAATCACCCGCACGGACAGGGAAGCGCATACGGGCGAAAAAGAAATAATGCAAAAATCACCCGTACGGACAGGGAAGCACATACGGGCGAGAAAGAAATAATGTAAAAATCACCCGCACGGACAGGGAAGCGCATACGGGCGAAGAAACAATAATGCAAAAATCGCCCGCACGGACAGGGAAGTATATACGGGCGAAAAAGAAATAATGCAAAAATCGCCCGTACAGACAGGGAAGCGCATACGGGCGAGAAAGAAATAATGTAAAAATCGCCCGTACAGATGGGGATACACATACAAGAGAAAAAGAGAAAATACGAACACCGCCCGCAACGAAGGAGTATATCATGGGCACAAGAAAGAAAAGGGGGAAATTATATGTATGGATTAAGAGCATCGTTGATCAAGGAACAGGAAAGATTAAGAGATATCAGAAAAGTCGCCAAGGAGCGTTTGGAAGAAGCACCGGAAGGAACCTTGCGTATATCTAAGTCGCGAGAACACGTCCAGTTTTATCACTATATGGCAGAAGAACCGTTCGGACATGGGAAATACATTCATCGTTCACAAGAAGAGTTAGTCCAGAAACTGGCTCAAAAGGATTATGATGCAAAGTTGTTACGTCTTGTGGAACGAAGATTGAAGCAAATTGAACGTATATTGAAAGATTATCAGGATGATGAGATAGAGCAGTTATATCTTAAAGAACATGCGGCACGTCGGGCACGGATAGAGGCTGTAGAACCAACGTGGGAGAATCAATTGGAACAGTGGCAGCAGGAAAAATATGAGGGAAAGGGTTTTCAGGAAAATGATTTAGTAATCTATTCTGAGAAAGGGGAGCGTGTGCGTTCAAAATCTGAGAAAATACTGGCTGATTTTTTTTATAGAAACAACATTCCTTATAAATATGAAAGGCCACTTCCGTTGAAAGGGTATGGAATCGTATATCCGGATTTTACATTTCTTTCCCCAGAAAGCCGGCAGGAAATTTATTGGGAGCATGAAGGAAAAATGGATGAGCCTGGATATGCAAGAGCTGCTGTCAAAAAGATTCAGACTTATGAGGAAAATGGCATTTATGTGGGTGAAAGGCTGATCCTGTCTTTTGAAACAGATAAAACAATCCTGAATACGAAGGATATAGAAAGAAAAGTGAAAAGGTACTTATCTTAGGTGCTACAACTTATTTTTTCTATATCGTCGGTGAATTTAAGTTTCCAATTCACTAAAACATCATGATAAGATTATGTTATTGACCAGATGGTTTATTATTAGTATAATAATGTTGACCATCTGGTCAATATTGTTTTGGAGTCTATTTATGAAGAAAAGTGAAAAAACAGAAATTACCATTACAAAAATCATCGAATCGGCTATGGCCGAGTTTGGGGAAAAGGGCTATGCAGGAGGAACGGTGAACAACATCTGCAAGACGGGGATCAATAAAGGTTTGGTTTACCATAATTTTACCGGAAAAGATGAGCTTTACCTGACATGCTTAAAAATTAGCTGTGAGAAATTTGCAAAGTATATTTTTGAAAATGATGGGGCAGCGGATTTGGAGGGATACATGACTGCCCGTATGGAATTTTTTGATTCTTTTCCAAACGAAGCCCATATCATTTTTGATGCGCTGCTGAATCAACCACAGCATCTGTCAGGAGAAATAGATCAGATGCTGGAGGAGTTTAACGGCTTGAATGACCGTATCTGCAAAAAAACTCTGGAGACAGTTACTTTGAGAGAGGGAATAGAAATGGAGGATGCCCTTTCCTATTTCCATTTGATACAGACAACGCTGAACGGTTATTTCAGCAGTCCGGCTTTTCAAAATGTGGATTTAAAGGAAAAGGTAAAATTACACGAGAAAATTATCCCGAAATTGCTAAATTTAATGCTTTATGGGATTGCCGGGGATGTGGCAAATTTCTGATGTAATACAAAGAACAGCTCATTTGCAGTAGAAAATTTCATATGGGCCGATGCTTCATGAAGGGAGAGATAGAATGATAGGATATTTATTTCGTTGGATCGTGACGCTGGCTATTGCATTTTTTGCCGGGAAATTGATATCGAAAATCAAAATGCCTTCTATTTTAGGATGGCTGATTGTGGGAATGCTGCTGGGCCCCCCATGCTATCGGGGTAATGATACAGCAGGTTATGGATGCGGCCTGGTATAAAACAATCATTATGTGGATGCAGTGTGCTTTTGGTGTCATGCTTGGAACGGAGCTGATCTGGACAAAGTTAAAAAGCTATGGAAAAGCACTGGTGTTTACAACATTGACACAATCTCTCGGAACATTTACTGTGGTTAGTCTTGCATTTGGAATTATATTTTCTTTCCTGGATATTCCTGTGTATCTTGCCTTTGTTTTTGGAGGAATCGCCCTTGCCACAGCACCGGCACCGGCACTGTCCATCGTGAATGAGTTTCATGCAAAGGGTCCGGTAACTGACACGCTTCTTCCTATGACCGTTCTGGATGATGTGGTTGGAATTGTCGTTTTCTTTACGGTTAATTCTCTGGTGGCAAGGCAGGTTTCCGGCGGTAACGTTCCGCTCTATATGATACCTGTCATGATTTTTCTGCCTGTGCTTATTGGAGCTGTTGTCGGTTTCCCGGCGGGGTTATTACTGAAAAGATGCGGTGGCAAGACGAAAACTCTTTTGGTACTGCTTTCCGGAATTACGGTTACGATGCTGATTGGTTGGGGCATGAATACGTTTGTGCTTTCCGGCATCACGATAAATTATATGCTTATGGGGGTTTCTTTTGCAGCGATATTTTCAAATATGGTAACACCAGAACGTCTGTGTGAAATTTCGGATTATTTTTCTCCAATTCTGGGGATATCTCTGCTCGCTGCTATTGTGGATCTGGGGGCCCCTCTGGACTATCATCTGATTCTTGGGGCCGGAGCGTATACCATTGTCTATATACTGGCACGGGCATTTGGAAAATATTTTGGGGCAAGAGTGGGAGCAAAAATTACCCATATGCCGGATCAGGTAAAGAAATATCTTGGTCTGACGCTGCTTCCCCACTCCGGGGTTTCCCTTGTATTTACCGGGATTGTCTGTTCAACACTTTTATCTGCTCCGCAGCTTGCACAAATTGTACAGGGAACCATTGCAGCAGCGGCTGTCATCCATGAGTTCATTGCAGTGATCGTGGCAAAGAAGGGATTTGAATTGGCAGGAGAAATCTGTCAATAGCTGGAAAGTTATCTGTATGAACATTGCTGAAGATATGGGTGAAATACAAAAAATTGACATCCTCCTGTACGTAAACCTGTGAAAATACGGGTGAAAACGAAAAAGTGGAAATGCACCCGTACAGATGGCCATGAAGATACGGGTGAAATTAGAAAAGTGGAAATGCACCCGTACAGGTGCTCATGAAAATACGGGTGAAATATAAAAAACAAAAATGCACCCGTACAGATGACCTTGAAAGTACGGGTGAAAAATGAAAAAATCAAATTCTCCCGTACAAGTGTCATATAAGGGGGAAGGAGGCTTGCTTTCGGCGTCTTTATGAACACAGAGGAATTTTTTGACATACAAGTATAAAAATATGTAGAAAGCTGGAGCGAAGTTGACAAGGGAAAGAGACCCGAGAATTTGAACAAACAGCAGGTCCCTTTCATTATCTGGTTACATCATTGAAACGGTTCGAAAATAGTTATCTATCTGTTTAGTAAACTGAGCTGCAGCATTCAAAATCATTGTCAATATAGTTGGCAATAAATCTTGCTTTAAAGTCTCTGTCGTGGCAGATAGATTTTGTCTTGCCGGAGACATCCAGATCCTCCGGAAGAACAAATTTGATACAGCGGACAATGACATCACTGCAGTTTTGCTTTGTGTGGGCCGGAATGGTCATGGTTTTCATGCCGCGCTTGTGCTCCATGCCATGATCATCTACCTCGGTAATGATGACTGCCAGCGCAACACGCCGGTTCGGGCAGATGTTCTTTAAGGTCACATCCAGCTGGAGGATGCGCCCCAAAGATTCTAACTGGATATCTCCACCATTGATTTCCACAGAGTCCTCACAGTGACCCATGTGGATCGGAACCGGTGTCGGGCAGCGCTCTGGGTAAATGGCATCCCCGCAGTCGATTTCAATTTCCGGGGAGGGGAAGGTTACCGTATTGTGTCCTTGTCATCATAGGAAATGGATTCGTTTACCTCAATCGTTCCGGAGCAGGGGCCGACGTGTAAAACAGTAAATTCCAAAGATGCTCCTTCACTGGTATGGGCACCCAGCTCATCAATTTTCCACTGTAGGGAGGTCTCACTCAGCAGGCTCGCAGTTCCCTTGGTAGGGATGGAAAGGGATGTGATCTTAAAGCAGGATGAAATCACATCTTTGATGACAATGTCTTTCGCACCCGGTTTGGAAATATTTTTTGCCAGGTCGGAAAAGATATCTTCCAGTTCTTCATCATTCGGGGTAATGACCACATAGGCAGAAGCAGGGGAAGAAGCCCAGCTGTTTAATGCCTGTTCGTCGATGCCACCATTTCCCGACAGACCGATACAGTAGATGGTGACGCCCTGTGCCTTTGCAGCTTCAGCTACCGGTGTGGCATCGCCGCCCACTGTCGTCTGGCCGTCTGTAAACATGACCATCACCCTGGCATTATTGGAGGAGGGGTCAAACAGCTGGAGTGCCTTTGTGAAGGCATCAGCGTGATTGGTATAGCTGCTGGTGGTGAGTGCATCTACCGCTGCGTTTAATTCGGCAACGGAGGTAATCAGTTGTGTATCCTGGGTTGCGGTATCGGAAAAGCTGACAATTCCAATCCGGCTGCCCAAACCAATCTCTCCATCCTTTGTTCCGTCAGTGGCTTCGTCAATGATTTCAATGAATTTCTTTGCTCCGTTTTTCAGGTTGGCAAAGGGGCTTCCGGCCATGCTTCTGGAACGGTCAAGAATCAGAACAATGTCTGTTGGATTGTTTACGATGTCTGGCTCGGCGGTCAGGGATAATTTCACTTGAAAAGAGTCCCCGCAGTCAATATGGTTCGTGCTTAATTCTTTGTTAGAATTGGTGATTCCCATTTGTTCTAGTCCTTTCTGAGCTGTAAGTATTGTTTATCGCTCAATATATCATATGTCTGGTAAATGGGATGGTTCGTAAGTGTAACATACTAATTATATTTATTATTTGAGATAATATGCTAAAATTTTGAAAATAATAATGGCTGCGTTCCGAACAGATTTTGTATAACAACCTCAATCCTGTGAAAAATGCTTCTATCTGATCAGCTTCATATCAGTAATGACCCACCCCTCATTTTCCATGTGGTAGGTGCTGCCGCAATAGGGGCAGACTTTTTGCCTGACAGCGTCAAAGCTGCCGCCACAGCAGGGACAGGATACAGAAGTAATGGAAAATCCTGGAGGCTCCAGGACGGTTACATTGGTGCATACCTCAAGGTCAATACAATCCCCTGTTTTATATATTTTTCCATTAAACTCGCTGTAATTGATCCACCAGGTGCGCAGGGAGAGATGCAGAATATTGCCCTCCATCCAGGATTTTTTCAGGCAGGTGGCATTGGTGTAGGTCATTTCCAGAATATCGGAAAAACGCGGGTCTCTTTCCGTTCCATGATAGCAGGCCAGATTCTGTGGATCCTCCGCAAATACAGCCATTTTGACCAGAGATATAATCTGACCTTCGAATTTGTCGAAGGAAAAATTAGGGTCAAACTGCTGCATGCTGTTTTTGATTTTTGCCTTTGAGCTGTACAGCTTAAAGGCAGATACATGTTTCATACCGTCTCTGTCGAATAACGAGAAAAGAAGTATCAGATCCGTCAGAATGATTCCCAAAAATCCGCCACAGAATATGGAAACCGCAAAACATCCCGCCAGCTTTGCGGGCAGAAATCCTGCCGGGCTTAGGAGCACTGCCACAAAAGTGAAGATAAAGAACGCAAGCATGCAAATGGACATCGTCCGTTTCATGATGACGGAATTGGTGGTTGTTGAGTTCAATTTCATGAAAAACAGATTTACGACCCGGGGAAACAGATCCGTAATCCGAAATTTGGTGCCACAGTACCGGCAGCCTTCCTCTAATGCAGCAACCGGACTGACGGCCCCACAATTGGGGCAGGTGGCGGTGATGTTGGTAAGCTGCGTTTCATTGGGGCTGTGGACAATAATCTGGTACATGACCTGTTCCGCGTTTCTTTCATAAAGGGTTCCCTGCGTATTGTCAAACCGGAGCTTTCTGGAGATGTTTTCATAGACCATGTCGGACGTATACCAGAGGGACTTCCGGGAAAGCGTTGCCGTGCCGGAACCGGATTCCTTTGCCGGCAGAATCTGGTCAGACATCTTCAGGCCTTTTCTTTTCAGGCGCTCCTTCTGCAGCTTCAGAAAATACAGGGTGTCTCCATCACAGCATGTGGGCACGGTATCCGTTTCGTGCCATGCATTCAGCTCCATGGCAAACTGGTCATAGATTCCCCGAGCAAAATCCCATGTGGGCATGAAATTCTGAAAAACCTTGTATGCTTTGTGGTATTTAAAGAGCCGGATTATGCCGACAACACAGAAAATACCTCCCAGAATACATAGAATCAGTTTAAATTTCATGGGCAGTGAGGTGGCCAGGAAGGAAATTCCGACCATACCGGCGGCCAGCCAGAGTGCCGCCCGGAACAATTCGATTCCCTCCGGCTGGGGGACAGTGTTTCTTTCGTTGGTTTTCAGATGAAGAAAAGGAATTTCCATACTTATCCTCCTGTCACTTTTGTATTTATTCTGAATAATTACCAATTTTATGAAGCAGGCAGTTTTGTGCCCGTTATGGAACCGAAAGGCACATAATTAAATTTATTATACACCCGGGCGGCCCTGCATTGCTATCATTGTCGTGTAAAAGTTATGTGAAATAGAATTGAAAAAAACGTAGAAAACGAGTAGAATTAATGAAAAGGTAACGAAACAGCAACAGGAAAAATTGATTTTGATGCCTTTCATTATGATGGCAGTTAAAATGCTACAGGCAGGGAGGACGTTATGGCACAGCAGACGAAGGAAATGAAAAAGGTACTGGTGGTTGTGGATATGCAGAATGATTTTCTCACCGGTTCCTTGGGAAATGAAGAGTGTGAAAAAGCAGTATCCTCTGTAGTAAAAGTGATTGAGTCAGAAAATTATGACGAGGTATTTTTGACCAGAGACACTCACGGAGAGGATTATCTTACTACGCAGGAGGGGAGAAAGCTCCCGGTACTCCACACGATAAAGGATACCGAAGGCTGGCAGATTCAGGCGGATGTCATGAAGGCTGTATCGGATCATTATCAGAAAGAGCAGATTTCAATCATTGATAAACCGGGCTTCGGCAGTGAGGAACTGGCAGACCGGATCCGGGAATTAGGCAGGAAATATCCGGAGGATGGAAGGCTTATCGTGGATTTTGTCGGTGTATGCACAGATATCTGTGTAATCAGCAATGTATTTCTGGCGAAGGCAGCAGCAGGGAATGCAGCTGTCCGAGTGATAGAACATGCCTGTGCAGGAGTGACACCGGAAACACATCGGACGGCAATTGAGGCCATGCGCGGATGTCAGGTGGAGATCATATGACATAAGGATTGAAAGGTCAGAACTCTTATCCTGCTTGCAGGATAAGAGCTCTGAATTGTTGAACCGGAGCGAAGCGCAGACTTGCGTAGCAACGGAGCAATTCGTGTATCAAATGAGGGGCAAAATACCTTTTGCCCCTCATAATATAGGGAAAGAGGGATATTACAGTTATGGTTTTAAATCAGATTATCAACAGCCTGTTGGAAACAGATATGTACAAGATCAGCATGGGACAGGCCATCTACCATCAGTTCAGCGATTACAAGACCACCTGGAGTTTTAAGTGCAGGAATACTGATGTACATTTTACAGAAGCAATGGTGCAGGAAATCAGGGAACAGATTAAGGCATACTGCGACCTGCGGTTCACGGAGGAAGAACTTTCCTATCTCAATGAGGTCAAGTGGATGAAGGGCTCCTATGTGGATTTTCTGCGGCTGTGGCAGCCCAGGTTCGAGGATTTTGAAATTACGACAGATGCCTCCTGCGGTCTGTCCATCGAGACTAAGGGAACCTGGCTCAACACCTCCATGTATGAGATTCCAACCCTCGCCATTGTCAACGAGGTTTATTTCCGGATGGCCTATGATTATGACAAACTTTTAGGCAGTTTCAAGGAGCGGCTGACAGATAAAATTAACGGACTTAAGGGTGTGGGAAATGGAGAAAAATATGATATTGGCACCTTCAGTGAGTTCGGACTTCGAAGGAGACTTTCCGGGGAGGCGCAGGAGATGGCGGTGAAGCAGCTGGCGGAAAATAGAGACCAGTTCCATGACTCCAGGTTTGTGGGGACTTCCAATGTGTATCTGGCAAAGAAATATGGTCTGACACCGGTGGGCACCATGGCCCATGAGTGGATTATGTGTGTGGGACAGGGAAATCACAAGCACAACCCGGCCTACTCCAACTGGTATGCGCTGGATGCCTGGATTAAGGAGTATGGAATCTTAAACGGAATTGCTCTCACGGATGCCATTACTACAGATTGCTTTTTAAGAGATTTCCAGCTGACCTATGCAACGCTCTTTTCCGGTGTACGGCACGACAGCGGAGATCCATTTGAGTGGGGAGAAAAGATGCTCCGCCACTACGAAAGCCTTGGAATCGATCCGAAAACAAAAACCCTTTTGTTCAGCGACAGCCTTGATTTTAAGCGCGCTGGCGAATTGTATGCCTATTTTAAGGACAAGGCAAAGGTTGCCTTTGGAATTGGCACCTACATTGCAAATGATACAGAGGTTCCGGCACTTAATATCGTCATGAAAACCACCGCCTGCAACGGCATGGATGTGGCAAAGATTTCCGATACGGCAGGGAAGGGCATGTGCAAAAACCCGGATTATGTGAATTATTTACAGCGGTGTATTGACTGGAGGATGAATAACGACCGGTGAGAGAATCGGTGTACTGGGATAATGGTAATACCATTTGCTGTGGCAAAATGCTCCATATAATCAAAATTTTTTCGCTCAGATATTCTGTCTGATTAAAAAATCCTTATGTCTACAATTGGAAGCAGCAAAAAATTACATTTACTGTATCATTTTTTTATAAAAGGAAAATGGTATGAGAATATTGTGGCTTGAGTGGGCTGATTCATATAAAACGGGGATGGAGTACGGGCGAAAAAGGAAAACAACGGTCGACCTATTTGTAGGAGGAAACGATGAAGGGAAGTATTTGAGCTCTACACCGAATAAAAAGTTTCTAGTGAATATGAACGGTCTGCGATTGATAGCACAGGTCAAAAGGCCTCGACGCAGCTCGCTACGCCTTCGTTTTTTAACCTGCACTCTCGAAACCGCATCTTCGTTCAATACACCAGAAACTTTTTACTCGGCGTACTGGAAGATTGTAAAATGAGCATGTGTACAAGTAGAAAAATATGGTGATGAAATACTCAGAATCATCCATAGCAGAGAATAAGGAGGAAAACAACGATGTTAGAGATAGGAACAAAAGCCCCGGAATTTTCCCTTCCGGATCAGAATGGAGACATCCATACATTAGGTGAGTACGCAGGAAAGAAAGTTATCCTGTATTTTTACCCGAAGGACAATACCCCGGGCTGTACGAAGCAGGCCTGCGGCTTCAGTGAGCTTGCACCACAGTTTACAGAAAAAGGTGCAGTGGTCCTTGGGGTCAGCAAGGATTCTGTTGCATCC
The DNA here is from genome assembly GCA_022772675.1 of Agathobacter sp. Taxonomy (GTDB): domain Bacteria; phylum Bacillota; class Clostridia; order Lachnospirales; family Lachnospiraceae; genus Roseburia. The sequence continues at coordinate 71,255 of JALEZW010000030.1, read as the reverse complement.
CATAAGAGATTTGAGGAAAAATACAATCTTGGATTTACCCTGTTGTCGGACCCTGAGCTCTCCGCGATACAGGCCTATGATGTCTGGCAGGAAAAGAAAACCTGTGGAAAGGTGTCCATGGGTGTAGTTCGTACTACATATTTGATTGATGAGAACGGCGTGATCGTCAAAGCCTTTGGTAAGGTGAAGGCGGCGGAGAATCCGGCGCAGATGCTTGAGGAATTATCATGAGGATGATTATTTCCCCTGCGAAAAAGATGAACGCAAAAGAGGAGGTTCTGCCCTGGCAGAACCTGCCTGTTTTTCTTGACAGAACAGAGACAATCCTAAAATGGATGCAGTCCCTCAGTCTGGAAGAGGCAAAGGAACTATGGCACTGCAATGATAAACTGGCGCAGCAGAATTATGAACGTTTTCGGGATATGCAGCTGGACCATAACCTGACACCGGCGATTCTTTCCTATGAGGGAATCCAGTATCAGTATATGACACCGGCTGTTTTTGACACCTCGATGCTTTCCTATATTCAGGAGAATCTCAGGATTCTGTCCGGCTTTTACGGCGTGCTAAGGCCTATGGACGGAGTAACGCCATACCGTCTGGAGATGCAGGCAAAGACCGTGATTAATGGTATAAACGGGCTATACGATTTCTGGGGCAGCTGTCTGTATGAGGAAGTCGTGGATGATTCCCACGTGATCGTAAATCTCGCATCAAAGGAATACTCTAAGTGTATTGAGCCCTGTCTTAAGCCGGAGGACCGGTTCATCACCTGCGTATTCGGAGAACTGTCCGGTGGAAAAGTAATTCAGAAAGGTGTCTACGCCAAGATGGCGCGTGGGGAGATGGTCCGTTTTATGGCGGAACATAACCTGGCCGATGTGGAAGAAATGAAATCCTTTGATCGGTTAGGATATCAGTTTTGCGAGGAATTGTCATCAGAAACAAAGCTTGTGTACCTGAAAAATATATTGTAGAAACTGCTTCCACAGTCTTAAAGAATACAGTAAGAAACCCTTTTACTTTTGTAAAAAGGGTTTTTATTTAATTTTGATACATTCTGCAACCATCACACCCTGCTTATCGTGTAGATATTGTGTAAAGGTTTCTATGAAAGCCTGACATGCAGCATCAATCCCTTTGCCGAAGGAAAGTTATGTATGGATTGATGTTCAAATGGTGAGGAGGAATCCTTAGGAACCCTTACAGAGTATGAGAGAAATGAGTTTGTCTGCAGATACTGGTATCTGGAGCCGGTACATAGCATCGCAAAAGCAGCACACGCAAGCTCCAGCAGAATAAAATCCATTTTGTTTCGAACCAGGAAAAAATTGAAAGCTTATCTGAAGGAGGAGGGTTACGATGTTGAAAGGTGAAAAACTCTTATGTGCAATGACGGACATTGACGATTGCTATATTCAGTCCGCCTACGAATATCAGCAGAAAGGTGAAAGAATCCCTTTGAGGAGCATCTGTATATTGGAATGTATGGAACCTTTGAGGAGAAGGAAATCCATAAGATTTTAGACAGCCTGCATATTGCGGAGGGGATGCATCTGGAACAATAAATGTTGTACTGGAATATGAAAGCAGAGAATTGTAATTTTCCATAGAATCCGTTATACTTAGAAAGACCCTGAATCTCAGCATGATATTTTTACTTTATAGGAAAGTTCGCCGGAAGCGAACCCTTGTGAAAAGAGTAGTATAAAGGGTAAAAAGAAGGGAGTTTACTGTGGAAAGAAACATGATTGAGGCAAAAGAACTGGGAATATCCTTTGGGGATAAGAAAGTTCTGGACAATATCACCTTTGAGGTGAAAAAAAATGAAATCTTTGGCTTTCTGGGACCAAGTGGTGCAGGTAAAACAACGACGATCAAGCTTCTTACAAAGCAGCTGAAGCCGGGGTATGGATCCTGCAGTGTTGATGCCGGAATCAGCGAAATCGGAATATTAAGCGATAACAGCAATGTTTATGAACGCCTGACGGTATATCGGAATCTGTCATTTTTTGCGGAGCTGTCCCATACAGACAAAAGTCAGGTGGAGAAACTGCTTCGACAGGTGAAACTGTGGGAGGACAAGGACAAAAAGGTCAAGGACTTGTCCAAAGGCATGAAGCAAAGACTCCTGCTGGCCTGTGCAGTGGTACATAACCCGAGACTGCTTTTTCTGGACGAACCTACAGCAGCTCTTGATCCTGCCACAACGGAGGAAATTCATAAGCTTCTGGAACAGCTGAGAAGCGATGGAACTACGATTTTTCTGACGACCCACAATATGGAGGAAGCCGACCAATTATGCGACAGGGTGGCTTTTCTGAACAGCGGGCAGATTGTGGAAATTGGAAATCCGGGGGAACTTAAGTTAAAGTATGCGAAGAAAGAAGTAGAGATTCTTTTTGAGAATGGAAAAATGGTTACGGTAAAAAAAGAGCCCGGTGCAATTACTGCGGCATTAGCCGGGTGTACGGAAGAAATTCGTTCCATTCATTCAAAGGAACCGAACCTGGAGGAAATATTTTTAAATTTGACAGGGAGGGAGTTAAGATGAGAGTTTATAAGATGAAGGCACTTTTTAAACTCGGGATAGAGGACCTGACAAAAAATATAAGTGTATTTGTGTATGTGCTGTTCCCTCTTTTGTTTGCACTTCTTTATGGAAATCTGGATATGGGGATGCCTGAAAACTATATCTATTCATTTTGCGTACTGATGAATCTTGCGATGATTCCGGTTACACTGATGGGAACGGTGATTGCGGAGGAAAAGGAGAAAAATACGCTTCGTACATTGATGCTTAACGATGTCAGGGCGGGAGAAATTATGCTGGCCAAGGCATTGATCTGCATGCTTTTTGTTGTTACAGACAATGTGATTATGTACTTTATACTGGGACTTTCTCTGGATAAATTTGTGTTATATCAGCTGGTGGGCCTGTATGCCGGACTGTCAGTGATTTTTTTCGGTGCATTTGTGGGAATATTTGCCAGAAATCAGATGTCCGCAGGCCTTATGTCGATGCCCTTTATGTTTTTATTTATGGCACCCTTTTTCATAGAAATGTTTCATAATAAAATTGCGGACCGGATTTCCAGCCTGCTTCCGACAGATGCCATGATGACGCTTTTTGAAAGTATTTCAGGAAATAAATTGGGCTGGTCAGCGGTGGGAATGCCGGTCATTGTCATAGGTGTGTGGCTGGTTATCAGTATTGTGATGTACAAACTGGCATTTAAAAAAGTCGGGATGGACAATTAACTATTTCCTTTCGCAGCAGAGCCTGCCGGGAAAAACGAAACGTTGAAAGGAGTCTGTTTTAAAATGAAGAAAATCGATCTGACAGAAGGTTCTATCTGGCAGAAACTGATCCGGTTTTCACTGCCTATGATAGCAGGAAATTTATTACAGCAGATTTATAATATTGTGGATACATTGATCGTTGGAAAGTACCTGGGAGCGGATGCCCTGGCAGCAGTAGGTTCCGCCTACACACTGATGACTTTTATCACTTCTATTATCATTGGGCTTTGTATGGGAAGCGGTGCTTTTTTTTCCGCAGATTACGGTGCAGCAGATGAAAAGAAACTGAGAGAAGATGCAGGACTGTCCTTCTGGTTTATTCTGGGAGTTTCCCTGGTGATATATCTGATCATTTATCCGGGAATGCCGTTGATACTGCAGCTCCTGCAGACACCGGAGGAACTGATGGAACTGATGCGGGAATATGTTTCAGTGGTGTTTGTGGGAATTATTTTTTTGTTTTTATACAACTTTTTCTCGTATCTGCTGAGAGCTATGGGAAATTCCATTATACCGCTGATTTTTCTTGCGGCGGCATCGGTACTCAATATAGTATTGGATTTATGGTTTGTGATTGGTCTTAAGCTTGGTGTAAGTGGTGCAGCTGCAGCAACTGTCATTGCACAGGCGGTGGCCGGAGTTGGAATAACCGTGTATTCAGCAGTAAAGCTTACGGTTTTACGGGAAGATAAGTACAGCATCGGCTGGAACGGGGAACGGTTTAAGCAAATTGTGTTAAATGATGTGTCTACGGGAATCCAGCAGTCTGTGATGAATTTTGGAATCCTGATGATTCAGGGACTGGTAAACAGCTTTGGAACAACCATTATGGCGGCTTTTGCCGCCGCGGTGAAGATTGACACCATTGCCTATATGCCTGCCCAGGAATTCGGAAATGCTTATTCCCTGTTTGTTTCCCAGAATTATGGGGCAAAGAAGGAGGAGCGTATCCGGAAGGGAACAGGGATTTCCTTCCTTACGTCCTTTATTTTCTGTGCTGTCATATCCATCATTGTTTTTATCTTTGCAGGAAATCTTATGGAGATTTTTGTAAAGGAAAAAGAGATACGGATTATAGCGGAGGGAGCCGGATACCTGCGGATTGAGGGAGCCATGTATGTGGGAATTGGTATCCTGTTTTTGTGGTATGGTTATTTCAGGGGAGTCAATAAACCCTATATTTCACTGCTTCTTACGGTAATCTCCCTGGGCATAAGGGTTGCATTATCCTATGCTCTGGCCCCCAACACACCGCTGGGGGTAACTGCCATATGGTGGTCCATTCCCATTGGATGGGCAATTGCGGATATCGTGGGATATATTCTATACCGTAATCAGCGGAATTTCCCCACCTCGGTGCGAAGCAGATCGGAAATACGGTGATTGTCACCTGCTTCCTTTTGAATTGTTTCAATGTTGGACACAAGAAGCTCCGTGGTTTCCGTAACGCGGACAATCTCACTGGTATTGGTTTCAATTGCAGAAGAAATTTCTGAAGTTCCGTTCTGCAGATCAGACATTAGCTCCTTAAGGTCAGCTGCCTTTGCTGCAAATTCATCAAGGACGGTATCCAGATAAGTGGTATCGTCGCGGTATTGTCTTGCCACCTCCTCAAAGCGATTGTAATCGCCCAGAATTGTGGTATCTACGAAATGTAACATCCTTTCGGAATCATCCGCCAGATGCTTTACAGCATCAATTACAGAGGCACTGATAATCTGGATATGATTTGCTGACTCCTTGGAGCGTTCCGCAAGATTGCGGATTTCACTGGCTACTACAGCAAATCCTTTTCCACTTTCTCCTGCACGGGCAGCTTCTATTGAGGCGTTCAGGGCAAGAAGATTGGTCTGGTCCGCAATGGTAAAGATATCCGTGGTCAGGGCACTGATTTCTTCAGCTTTTCTGCTGTTCTGGATAGATTCTGTAAGCATCTTCTGCATCTCTTCCAACATCGTGATGGTGGATTCTTTTCCATTTAGCGCACTCTGCTCGTTTTTATCTGCCCGTATCTGGGACTCCTTGGCAAAGGAAGAACCCTCAGTGGCTTTTTGTGCGATCTCAGAGATGGTATCGCCAATCTGCACAGCGGAGGTGTTAATGGAGACGGTTGTGGCGGAGATTTCCTCCATACTTGCAGCAAGTTCTTCCATAGAGGAAGAGGTTTCGCTGGCACTCTGGTTTGAACTGGTTACCAAAGTGGAAATCTCCGTGGCGGAATTCATCATGTTGCCGGATTCCTGATCCAAAGTGGAGAGCATGCTCTCGAGACTTTCTGCAAGAAAATAGATGGATTTTTTTAGGGCATAGATTTCCTTTGTATTCTCATAACCCATCTTCCGTTCTGTGATGGCAGTATTGCCCTTGGCAAGATGATAGAGCTGTTCTCCAATCCACTCAAAGGGAACGGCAACACTATGTGCCAGCAGTACCGACATCACAATTCCGATAACGACTGCCAGTAAAATCGTCAGCAGGATGAGAGAAAATACTTCATATATGATGGTATAGGCTTCCCGGTAAGGGGCAACAATGCAAAGGGACATTTTGCTGCCGGGAACAGGGGTATAGGCATATACATAGTTTTCGCCGGTGATGACCCCGGTTTCCTGATTCATCATAGCAGAAACTGCTTTTTTCTGTGTGGCGGACATCTTTGCAACTGCGTCTAATGAGGCTTTATCATCCTCGGCGGGGTTGCCCCAATTTTGTTTAAGAACAATGGCGTCCTTGGGATGAGCCGAAAGAGTACCATCGGAATTCAGCATAAATTCATAGCTGTTTTTGGTAACATTATTCTGATTCAGGATGTAGGAGACATATTCCAGACGGACAAAACCAACCAGAACCCCGGTTTTTACATTGTTTACAAAGATGGGGGTGCCAATCGCAAGAATACGTCCACCGGTGGTTTTAGAATATTCCGGCTCACAGATTACAGTGGAAGCCGTTTCCCATGGTTTGGTGAAATAATCGCGGTCAGAAATGGATTTCCCGTGATAGCTTTTTCCGTCAGTATGTGCGGTCTCGATGCCGACACAGTCTGCAATCAGAAAGTGTGACCATACATCGCCGCTGTTTTTTATGATCTGCTGCAGATAGGGCTCGGCCTCATTGGCAGTCATGGCAGTTACAGCATCATTGGTGGCTGCCATCTCCACAACGGAGGCATATTTTTTCAGAACTTCACCCATATTTTCCGCAGTTGTTTTTGCAATAATGGTATAGGATTCTGCCTTATCCTTACGGACATTTCCGTACACGCGTACCGCAATGACGGAAAGAATTAGTAAAAATGGAAGTACCAGACCCAGTAAGAGTCTTTTTAAAAATGCGCTTTTGAGTTTTTCTTTTCTTTTCATACGTTCTCCTGAAACACCAGGTCTTCTGTTTTCTGCAGATAGTCACCCGCATGTTTTTTACTGGTTTTTTTTGTCAGAGCAATCTTATAGGAAAAGTCGTTGATGCTCTGGACACTTATTTTTTCATTGGTATAAAGGGCACCGGAGAGGGAGGCAAGGGGAAAGGTTTCCGGTTCTCCACGGCGGTTCTGGGAATGAATCTCTCCCCGGGCGTAATCCTCCTCGGAGTAGAGCGCTTTCAGGCAAAGATGGAAACGGTCAATAATCTGCCGGAACACATCCTCCAGATTGTAATCGTCGGAAATAATGACGAAATCGTCACCGCCCACATGACCGATAAATTCCCCATTTCGGCAGGCTTCTTCCATGCATTTTGCCACTGCCTTGATCATCATGTCTCCATTTTCAAAACCATAGACATCGTTATAGGATTTGAAATTGTCCAGATCCAGATACATGATGGAGAACTTATTTTTGGAGAACAGATTGTTGGAAATCCTCTGTTCGATCTGGATATTCCCGGGCAGATGGGTGAGGGGATTGGTATCCATTGCCCGTTCCACCTGAATAGAGACGGATGCCTCCAGCAGATCCTTTACTGTAACAATTCCCATGTAGGTTCCGTTGTCAGAGACGATAATGGCATCGTAAAGCATATGTTTGGGACGAATCAGCGCCAGCCGCGAGACCATCTCGATGGGCATCCGGCAGTCCACCTCAAGATAATCGGAATTCAGCAGCTCTCCAACCGTGTATTTGCTGTACAGGGAGTAGCCGTATCTGCCACCGAAGCACTCATCGATGTGCTGCTTGGTCACAAGACCGCATACTTTCTGATCCCTGTCCACCACGCAGATCTCCGTAATTTCAGGCTGGCGTTGCATAAACTCGAAAACCGTAACTGCTTTGGTGTCGCAGGTGGTAGTCCCAAGCCTCTGACAGATACTTCCGATATTTCCGAAGAAGGTGGGCGCTGCCGGCTTCGTCTCAGCAGTCTTGTTTTCGCTCACAATCAGCTCCCGGATGGCATCGGGAATTTCCTGAAGCTCCTTTGCCGGTTTTGCGATAAAATATCCCTGACCGTAATCCACACCCAGACGAACCAGGGTGATCAGCTCTTCTATGGTTTCAATCCCCTCTGCGATCAGACAGATATTCTCGCTGTGGCAGAATTTCACCAGACCTTCCACCGTAGAACTTTTGACAGAGTCGTTACCTATATTGCTGATCAGGGAAATATCTATTTTTACATATTTGGGTCCTAGGAAAAAAATACGGTTAAAATTCGCATAACCCTTACCAAAATCATCGATGGCAATTTGATAATTCTGTTTTTCGTAGTGATTGACTGCCCGCTGAAAAAGGTTGATCTCTTTAATGTCCGACCGCTCACACACCTCGAAGACAATGTTGCCGGGGGATATATTATAACGTTTCAGGTAGTTTAGGGTCATTCCTGCCTTAAAGCGTTCATCATTGAAGACGTTAGGGTCCACATTCAGGAACAGTTTTTTCTGTCCGATGCTGTCTTTGGCTTCCTTCAGGGCCTTTTTCCGGCAGATATACTCCAGATTCCACAGGCACTGAAATTCCTCCGCATAGGTAAACATTTCCTCTACATTAAAGCTGCAGGGCTTTAGGGAAATGCGGGACAGAGCCTCATAGCCTAACAGTTCTCCGTTTTTCAGAGACACGATGGGCTGGTAAACGGGATATATTTTTTTCTCTTCTATGATGTTCTCCAGTTGTTTTTTAATGGCTGAACGATTACTCAATACTGAACCTCCTATACCTTCCGTCTTGTAATCAAAGATAAAGGGGGGTTGTAAAATTTGTTATCAGGGGTTTGTAAAATGTAAATAAAAGATGCGCAAACAGGGCATGATTCAGGCTGTTGATTTTTGTAATCCGGGGGGATATAATGTGAATCATATAGAAAGAAGGAATCCACTATGACATATCATCTTCCGGACAGGCTCTATCATGACATTGTTCGAATGGCAGACAAACATCATATTCGAAAATTGATATTATTCGGGTCCAGGGCGAGAGGAGATCACCGGGAACGCAGTGATGTGGATCTTGCGGTCTGCGGAGGGGATTTTGACGATTTTTATTGGGATGTCAGGGAGAACGCGTGGACGCTTCTCTCTTTTGACATTGTGGAATATGATGAAAATATTTCTGGTGAATTGAAAAAAGAAATCGAAAAGGATGGAATTACGATATATGAAAAAATATGACAATTTTCTTTCCAGCTTAGATATTTTGAAAAGGGCTGATTTTTCTAAAGCCGGTGAAGATGAAATTTACAGGACGGGAATTGTCGGGCAGTTTAATCTGGCATTTGAATTGGCATGGAAAGCCCTGCAGGCAGTATTGCAGCTTCACTCCGTCGCCAATGCAGAAACCGGATCGCCTCGTGAGATTCTAAAGCTGGCATACAAAACCGGATTCATACAAAATGACGACGTATGGCTCACAATGCTGAAAAAAAGAAATTCCTCCGTACACATTTACAATGAGGAAGAAATTGATGAGTTGATTCTTCTGATCCGCGACAGTTTTATTCCTGTGTTTGACGAACTGGCAAAGACGCTGAAGGAAAAAATGGAAGAAGCAGATCAGGAGGATTGGAATAAATGAGAATGAAAAAGTTTTTTATATGCTGCATAGCGGTCTCACTTTTGCTGGCGGCATTACCTGTCACACAGGTGCAGGCATTATCATTACAGAAAGGCTTCGATGTATCATCTAAGAATGGCGTGGTTGACTGGGAAATGGTGGCAGAAAGTGATATGGATTTTGTCATGCTGCGCACCGGGGAGGGACAGGCACCGGATGTGGATGCCCAGTTTGAAGCCAATTATGAGGGGGCAAAGGCTGCCGGCTTAAAGGTCGGTGCCTATCACGTCTGCTGTGTCCGCACGCCGGAAGCTGCCGTGAAGGAGGCAGAGTATTGTCTGGAGATTCTGGATGGAAGGAAGCTGGACTATCCTCTTGCATACGATATCGAGAAGCAGGGCTGCTTTGCAGACGGGAAAAGCAATACCACAGCTATAGCAAAAGCCTTCTGCGATGTCATCGCGGATGCCGGATATACACCGATGATTTATTCCAGCGCTTCTTATCTCAAGGATTATTTTGACTGGTCAAAGCTGAAGGGCTATAGGGTGTGGGCAGCCTCTTACGGGGAAAGCAGACCGAAACTTCCGGCAGCAGTGGATATCTGGCAGTACACAAACGAAGGAAGTTTAGAGGGTGCTAACACGGATAAAGGATTCTGTGATCTGAACTATTCCTATATGGAAGCATCCGGTGTGAAGTTTGTGAAAAGCTCCCTTTCCATGAAAAAGGGAACAACTGCCACTGTAAAGGTAAAGCTTAGCCCGGGTGGTTGCACGGATACTGTCAGGTTCAGCTCCTCAAACAAGAAAGTGGTTGTCCCTGATTCCAAACCCATGGTGTTGTCGGTCTGATTTACTGGAAATTAGAGTATTGTTGGGCTCTTATAAGGGATTGGACAGGGTCTTGTCGCGATTCTCTAATTCAGCCGTACAGTCTCGGCACGCTGTACGGACGTTTTTTCAAAATGAGTAAATTCGCCCGGACAGTTTCGGTCTATTGTACAGGTGTTATTTATATTTCTCAAACTCACCCGTACAGTTTGACTGATTGTACGGGTGTTTTTCATAAAGTTCGATTTCACGCATACAGTTTGACTGGTTGTACGGTTTTTTTTCAAAACGCTCAAATTCACCCGTACAGTATCGACTGATTGTACGGGGTTTTTTCATAAAGTTCGATTTCACCCGTACAGTATCGGCTGATTGTACGGGTGTTTTTCATAAAATTCAAACTCACCCGTACAGTATCGGCTGATTGTACGGTTTTTTTTTAAAAGTTCAAATTCACCCGTACAGTATCGGTTCATTATACGGGTGTTTCTTCTAATTCCTCAATTCCACCCGTACCAGCGTATGTCAAATTTATAAACAACCTCATAAATCCTTCCAGCTATGCTTAATTTCATTAGTTACGATGTTCCATATGATGATATGAGGGTCCTTTTGACCCTTATATCATATGATGAAAATGCCGGTCTATTCAGACAGATGGCTTTTCCAACATGTATTTCTCTTTCAAAAATAAAAAAGTGTCTATTCAAAACCCCTCCCCATGCATTTGCAAAAACGCACGACAAGTCGTGCTTTCTCGCTGCTTCGCAGCTAATTTTGCTCATACATGGGGAGGTGGCTCTATTCGAGCCCCCTTACGAATAAGATAAGTAGCTTCTTACATGCAGGCATGACGAATCTACTTATCTTATTCTAAGGGGTTCTGAATAGTTACAAAAATTGATAAAATCTATCATAAAGATTCATTAACTTGCAATCAATATGGAAGTGACGACATGATATAGTTGTAAGGGTAATCGTTCATCGATGAAACGAAAAGCTTTTCATTACAAAGGAGATTCACATGAATGCAGAGGAGATTGAAGTATGCATAGAAAAATACGGAACGGATATATACCGATTCTGCTGTTTTCTCACAGGAAGCAGAACTCTTGCGGATGATTTGTACCAGGACACCTTTTTAAAAGCACTGGAAATTGACAAAACCATTGCAGTCGAGGAGGCAAAAAAATATCTTATCGGGATTACAGCAAATCTGTGGAAAAATCAGTGGCGCAAAGAAAAACGAAGGCAGAAAATCGCACCCTCCCACGTGTTAAAAGAGGAAGATTTATCCGATTCCCCTTCGGAATACTCTGCGGCTACCACACCGGATCTGCTTACTTCCTGTATCCACAGGGAAACAAGTGCAATGCTAAGAGCAGCGATTCATGACCTGCCGGAAAAATACCGGGTCATTGTTCTGATGTATTACAGTGTTGATCTTTCCACGAAAGAAATCGCCGAACAATTACATATCAGCAAAGGGACTGTTACCAGCAGACTGCAGCGGTCAAGAGAAAAAATCAAAGAAAAACTGGAGGAAATGGGATATGAAAGATAATATAGAAGAATTGCTGAAAAAGGCATTACACGAAGGTGAAATACCAACCGCCGCTCTGAATCAGGAAATTTTAAAGAAAGTAAAGAGAGATGAAAATACAAAACAATGTGTAAAGAATGGCAACAGAAAGAACAAACTTAAGCCCTATTACTGGAAGCCGGCACAGATTGCCGCTGCATTTGCAGTCACGCTCCTGGTTGGCTCCACCGTCACCTTTGCGGCAGTCAGATATTTTGGACTGGACTATTTTACAAAGCAATCCGGCGGCCGGGGCATCGACAAACAAATGGAAAGCCTGATTGATAAAGATCCCTCCGTAACTGTGCAGAACAAAAATACCGGCAAAGAGATTCTGGACTATCAGGTGCAGGAAGTATTATGTGACAGTGATTATATGGTTGCCACACTCCGTATTTCGCTAAAAAATCCGGAGGAGTATTTACTTCTTCCTGAAACAACAGATGTCACAGATCCGGTGTCCGGAATAGCAGAAGGAAAAGGCAGCAGCCAGTCTATCGAGGACTACTGCAGGATACGGCATCTGACACCCGTATCTGTATATATGGATTTTGACAGCTCGTCGGAAAGTACGATTCATAAAACAATGTCGGACAGCAAGCAGACCGGTTCCGGAGAATTATCTGTGATTGTTGCCGGCAAGCGTCTGACAAGGGATAAAATGTTTACAGTTCATTTGCAGCCATCCCTTGTATTTCATGCCGGAAGCAAAAATACAACAGTGTGTAACGACAGCACCTTAAAAATCCGTGTCACGGATAAAAGTACTGCACAGAGCGCCGACTACCGTATCTCTTCCGAAGAAGCTGCAAAACTGTCTGACACCTTAATTCAACAGATCAAAGGGATTACTTTAAAGTCCACGGAGGTGGGAACCTATCTGACTGTTACCTATGAAAGCGCAGGTTCATCCGATGATGCCACCGGAACCTTTATCGATCTGTGTGACAAAAATGGTAATGTGATTCCCGGGAATGTCATAGCCGGAGGCACCTGTAAAGAAAATGGTGACCACAGCTTTACCTGTGAAAACTGCTACGAAGATCTCGGCCTTCCGGAGGAAATCTATCTGTCCATCGGAGACGGGAAACAAATACTGAAAGCGGAAAAAGCAGGAGAGAATCACGGAAAGAGAGGGTATCAATAATGATAAAAGATGCTGCAAGAGTATTTTACAGATCGAAGTTATTGATAGGGATTGCTCTTCTCACTCTACCTTTTTGCGGATGCTATGCATTTCGTTATTATGGCAGGACAGGAATCGGAATGATTCCTGCCCAGTTACAGCAGGCATTAAGTCTATCCCTGTATTTATTTATCATTACGATGTTTTTATCATATGAATACCATAAAAAATTGAAAGCAACGGGGATTGCAGAAGCCGCCGCCGCGACACCGGAAGGAAAAAACGGGCAGCCATTTTGGAGCGCAGGTATTGTGCTTTCCATATGGATATGCATGGTTACACTGTTTTTAATTTTATGTGTCATTTGTTGCTATTCCTTTTATCATATCAAAGATCCAAATGGTGAGTACATAAAACATATCATTTGGAATATGTTATTAAATATTTTCCTGATTATGGAATTAGGATTATTGATCGGTTCTTTTTTGTCAAGATTTCGAAACAGGTTTGTTCCTTACTTTACCATGATCCTGGCAGCTTACCTTGTGTCACCCTATTCGGAGGAGCTGGCGGGACAGATCAGTCAGTCTACAGATGGAAAATCACCGGTATACCGCTTTGTGGAATTGTTTAATATTATGCCCCTTGTATATACAAAATTTGCACCAAATTATTCTTTTGGGGAATCTTTACTGCCATACCGGGTTGCGTTAATTTTATTTTGGTGCGCAGCTGTATTGACGGGAATTTTTCTGAGCGTCCCAAGAACAAGGAAGTGGGGGAAACTGAGCGCTTTGCTTAGTTGTGTATGTCTTCTGGTCTACCTGGTGCCGTCTTCGAAAGTGATTATGAATGGGAATCCTGCAAATACATTGGCCCATGATCAGTATTATTATTCCATTCAGAATGCAAAGCTAAGAGACGAGGAAGGCGGTTACCATATTCGGTCATACCGGATGGAGTTGTCGGTGGGGCTTAGGCTGACGGCAGATGTGTTAATGGAGGTAGATGAATCTCTGCCGGAATATAAGATGACTCTGTATCATGGATACAAGGTAAAATCCGTCTCCGATGGAAATAATCACCCGTTAAAAGTATCTCAGGAGGGGGATTATATAACAGTGAAGAACACGGAGAATCTGAATATCCAAAAGATTCGTCTGGTATACAGTGGATGTAGTCCGGCTTATTATTCCAATATACAGGGAATTTTTCTACCGGGATATTTTGCGTATTACCCCAGGACCGGATTTGTCCCTCTGTTTGATCGTGAGACTTATGACTTTAAAGAGTGTTTCGTGAATCCGAATACGGAGTTTGCTGTGAAGGTGAATACAGATCAGACCTTGTATACCAATTTGGAAAAGAACGGAAAGTGGTATCACGGAAAAAGCGATGGAGTCACGATACTGAGTGGTTTCTATTGCAGAAAAGTCTTAAGTAATGGAAATAGCATTGTTTATCCATATTTATATGGAGTAAATATATATGATGGACAAGTAATGGGCGAGAAAGGTTTGACGAAATATTACGAAATGATGGAGAATCGCTTGACTGACCTGGGACGGAAAAATACCATCGTATTTTGTGTTCCGAACGTAAATCAGGTGGTTAACCAGCACGATGGAAAAAATCAGATTATTACACGTTCGATTGCGATATGATGATACAGGGAGGACTGAACAATGTTGGAGATTAGGTCAGTAAGCAAAAAGTTTCGAAAGAAGGAGGCACTGAGTTCCGTAAATCTGCAGCTGAAGCAGGGAATTTATGGAGTGCTGGGGGATAATGGGGCAGGAAAGACTACCCTTCTCCGTTGTATTGCGGGGTTATACCAGCCGACGAAAGGAAAAATATGCTGGAATCAGAAAGATGTCATGACTTCGAAAGAATACCAGAGTATTCTCGGATATCTTCCGCAGGAATTTGAGGGGTTAAAAGAATTAAAGGTAAGAGAATTCCTGGAATATTTTGGGGATTTAAAGAATGTATCACAAAAGGAGCTGCCTGAAATGATAGATTCGGTGCTGGCGGCAGTAAATTTGTCAGAGAAAAAAGAGGATAAGGTGCGAACTCTATCCGGCGGAATGCGCAGAAGACTGGGAATTGCACAGGCGCTTCTCAATCATCCTCAGGTACTCTTGTTTGATGAGCCCACAGCCGGGCTCGATCCCAAAGAACGATTAAGATTCCAAAATCTGATTTTGGATAATCGGCAGTCCAACAGAATTGTGCTGATCTCTACGCACATTGTGTCTGATATCGAAGCATTATGCGATTATATTCTGGTAATGAAATCGGGAAAAATAATTGGGGTGTATTCTCCGGAACAACTGGCAGATGAGGCTGGCGGAAAAGTATATCAACTGACAGAAAACCAGTATGAACAACAGAAGAGCCACTGCATTATGATTACCAAAACGCAGGAAAAAAATCAAAAACTGATCAGAGTAGTATCCGAAGAGATGCTGGATGGGAAGTTGACCGAGTCTACCGTTGAGGATGGATATATATGGATAACAAGAGAAGTATAAGTAGAAAAATCAGTCATTGGAGATGCATGATCCGATCCCTTGGAATTTTGTTTTGGGTGCCATTTCTTGTCAACGATACAATCATACCGTCAGTGGCCTGCATGAGTTATGTGCATTATGGGGCAGATGAACATACATATTCCGGTATTGTATATAATGTGCAGATGTTGTCTCCCTTTTTGTCTACATTTTGGATTTATCTGCATTTGATCCAAAATATAGATGTAAAGGGAAATGAGGTCTTTTATGTAACCAATCGAATGAAAATCGGTGAGATCTGCTTTTTCTATATCCTGTATTCCATAACCAACACAATATTTTTTGTGTGGTATGTCACGTTATACCCGTCATTAATTTGGGAATGGCTTCATCTGGTGATTATTTATTTTTTTATGGCAGGAATGGCATATTTTTTGAGTTATCTTTTGAGGAGTATTTCAGTTGCGATGATTCCAACATTATGTTATTCCTTCCTTGCCATTGTCGGGAGTGGATCAAAGGCACCGGTATGGTCGTTTTATGAACCTGAGGGGATGTCCGCCTTTATGTTTGGAACTAAATATGTCTGGTTTATCCTGATGGGAGTGTTGTTTTTTGCATTAGGCGGAATTTTAAATAAACGTTATACCAGTTATTGAGTTTTTACAGAAAGTTGGGGTATGTGGGCGTTATATAAAGGTAATCTTGCAAAAAATAAAGAAAAATTATTGGTCTTTTCTTTATTATCGTATATAATGATATGAGGGCCAAAAGGTATTTTGCCCCTCATTTGATACACGAATTGCTCCGTTGCTACGCAAGTCTACGCTTCGCTCCGGTCGGCGCAGAGCAGACATCCACCGGATGTCTGTTCTGTACCGGCAGGGGCGAAGCATAATATATAAACCAAATAAGTTGATGTTTATTCCAAATGTCCCAAGATACAATTACAGTACAGCTTTTATATACAAATCCTTACTTGCCGTAGACAAATCCAGACACGAATTGTCATCAAACTGTACGATGGGCCGAGAGAGAGAATTCTGGTTCAGCATCACAATGGTACAGCCTCTTCCGTCACTTAAAATGGCACGGTTGCTCTGATAAGCAGAGGCAATCTGCTTTAAAAAGACAAGAATATATTTCGTGTGGTATTTCTGGAAGCCGTCCTTCTCGAAGTTGCTGATTACCTGGAACGGGCACAGCGGGGCACGATAGGAGCGGGCTGCCGTCATGGCATCGTAAACATCTGCAATGCCCACAATCATGGCGAAATTATCAATAAAATCCTCTGTCAGACCGGTTGGATATCCACTGCCGTCACAGCGCTCGTGGTGCATAAGTGCTGCCTTTGCAATACGGGAATCCAGTTCTGTCTGGCGTTTTAATATGTCATAGCCAAGTTTCGGATGCTTCTTGATCAGGGCAAATTCCTCATCGGTTAATGCCCCCGGTTTGTTTAGTACCTCATCGGGAATTAAGAGTTTTCCGATGTCGTGCAGAAGTCCTGCAATGGTAAGTACATCCAGCTCATGCCGCTCAAAGTGGAGCCACCTGCCAATCATTCTGGAAATCAGAGCCACGTTCAGGCAGTGGGCATAGACGGAATCCGTCACTGTACGCATATTGTAGAGCATGTCAAACATCTCGACAATTGTTTTCCTTGACTGGAACAGATCCGCAACCTGACTTAACAGTAATTGGGTATCAATCGGGTGATTTTCTTGGACCGCAGCAGTAAACGTCTGCTTCATCAGTCCTACAATCTGTACATATTCAATCTGAAATGTGTGGAATTCATCGGAAGCGGCGACCTTCTGAGAGTGGGTCTTGCTTTCCTGTGCATGGGTCTTTGCCTCTTTCTTCGGCGGCTCTGCAGGTTCTTTAACCGGTTTGGTTTCTACTTTTGGTTCCGGTGCCGGTGCCGGCGGCTCCTCTCCCTCTACGGCTGCATATTCTACGCGGTACAGCTTCATCCGGTTGATCAGCTGCCGGGTGATTATGGAACCGGCCGGTGCCAGCGGCTGCCCCAGCGGTGTGACCACCGGTTCTACGGTAATCATTCCCTCTTCCAGTTGTCTTGTCTCAATTTTTCGCATAGTGTTTTCTCCGTTTGTCACATATATGAAGAAGTATAGAATTTTTTTAGAAAAATGTCAATATTTCAGGCTTGACATCCGTAAGAAATTGGAGTATGGTATCGGATGGATAGTTAAATTGAATATTGTAAGCTTTCTCTTATTCAGAGTGATGGAGATACATAGGATCTGTGAAGTCACGGCAACCCCGGTATGGAAGGTGCCAACCTGAGCGAGTTAATCGAACAATAAGGGGATTTGATTATCTTAAAATAATTCGGTCCGCTTTCGAGCGGATTTTTTTATTGTTTCAAAGCAACTGAATAGTTACGTTTCAAGACTGAGTATTTCAATTTACGAAAGGAGATTCAAATGGAAAAATTGTTATTCACTTCCGAGTCCGTTACCGAAGGACATCCGGACAAAATGTGTGATGCCATTTCCGATGCGATACTGGATGCCTGCATGGAACAGGATCCTATGAGCCGTGTGGCATGTGAGGCAGCCAGCTGTACGGGATTTGTGCTGGTTACCGGAGAGATTACCACCAAAGCACAGCTGGATATTCCTGCAATTGTAAGAGAGACGGTAAAAGAGATCGGATATAATGATGCAAAGACGGGATTTGATGGACATACCTGTGCGGTTATGGTAGCACTGGATCAGCAGTCTGCAGATATTGCCATGGGCGTTGACAGGGCATTAGAGGCAAAGGAAGGCTCCCTGGCGGATGATCTGGATACCGGAGCCGGGGATCAGGGTATGATGTTCGGATATGCTGTCAACGAGACACCGGAACTTATGCCATATCCGATTTCACTGGCACACAAGCTGGCACTGCAGCTCACTAAGGTCCGCAAGGACGGAACCTTAAAGTATCTCCGTCCGGATGGCAAGACACAGGTTTCTGTTGAGTATGATGAGAGTGGAAAGCCCAAGAGACTGGAAGCTGTGGTATTATCCACACAGCATGATGAGGATGTGACACAGGAGCAGATTCACGAGGATATTAAAAAGTATGTATTTGACCCGGTTCTTCCAAAGGAAATGATTGATTCAGATACCAAATTCTTTATCAACCCCACCGGTCGTTTTGTCATCGGAGGACCCCACGGAGATGCCGGTCTTACCGGTCGTAAGATTATCGTAGATACCTACGGCGGATATGCCCGTCACGGCGGCGGGGCCTTCTCCGGAAAGGACTGCACCAAGGTTGACCGTTCTGCAGCTTATGCAGCCCGCTATGTGGCAAAAAATATTGTGGCAGCAGGCCTGGCAGAGAAGTGTGAGATCCAGCTTTCCTATGCAATCGGTGTGGCAGAGCCTACCTCTGTTATGGTGGATACCTTCGGTACCGGAAAGATTTCTGATAATAAGCTGGTTGAAATTGTCAGAGAGAATTTTGATCTTCGTCCGGCAGGAATCATTAAGATGCTTGATCTGCGCCGTCCGATTTACCGTCAGACTGCAGCATACGGGCATTTTGGACGCCCGGATTTAAACCTTCCCTGGGAGGTCACCGACAAAGCAGAAACCTTAAAAAAGTATCTGTAAAATATCTTTCATAAAAAATTAACAAAATTTTTTGCAAAGAATGTTATAATGGGACACGGAACCGTTTCTGTGTCCCATTACTTTATTAGAAAACAGGTAATTACTATGAAGATTAAGACAAAGCTTATTATTTCATTCTGTATTATTATTTTTGTTCCGATGTTTTTAGCTGCTGCAACCATCGGAGCGTTCTGTAATTTTCAGGCGCATGCCATGGAGGAAACTTATGGAATCAAAAATGCGGATGCATACAGCATTATCAGCTCCGTCCAGGTGTTGAACCGTTATACGACAGCAGATTTTGAGGAACTGAAAAGGACAGCAAAATTTATGCCCTCTAAATTGATGGAGGACAGCTATCAGAAAACGTTAAATGAAGATCTGGAACAGAAATATTCCTATCTTGTTGTCCGAATGGGGGAAAATATTGTATTTAACGGAGGACAGGATAACGAACGGGTAATACAGGAACTTCCGGATTATGGAACTACCGGCTCTAAGCAGGGTACGGGAACCTATATTGACAGGGATGATGCCATCCTTGTGAAGCAGGCGGATTTTGAGCTGACAGCAGGAAAAATGGGAAGTGCCTATATCGTGACCTCCTTTAAGGGCAGCGGACCGGAACTCAAGGAGTTTATAACAGGGGGAATTGCCAGTATTCTCATTATTTTGCTTCTCACAGCTTTTATGATGGTGATCTGGATCTACCGGAGCATGATCACACCTCTCAGAAAGCTTCAGACGGCGGCGGAGAATATTAAGGAGGGCAATCTGGATTTTTCCATCGATACCAGTGGGGATGATGAGATTGGTGAGCTCTGCGTGACTTTTGAACAGATGAGACAGAGGCTCAAGGACAATGCGGAGGAAAAACTCAGTAATGAGAAAGAAAACCGGGCACTTATCAGTAACATTGCCCACGACTTAAAAACACCGATTACGGCTGTTAAAGGCTATGCAGAGGGTATCATGGACGGTGTGGCTAACACACCGGAGAAGGTGGACAAATATGTCCGCACCATTTATAATAAGGCTAACGAAATGGATACACTGATTAACGAACTGACGTTGTATTCCAAGATCGATACGAACCGCATTCCCTATGATTTCGCAAAACTGAATGTAGCAGAGTATTTTAAGGACTGCGTGGAGGAAATCGGACTGGATTTGGAGGCGAAGGGAATCGGGCTGTCCTACTTTAATTATGCCACGATGGATACGCTCATTATTGCAGATCCGGAGCAGCTTCGCCGCGTTATTAACAATATTATCGGAAATTCCGTGAAATATATGGATAAGACAGAAAAGTTTATTAACATCCGGATTAAGGATGTGGGGGATTTTATCCAGGTGGAAATTGAAGACAACGGCCGCGGAATTGCCCAAAAGGATCTGCCCTATATTTTCGACCGGTTTTACAGGACGGATGCATCGAGAAATTCCGCCACGGGAGGAAGCGGTATCGGACTTTCCATTGTAAAGAAGATTATCGAGGACCATGGCGGCAAAATCTGGGCCACCAGTAAAGAGGGATGTGGAACCACTATGTACTTTGTAATACGCAAATATCAGGAGGTAATAAAGAATGAGCAGAATACTGATTGTTGAAGATGAGACTGCGATTGCAGATCTGGAGAAGGATTATCTGGAGCTGAGCGGCTTTGAGGTTGAGATTGAAAACGATGGAAAGACCGGACTTGAGCGTGCCCTGAATGAGAATTTTGATCTGTATATTCTGGATCTCATGCTTCCGGAGGTGGATGGATTTGAAATCTGCAGACAGATACGGGAAAAGAAAAATACACCAATTCTCATGGTGTCGGCAAAAAAGGACGACATTGACAAGATCAGGGGGCTGGGACTTGGGGCAGACGACTATGTGACGAAGCCTTTCTCTCCCAGTGAGCTGGTGGCGCGTGTGAAAGCACATCTGGCAAGATATGAGCGCCTGATCGGAAGCGGAATGCCCAAAAATGATATGATAGAAATTCGGGGAATCAAGATCGATAAAACAGCCCGCAGGGTATGGGTAAATGGTGAGGAAAAACAGTTTACGACGAAAGAATTCGATCTTTTAACTTTTCTTGCGGAGAATCCGAATCATGTATTTACGAAAGAGGAACTGTTTCGGGAAATCTGGGATATGGAATCCATCGGGGATATTGCCACAGTTACGGTTCATATAAAGAAAATCCGTGAGAAGATTGAGATGAATACCAATAAGCCACAGTACATTGAAACCATTTGGGGAGTAGGCTATCGGTTTAAACTTTAAGAAGCTGTCAAAAAACCTGTGTCAAATGACACAGGTTTTTCATTCACTCAATCATTATATGTTACTTTTCATTCTCCACAATACATCGCCGTCATACCGAACAATGACAACAACTGCTGTGTTTTGTTCCGTTGTATTCGGACTAACTAGGCATTATCCGGAGCTTAACCTCTCCGGCAGGGGATCGAGCACTCGACGAATATCAGAACCCTCCGCAGGAATTCTTCAATCGCAAATGGTTTATATCCTGTCATGCCTTCGGCAGAAAACATACCATGTACGGAAAACAGTTTCTACGCTGGACAATCGCGCTTGCTGAAAACAAAAAACTGAATTCTATCATATATCTTCTGTAGTCCGGCAATCCGGTAATAGTAATCCATCTGTTTGTGCGTGCGGTACTCTCACCGCCTGTGCCTGATGGTCAATATTGTACCGTCCATATTTGGACTCACATAAGCGTAACCCGAAAACCGAAGTTTGTCAAGTATTATTCTCGCTCACAAACACATTATACGTCATTTGAGTCATGAAATCAATTGTTGATGACAGGAAAAATTAGGAAATGTAAAATTTTATCAAAGATTGCACAAAAAGTGCCGATATAGTATAATACATATGTAACTATTTTCGGTTGAATCGATGTGTTACCTGTATAATCAGGTATCAAATTCAGGAGAACTTTACATGGTAGACATACACTGCCATCTTTTATATGGTGTGGATGATGGTGCAAAAACAATAGAGGAATCCGCAGCGATGCTGCAGGAGGCAAAAAATCAGGGGATATCAGCAATAATCCTGACACCTCATTACAGACATGGTTTTTTTGCGTATCCAAAGGAAGAAATAGAAGAACACTTTATGAGACTTTCCGGGGTGGCGAAAGGACTTGGTATAAAGA
Source organism: Agathobacter sp. (assembly GCA_022772675.1). Taxonomy (GTDB): domain Bacteria; phylum Bacillota; class Clostridia; order Lachnospirales; family Lachnospiraceae; genus Roseburia. The sequence goes on along the minus strand of JALEZW010000030.1, from coordinate 49,097 downwards.
TTACCCTGGGAACAGAGTACCATGTGAACAGCCATATTGTGGAAGCCTTTGACCGCGGCAGGTGCAGGACTCTTGCAGGAACACGCTACGTGCTTTGCGAGTATTCCCATGACAGTGAATATTCCTACATTTACCAGATGTCACAGGAGCTGATTTTTCATGGTTATATTCCGGTTCTTGCTCATGTGGAAAGGTATCAGGCTCTTTATGATTTGGCAGCAGCAGAGGAATTGAAAAACCTTGGAGTGTGGATTACAGTCAACGCAGATGCCGTGCTTGGTTTAGAGGGCAGTGCATCGAAACGTTACTGTAAAAAAATGTTAAAGGAAGATTATGTAGATGTGATTGCATCGGACAGCCATGGAATCAAAAACCGTGCCTGTCATATGTTAAAATGTTTTGAGATGGTTTCAAAGAAATTTGATGATGATTTAGCAGACAGACTGTTTATCTCAAATCCGTCGAAAATTCTGATGGGGGAGATACAGTAATATAAAGATATTGGAGAGACAATATGGATCAGCAGGTTCAGCAGGAACGCATTATTGTTGAAAATGATGACGAAATTGAAATTGATTTAAAAGACTTGTTTTTGGAAATTTTATCCTACTGGAAGTGGGTGGCAGCGGCCCTTATTATGGGGGCAGTAATTGCATACTGTATCAGTAAATTTTTAATGGTGCCCCAGTATGAATCCACGGCACAGTTTTATGTTCTGTCAAAGAGTACTTCCATTACCAGTCTGGCAGATATTCAGACGGGAACAAATCTGACAAATGACTATATGGTTGTGGTAGAGGGACGACCGGTTCTGGAACAGGTGATTGCCAATTTAAATCTGCAGAAGACCTATGCTTCCCTGAAGAGAAAAGTGACACTGAACAATCCTGCCAATTCCCGGATTCTGGAAATTACGGTCAGGGATGAAAATCCGTCTATGGCAAAGACGATTGCAGATGAAATTGCAAGGGTGAGTGTGGCATTTATTTCCCAGAAAATGGATCAGGATGCGCCAAGCATTATTCAGAAAGGTTATTCGGACGGGGAACCGGTAAGCCCGAATATTTTAAAGAATACGGCAATTGGCGGTATTCTCGGAATGTTTCTTGCCGTTGCAGTAATTGTTATTTCGTATCTGTTTAACGATACCATTATGAATGCCGAGGATGTGCAGAAGAAACTCGGACTGAATGTACTTGGAACCCTTCCGTTAGAGGAGGCTGAGTATGATGGCGAGAAGAAAACCAAAGTGAACAGAACGAAAAAGAGAAAGAAGTAAAGCAGATGAAATCAGTTAAATTTGGAAATTTAAAAGAACAGAATTATACCATGAAGGAATCCCTCAGAGCACTGAAAACAAATATCCAGTTCTGTGGTGATGATATCTGTACGATTGTTGTGACATCTGCTCTTCCGAATGAGGGGAAAAGCACTGTAACAATGGATCTGGCACGTTCTTTTTCAGAGTCGGGCAAGCGGGTACTGCTGATTGATACTGATATGCGTAAATCCGTTTATGTGGGGCGTATGCGTGCCGTGGCAGCAGATGGCGGAGAGATTTACGGACTGTCCCATTTCCTTTCCGGTCAGAAGAAACTGGAGGATGTGCTGTATGGAACCATGATTCCGGGAATGTTCATGATTTTTGCAGGCCCCTCGGTTCCGAATCCTACAGAAATTCTGGAGAAGAAATATTTCACAGAGTTGTTAGAGTTTGCAAAGGAGCATTTTGATTATGTCCTTCTGGACTGTGCGCCCATTGGTGCTGCGATTGATGCAGCAGTGATTGCAAAGTACTGTGACGGGGCGATTCTTGTTATCGCTCAGGGAATGGCAAGCGGCCGCTTGATTCAGACTGTAAAAAAGCAGATGGAGGCATCGGGTGTGCGGGTGCTGGGTGCTGTTCTTAATAAAGTTAAAATGAAGAAAAAAGGCTATGAGGGCGGCTATTATGGCGGCTACTACGGAAGCTATTATGGAAACTATTATGGAAGAGCCGAGGAAAACTCCGGAGATAAAAAGTCAGTAGATTAAGAGGAAGATTTATGAGGAGAATACGGGAATCATCAACAAAAGTTCATAATATGCTGTGTTTTATTTCAGGTGTGATGGCAGCAGTTCTTGTATTTGTTATTGCCATAGGGGTGAAAACAAAGGCGGAGAATGCAGGGAACCGGAATGTGCCGGTATCACAGGCTTATGAGCCGCAGACAGTCAGTAAGGCAGCAATACCGGAGGATTCCACAGAACAGGAAAAGTGGCAGGAGGGAATCATAAGTTATAAGGGACAGAATTACCAGTATAATATGGATGTTAAAACATATCTGATGATGGGCGTGGATGTAGAGGATAAGGTTCATAAGGCATCAGATTATACGAAAGGCGGACAGTCGGATGCCCTGTTCCTTCTTGTGGTTAACAACCGTACACAGAAGCTGCAGGTGATTTCCATTAACCGGAATACCATGACTGAAATTGAGCTGTGTGATGAAAAGGGAAATGATTTAGGAGCATTTAACGCACAGATCTGTGTACAGCACGCCTTTGGAGATGGGAAAAAGATAAGCTGTTCCAGAACGGTTGATGCAGTTTCGAAATTGTTTGGAAATATTCCTATCAGTGGATATTTTTCCATGAATATGGGGGCTATTCCACAGATGAATGACGCTGTGGGAGGAGTGGAACTTACTGTGATGCAGGATATGTCAATTCCGGAGAAAGGTGTTAAGCTCAAAAAAGGGGAAACAGTAACTTTAGATGGTACAGAGGCTTACTATTATCTCAGGGGAAGGGACACCAGGGAATTTGGCAGTGCAACGAAGCGGCTCCGCAGGGAAGAACAGTATATCATTGCCTACATGGAAAAATTAAAGAAGGTGTCTGCAGGAGATCCGGATAAAGTAACTCATGTATATGATTCCATTGCGGATTATATGGTATCCAGCGTTGATTTTACCAGTCTTATTGAGGAACTGATGAATTATGAGTTTTCTCAGAATCAGATGTATACGGTTCCGGGGGAAACAGTAAAGGGGAAACCGGTTGACGGGGTCTCCTATGAAGAGTATCATGTGGATGAGGATGCTATGCAGGATTTGATCATACAGATTTTCTATGAAGAGGCAGAGCAGGATTAACAAAGGTATCCAGTGCGCGCGCACTTGATATAGACCAGGTTACATACTAAATTATTATTGGGAAAGGAGGTTGATTGCGATGAAAATAAAAAAGAAAATCTTTGCAGGTGTTCTGACAGCCATGATGCTTGTTCTTACAATGGGAACTACCGTTTTTGCGGCACCATCGCCGGACAGTGATGTGGTATTACAGCAGAAAACGGATGAGATTAACAAAGCAACAAGTGTTGATTCCAATGCTGTAAATTCAAATAATGAAATTATTAAAGTAACGGCAACAGCGGTTACCAAAGATCAGTATTCTGCAGCAAACACTGTCGCAAAGGGACAGGATTCAGGGGCAACAGTGGTTGCGATGAAGAATATTTCTGTTCCGGAAGGCACAAATGCAAAGAAGGGAATCAAGGTAACAATTAGGGCTAATGGGATCAAGTCTGGTGATAATGTATATGTATTGCATCAGTTATCAAGTGGTGCATGGCAGACACTTAAGCCGGATAGTATTGCATCAGGAAGTGTTACGGTAACGTTATATTCGTTCTCCCCGGTTGCGGTTGTAAAATATACTCCGGGTGTGACTCCGGCTCTTACGGGAGATCCGTCTAAGGATGAGAATGCAGGTACGGATTCGGATAAATCAAACAATAATGAGAATAGCAATACGAATTCAAATTCGAATTCTACAGGCTCACAGAATAACAGCCAGAGTAATCCGCAGACGAACAACAACAATCAGAGTAATTCACAGACGAATAACCAGAACAATCCGGTTAATGTAAATCAGAATGTGACAGTTAAGTATCCGGATTCTAATAAAAATGAAAACTATGATAAAGGTTATAACGATGGTTATACAGATGGGGCAAGCTCTGTAAAGGTCAGTTCCGCAGGTGACAAAAATTCAGCACCTTATGTGACATCACCGAAGACAGGTGCTGCACTGCCGGCACTTCCGATTGTTGCAGTATTCGCTTTTGCAGGCACCGTTGTATGTCATAGAAAGACACGCAGCAACTAATTTCACTGGATACATTTTTTATGAAAATCTGGTCAGTACATCTTCGGATGTAAAAAGATGACAGGGTGGTGGAATGGAGTCCGCCACCCTTTTATCTCAGTTTAAGGAAAGAAAAATTTATGGAAAAAAAAGAAAAGAAGCAGGCAATTGATATTTATAAAATTTTAACAGTGGTTTTTGCGGCTGTCTTAATTGCTGTTCTTATTGTGCTGGGGAGAAACTGGTTTGTGCAGCATCAGGCAGAAAAGGAATATGAGAAGCTTTCTTCCCAGGTAAACGAACTTCAGGGGCAGATGAATGACAATGCTATCCTGACCAACGGGGAAACCGGTTCTGATGCGGCGGAAAAGCTAACAGAAGGCATGGAGTCCCAGAATTCAGAATCCACATTGCAAGGAGCCACTATCCCAAAGAAAAATCTTGATTGGAATAAACTTCATCATGTAAACGGAGACATTTATGCATGGATTTATATTCCCGGGACAGAAGTGGACTATCCGCTTTTGCAGCATCCCACAGACGACTCCTATTATTTGAATTATAATTTGAATGGAACCCGGGGATATCCGGGATGTATATATACAGAGCGTGCAAACAGCAAAGATTTTACGGATTTTGATACCGTAGTGTATGGCCACAATATGCGGAACTCTTCCATGTTTGCATCCCTTCACAACTATGAAGATTCTGCTTTTTTTGCAAACTACCCGTACGTTTATATTTACACGGAGGAAAATAAAGTACTTGTGTATGAGATTTATGCGGCATATCAGTCAGACAATGCCCATATCCTTCATACAAACGATTTTTCCACTACGGAAGGAAAACTTGTTTATTTAGAAAAAATAGTAAAAAATACGAATAACAGCCAGAAAGTGAAAATACCGGTAGAACTTTCTGTAGAAAGTCACCTTCTGACACTTTCCACCTGTGTAAAAGGAAAATCCCATAAGCGTTTTCTGGTACAGGCTGTTCTTTTGAATGAGGATGAGTTATGATACAATGCAGAGTGGATATGGATGAGGAAAATATCATATCAACCTTTGCGAGTACACAGTTTTATGGAGACCCCGATGCGTTTATCCGGGAGTATCTGCAGAATGCCATAGATGCCTGCAATACAAGGGCAGCCTTTGAATGGAGCTGGGGAACTGAATTTCTGGAGGCAGAGGAAGCGGATGCCCTGAATTCCATGCGGGATCCTTTTGTTCCTCGTATTTCAATCAGCTATAATTCCACCACCCAGCGGCTTGTATTTGAAGATAATGGAATTGGCATGAATGCCAAGGACATCGAAGAGTATGTGGCGAAAATCGGAGTCAGCTACTATAACAGTGATGAGTTTGCCAGTCAGCAGCTTCATTATGAACCCATCGGACAGTTTGGAATCGGGCTTTTGTCGGGCTTTATGGCAGCCAGGGCACTTCTTATTGAGTCCCGCAAAGATAAGTGCGTAAATACCGCCTTTAACGTTACAGCCAGGCAGGATTTACAGCCAGTTACGGCAAAGTGGATTGAAGGGGCAGAGACGATAGAGTATATCACCTCGAACCGGGAGGAGTCCGGAACGAGAATGACACTGGTGCTTCGGCCTAAATATGCCATGCAGCTGACCATGCACCGGATGGTGGAGGCTGTGAAGCGGTATATGCTCTATCAGCCATTTCCCATAACGGTTTCCTATGATTCCAACAGTGTGACGCTGCAGGAACCCAACCATATTTCGGATAATCCCTTTGCAGATGTGATTGGAATTATCTCCATCCGGATTGTGGATGAACTGATGGAGGGCTGTATCTGGATTTATAACTCCAAGCACAAGGATATGGTGGGAAAATCCTGTCTTTACCAACAGGGATTTCTGATTGCCGATGAGAGGAAGAATCTTGGTCTGAAACCAGAGTGGCTGCGTCACATGACCTATCATCTGCACTTGAAAAAAAGGTTTTTAACCCTAAGACTTGCAAGGGATGGGGTGGCAGATGATGACAGGCTGATGGAACTCAGGAGACTGATCGGACACAAAATCGCAGAACATTTTGTGGGAAATGAACTAGGCTTAAACCAGTATCTGGCAGACGGCAGGAATCCGGTTCTGACTGAGTATGAGGAGGAAATGAAGCTGCTTTCCAAGGCTGTTACTATTGAGGTATTCTTAAAAGGGCGCCAGATTGAGCTGCCGGTAGACACGGTGATTCACGGCTATGCCGGAAAAACCATCCGGATAGCCTTTCTTACCAGGGGAATGTTTGATTATTACCGGCTGAATTATTTTATGGATTTCAAGCACTTTCAGGAGGAAAACCAGCTGATCGTGTTTGAGAAAAACAGGGATCTGTTCTGTCAGCTTCTGGCACCGTACCGGAGATCCCAGCACTATGTGATCAGCGATAATCCGGGAATCATCTATGACGATATGGTTGCAGATTTTACCATGATAAAAAGTGTGGTGCCATACCGGTTCCAGTACCGGCTCAGACCAGAGCGGTTCGGAGATAACAGTATTTTCTGTATGGTGACCAATACCCAGACCGGGACGCTGGAACTTCTGATCAATGAGGAACACCAGCTTTCCAAAATGCTGGCACCGGTTCTGTATCATCCGAAAGTCCACAGGATGATGGAAGTGATTTACGAAAATATTAAGCAGCGTATTATCAATGCAAAAAACAGATGGAATAAGATGGTGGATTTTGGAGGTTCCTTTGTAGATGACTGGGACCCGAAAAAGGTAGCTACCGTCAGCTGCATCTGGTGTCTGGAATATGATTTTGTGGATCTGGTAAATGACTATATTGATCAGTGTCTTACCAAAAAGGAACGTGTAAAACTCGGACTGGTGGGATTTACCTTCCACAGAGAGGATTTTATCAGTTGGTGGTTTACACCAAGAAAGTAGGTTAAAATGGAAGAAAATACAAAAAACGGATTTGAGGAAAGCATGCCGGAGGAAGAACTGTTAAGCGGGGAAGAGGGAATGCTTGTGGAAGAAGTTGTGGAGACAGAAGAGGACCGGAAAGGTTCTTTGTATCAGGAAGAGGGAGATAAAGAAACGGATGAAAACAAAGAAAAAAAGTCCTCTCCGATGTTAGAGGCTTTAAGCTGGATTCTGACCTTTGTGGTTGCCATTGGCCTTGCCATGGTGTTAAAAAATTATGTGATCATTAATGCAACAGTGCCGACCGGCTCTATGGAGCATACCATTGAGCCGGGAGATGATCTGTTCGGTCTGCGGCTTGCCTACAGGTTTTCTGAGCCGGAGCGGGGCGATATTATTATTTTCCGTTTTCCCGATGATGAGACACAGAAATATGTAAAGCGTGTGATCGGGCTTCCGGGGGAAAAGGTTACCATTACAGAGGGAAAAATCTATATCAATGACTCGGAAACACCTCTGAAAGAGGACTACCTGAAGGAAACCTGGACAGAGGCCACGGGACCCTTTGAGTTTCAGGTGCCCAGTGACAGTTACCTTGTGATGGGAGATAACAGAAACGACTCTTTTGATGCCCGTTACTGGGACAATACCTATGTCACCAAAGATGAGATAATTGGAAAAGCATATTACATTTACTATCCGTTTTCCAGGATAGGCAGTTTATATAAGTAACCGGATTGTTTGTACAGGATTTAGAATATCCGCTAACAAAACAGATAATAATTCGGTTCTCTTTTCTTATTGTTTACTTTATGTATATAAGAGGCTGGGAAAACCGAATATATAAATAAAAAAGGAGGGCTGTTATCATGCCGGAAAATTCAAATTGCAGCGGGGCGTCATCCTGCTCGAAAGAAAGCTGTGAGGGTTGTTCCCACAATCCACAGAGCATGCTGGAAGAGATGAATCCCTATTCAGATATCAAGCATGTCATTGGAGTAGTCAGCGGAAAAGGAGGGGTTGGAAAATCATTTATTACCTCATCCCTTGCTGTGTTAATGGCAAAGGCAGGATATAAGGTAGGAATACTGGATGCTGATATTACGGGACCATCTATCCCAAAGATGTTTGGGGCTCATGGACAGATTGTGGGTGATGAGAAGGGAATGTACCCTTTTGTAACCCAAGAGGGAATTAAAATTGTTTCCATCAATCTCATGATGGAAGATGAGGAGGCTCCTGTTGTATGGCGGGGACCGGTGATTGCCGGTGCAGTCAAGCAGTTCTGGAATGAAGTGGTATGGGGAGAGATTGATTATCTTTTCGTGGATATGCCGCCGGGAACCGGGGATGTACCCCTTACCGTATTTCAGTCGCTGCCGGTAAATGGAATCGTCATTGTGACATCTCCACAGGAACTGGTGCAGATGATTGTTAAGAAGGCATTCCACATGGCAGATATGATGCATATTCCGGTACTGGGAGTGGTAGAAAACTTCAGCTATTTGAAGTGTCCGGACTGCGGAAAGAAAATTGCTTTATTTGGAGAAAGTAAGATTGATGAGGTTGCTGCATCTGCAGGGACGAAGGTGCTTGGAAAACTGCCACTGGATCCGGCTTATGCAAAGGCTGCAGATGAGGGAAAATTCTACGAAATAGATAATAAAGATCTGGATGCCGCTGTGAGCGCGCTGAAGGCGATTTAAGACGGATTTATTGTACTGCTGTCCTGAATATTAAATGAGGGACAAAATTCCTCTTGACCCTCATATCATGCAATTTGACCGGGTATCACGTGGACAGAACACAGGATATGAGGGGGTATATCATGAGGGAACATTAATGGGTTATGGAAAAAGAGCCCGGTGAGCGAATCACGTTCACCAGGCTCTTTGTAGTTATGGGGAAAGGATTTAAAATCCGTCCCCGTACATTCGGAAAAAATCCTGGAATTATTTTTGTGTATCTGCCTCTGTAGTTTCCGTAGAAAAACTGTTAATCTCGGTTCCAAGAGGTATGACCGGATCCGAGTAGGTCAGCTCATTGGATTCCCGGAATACAGTACTGTTGGAACCCAGCTGGCAGATCTTAACGGTATCGCCGTCTTTGATGCTGTCTTTGGAAATATAAATACATCCGGAATTCATAAAGGAGGTATCAATTTTTTTTCCGTTTACAAATACACGGCTCCATTTCGTGAAGTTGCTTCCATAGAGATATACATTGGATCCACCGTAGGAATTAGTGACGCTGTTTAGCTTTACGTCATCAATACCCATGACAATATCGGTTGCAGGATAAAGATCCTCACCGTTATAGCAGTAACGGTCTCCATATAGAATATCGTACTGCAAATTATTCAATCCGTCCAGATAAGCAGCTGTATCCGCTTTTCCTGCCTGTGTCTGGTGGTAAGAGAGAATCGTACCTTCATGGATTCCAACAGAATCCGTAATGCTTGCCATGAGCTGGTAGGCATATAAATCAGCATCTTTCTTTTCCAGTCCCATATTGTTCCAGGTAACGTACTTGGTCTTGTAAATATCATTGGATTTCATATCGGAGTCTTCCAGTCCCATGGTAGGGAGATGATCTCCGAAGAAAACAACAATGGTATCCTCATCACGTCTGGAGAGCTGTTTGATGAGGCTTGAAATAAAGGTATCCACCTCATTTAACTGATTTACGTAGTAGATCCACTGATTTCTCGTCTCCTCATCGCTGATGCCGCTTACTGTGTAAGGGGGATTGGCAATAACCGGCTCCTTCGGGTAATCACCGTGTGTTCCGACGGTAATGGTATAGGTGAAATCCGGCTGGTTTGGTGTTGCATCCAGTGTTTTTATGGTTTCATTTACAAGAATATCATCTGTAGCCCAGCTGCCGTTAGGGGTGTAGCTCTGAATATTCATAAGCTCCTTGCTGGTAAAGGTGTCAAAGCCCATCATGGAAAAGGCATTGACCCGGCTGTAGAAGTTACCGCCGTTGTTATGTACGGCATGGGTTCCGTAGCCGATGGATGCCAGATCAGAAGCTGTACTCTCACAGTCGGTCTTTTTCAAAATTGTTTTGTAAGGGTATTCACCGGTTCCAAAATACTGCATACTCATACCGGATAATACCTCAAACTCAGTGTTGGCAGTACCTGCACCCACAACCGGAACGGTCAGATAACCGCTGGTGTATTTCTTTTCCAGCTTGTGGAAGGTTGGAATCGGATCCTTATTGTAATCAAGGAAGTTAATCTCATCCGGATCACAGAAAGATTCCAAAAGAACGCAGATGATATTTGGTGCATCCTTCTTTGTAACAGTGGTTTCCTTTTTTCCCTGGTTTACCTCAGCTTCAATAGAGGCGATATGTTCTTCGTCGTAATCGTCCGGCTTACTCATGCCGCGGTCCACTACGCTGGAAGAAAAACCGTAGATAAAGCCGTAATTCTCATAACCCTGTGCGATATTTGAAAAATAACTTGCCACAACATTGGCATTCTGCGCAGCAGAGGTGGTAACCGGCAGCCCAATAAACAGGACCGATACAACGGATGCAAAGACCACTACTTTATGGATTTTTCCCTGAAAACGAGGTCCCTTGATAAAGAGGGCTGCGCACATCAGTAAGAATAAGCAGAGACCTATTACAACAACAGTGGCTTCCTCGGCCGTGAAATAGTTGGTGTTATTCATGGCAAACAGGTCACTCAGGCATTTCAGATCCGTAAATCCGAAAGGTGTGACACGGTTTGAAAGGATACATCCATTAATAATTCCCAGAAGAATCCAGAAACCGCTGATGATCACCCGGAAAAATGCCCTTCTGCGGAACAGATATACCAGGCTTAAAGATGCAAACACAATGAATGCATTGTAGAAATAAGCACCGGTGTGTTTTCCTACAAAGGAACAGGCAGAAAGGAAATTCCTTCGGGAAATCAGTTCCACCAGAAAGACGATTCCGCAGGAAATCAGTGCGTGCCATAATAATGAATATTTATTTAAAAATGCAATTCTCCGCTGGTATGCTTCGGAGTGTTCTTTTTCCGCTTGCGTGAATAATTTTGCTTTTATTATACCGAATAATTTCTTCATTTTTACCTCTCCTTTACCCGAACTATAGATTACTAAAAATATTATGGGAAGACAAGAGGTAAAATTTATAAAAAAACCCCGGCAAAGCCGAGGTTTTTTTGCATAATGAATAAATTGTGAACAATAGGTGAATTACTTGTTGGAACGTCTCCAGATATGCATCTTTTCAGCCTCTGCAATCAGTTCGTCCCTGAAATCCGGATGAGCGATGGAAATCAGTGCCTCTGCCTTCTGCCAGGTGGATAATCCCTTGAGATTTACCATTCCGTACTCAGTTACCACATAATGGGTATTGGCACGGGTGTCAGTGACAATGGAACCTTCTGTCAGGGTAGGACGGATTCTGGAATGTACCTGTCCCTGCTTATCGGTAAAGGTAGAGGAACAGCAGATGAAGCTCTTGCCGCCGTTAGACAGATAAGCTCCCAGAACAAAGTCAAGCTGTCCGCCGGCGCCGCTGATCTGCTTGATACCGGAGGATTCTGAGCTGACCTGACCGAACAAATCAATGTCCACACAGTTGTTGATGGAGATAAAGTTATCTAATGCAGCGATGGAACGGATATCATTGGTGTAGCTGACCGGTGCACTCATGAGCTCCGGGTTGTCATCGATATAATCGTACAGTTTCTTGGTTCCGGCTGCAAATCCGTATACCTGGCGGTAACGGTCGATACTCTTGTGGGCTCCGGTGATCTTGCCGGCCTTTGCAATATCTACGAAGGCATCGACATACATCTCGGTGTGGACGCCCAGATCCTTAAGGTCAGATTCTGCAATCAGGGAGCCGACAGCGTTAGGCATACCACCGATACCAAGCTGTAAGCAGGCACCGTTTGGAATCTGTTCCACGATCAGCTGTGCAACCTTCTTGTCCACCTCTGTGGCAGGTCCGCCGGCACCCAGTTCGCCGATGGGAGGATTGTCTCCTTCTACAATGGCATCTACCTGGGAAATATGGATACCGGTTTCGGTTCCGCCGAGACAACGGGGCATGTTTTCATTAACCTCTACGATAATATGTTTTGCGGTCTCGCACATAGCACCCAGATGGGAAGCACTTGGCCCGAAGTTAAAGTAGCCGTGCTTGTCCATGGGGGCTACCTGAAACATTGCCACATCATCCGGGCAGTCAAGATCGCGGTAGTATCTCGGGAGCTCGGAATAACGGATTGGTGCATAGAAAGAACAGCCGCGGCTGATCAGTTTTCTCTCATAGCCGCCCATATGCCAGGAGTTCCAGGTAAAGTGCTCACCGGCATCCTCCCGTTCAAATACGGCAAGCGGCTTTAAGAGGATACCGCCTCTTAAGTTCACATCCTTTAATTCATCCGTACGCTTTGCCAATGCTTTGTCCAGTGCATCAACTGTGTTGGTACACCAGCCGTAATCTACCCAGTCACCGGATTTGATGACCTTCACAGCTTCGTCTGCGGAGACGAGCTTCTGTCTGTATTCTTCCGTAAAATCCATTTGATAATGACCTCCTTCTGGTAAAATCGTATGTGTACAACTACTTAGAACCCTGTTATACAACAGGGTTCCAAGGCTGTCACCTTTTCACAAGGTATTTTATCATTTTTATTTTAAGAATACAACCGCTTTATGCGTTGGCCATTTTTATTATAGCAAATAGTTATTATAGCTATAATCTGAGTGAAATTTGACTCTTGTATCTGAATGAATTTCAGGTATAATTTATGGTAGCTTTGAAAGATGGGTTATGTGGGATGAAGGAGAATCGGATATGGAGAATCATACAATTGTTACATTAAAAAAGGGTGAGGGCCGTACGATTAAAGCTGGAGGCTTATGGATTTTTGACAATGAAATCGAAACTATTACAGGGACTTTCCAAAACGGACAGGTTGTAACGGTACATGATTTTGACGGTTATCCCATGGGGCGTGGATTTATCAACCAGAATTCCAAAATACGCATACGGCTGATGACCCGTCACGGCAATCAGGAAATCAATGAGGAATTCCTGCGGATGCGGGTGCAGAATGCCTGGGATTACCGGAAAACAGTTATGGAAAAACCGAAAGATCTGAATGCCTGCCGGATCATCTTCGGGGAAGCAGATTTCCTGCCGGGCCTTGTGGTGGATAAATATGCGGATGTGCTGGTGGTCCAGTGTCTTGCCCTTGGAATGGAAGCCTATAAGGCGACAATCGTTTCATTATTAAAGGAGATTCTGTCTGCAGATGGAATTTCAATTCGTGGGGTGTACGAGCGAAGCGATGCCAACGAGCGGAAGAAGGAAGGACTGCCTAAAGTGAAGGACTTTATTGGAGAGCCCTTTGATACCAGTGTGGAGATTGTGGAAAACAAAGTTCACTATCTGGTGGATGTGGTAAACGGCCAGAAAACCGGATTTTTCTTGGACCAGAAGTACAACCGTCTGGCGATGCAGAGAATCTGCCGTGGGAAAAAGGTGTTAGACTGCTTTACCCATATGGGAACCTTTGCATTGAATGCAGGAATCGCCGGGGCAGTGGATGTCACAGGACTGGATATCTCCGAGTATGCGCTGGAGCAGGCCACAGAAAATGCCAGACGCAATAACCTGCAGGATACGGTTCATTTCCGCTGCGCAAATGTGCTGGATGAGCTTCCGAAGCTGGCAGCCGCAGGAGAGAAATATGATGTGGTAATCCTGGATCCGCCGGCTTTTACCAAATCCCGGGAAGCCACAAAGAATGCTATCAAGGGTTATCGTGAGATTAACATGAAGGGGTTAAAGCTGGTGAAGGATGGCGGTTATCTTGCTACCTGCTCCTGCTCTCACTTTATGACCCAGGAGCTTTTCACCAAAACTATCCGCGAGGCCGCAAGATCAACACACAAGCGCCTTCGTCAGGTGGAATTTCGGACTCAGGCTCCGGATCATCCGATTTTGTGGGCGGCGGATGAGAGCTACTATCTCAAGTTCTTCATCTTTCAAGTGTGCGAGGAGAAGTAATACCTCAATAATAGTGTAAATGCAATAGATTTTCATGACAGGCGGAGGAGAATCTGGCTATGGTTAATACGAAGAACAGCTGTCAAAAAGTACAGTCAGGAGAAAAGCTGAATCAGGAATTGATCAGTATTATTATTCCGGCATACAATATTCAGGATTATTTAAAGGAATGTGTCCTCTCTGTTTTATGTCAAAGCTATCAACAGCTTGAAATTCTCATAATAGATGATGGTTCCACTGACAAAACCGCTGATCTCTGTGACGAACTCAGTCTTCTGGATGAACGCATTCATATTATTCACAAGAAGAATGGAGGTTTGTCAGAGGCAAGAAACACCGGCATTTCAAATGCCAACGGTACCTGGCTGTGCTTTCTGGATGGAGATGACTGTCTGTTTCCACAGTCGATTGAACAATTATATCATGCTGCAGTTTCCTCCGCAGCTTCTGTTGCGATTGGCAGTTACCTAACGTTTAGTGAAAAACTTCCAGCCCCGTCCGTGGAGGCTGGTCCGGTTCAGATTCTTACCGGACCTAGGGCTTGCGGCAGGATTTATTCAGATTCATATTATATTAATTTTACTACGGCCTGGGCAAAGCTTTATCAAACCGATCATTTTCATTACCGCTATCCGGAACAAAGGTACCATGAAGATGAATTTGTTACCTATCGGGTTCTTTATGAACAGGAAAGAGTTGCATATATTCCTGCCCCTGTCTATGCATACCGAAAACGCTCCGGCAGTATTATGCAGACTTTTTCTCCGAAAAATCTGGATACTCTGGATGCATTAGAGGAACAATGTTCCTTCTGGCTGCAGAATCATGAAGAGGAATATCTGGGAAAAGCTGTCTGCCGTTACCTGACTAAAATCATGAGCTGTGCCTATAAGTGCCGCTATGTCAAAAGATTACCGGATTACCAAAGACAGCTGATGACACGTTTCCACCAGTCCTACCATGACTGGCATCCATTTGTGTCAGGTTCCGGTATTGGCATAAAATCCAGACTGTGGCTATTTGACCATATGCCTTCTACCTGTATGCTGCTTCTTCATTTTGCAATAAAGTCACATTTATTTCCACAAATTTGACAGAGAAAGGATTTCCTATGCAACCTTATTTTTCCGTGATTGTACCCGTATATAATACCGCTGATTATCTGCCGCATTGTCTTGACAGTATTATATCCCAAAGCTTTTCCGATTTTGAACTTTTATTAATCAATGACGGTTCCACAGACATAAGCCCTGATATATGCGCTTCCTATGCAGAAAAGGACAGTCGTATCCGCCTGATTCATAAAAAAAACGGCGGCATTGTCAGTGCCAGAAATACCGGTGTGAAGACTGCCTGCGGCAAATATATCTGTTATGTTGACAGCGATGACTGGATTGTACCTGATGCTTTACAGCGTATTTACGCGCATATTTCAGAAAATAATCAGCCGGATATGGTTATCTGGAATATTTCTTACGAGTATTCTGACCACAATTATGTTCCGGTCTCCCATGTGACACCGGGACTTTATCAGAAGCAGAAGCTTGATACCGACATTTATCCATATATGATGTATGACAGCCGGCAGTCTTTCTGTACTCCGTTGGTTTCTCCTCAGGCCTATAACAAGGCATATAAGCGAGAGCTGCTGCAGGAGCACTATTGCCGGGACGAACGGCTTCGGCAGCGGGAGGAGCAGGGGTTTGTATTTGAATGCCTGTACTATGCAGATTCCGTCTATTTTTCCGATGATGTTCTTTATCACTATAACCGTTGCAATATGTCCTCTATTATGAGCTGCTATGACAGTAATTATTTTTATCATAATCAGTATCTGTCTGATTATCTAAAGGAACATCTGGGAGGAAAAGATCCGCGCATCGACATTCAGCTCAATGCCTGCAGAGCAAACTGGCTTATCATTGCTATTTTTCACGAAGTGCGTTTTAAACGCAGTTTCCGTACTTCGCTTTCGCACATCCGTGAAAAAATCAGGGAAACCGGTGCCCTGCAGAGCATTAATCTGAAGCCTCTTCCGCTTCCGGTGAAACTATATCTTACTGCTTTAGGGCTGAATCTGTATGCAGTTGTTCTTGTGGTAACCGGCTTTGTCGTTAAAGTAAGAAAATGAGGTGCTCTTTGACGATATAAGACCTGGTGTTCTGTGGAGCTTAAGGACCTGGATCTGGGAAATTTGCTTTATAAGCGTCGAAGTCCTTCCGGCAGCGGGCGGCATTTTGCAGTATACTCTGTCACATGAATCTTAATGACACTGACGATGGAAACCATCCTGTTATCAAAGGTGAAATCCTTTCCGGTCTGTGTTTTCATGAGAATGGATAGTGCATGCTTTTTTTCCTCTGCATCATCCACAATTTCAGCAGTACCCCTTCCGATGATGGAGGAGTAGCTGGTGCCGTACTGGCATGCCACCTCTCCCTCGAATGGGGCAACATCGCATTCCATTTCGAAGCAGACCTTGGGATTTGCACGCATCACATCCAGTTTGTAGCCCTGTGCGGCACCGTGGAGATAGAGGGTCAATCGCTCCTTTTCCATCTCATAGCCGTAATTCATTGGCACGATGTATGGCTGGTCTTTATCCACAAGCCCTATATGTACAACTTTACACTTGTCTAAAATCCTGATAATTTCCTTTGGGTCTGTTACCTCACGTTCTCTTCTTGTCATAGCAATGCATATCTCCTTATTTAATAACTGTTTTAATCAGGCAGATGCTGTATCTCCTGTTGTATCCGTCTTATTGTTTTCTCTTAATATTAACTATATGTTTATGGGGATGACTTGTCAATGTATTGTTGATTGTAGTAAAAATCTGCAATTACGGCAAATTTACAAAGAGGGTATAGTGGATTTTACAATCCTTTACTATGATGGTAGCAAAATCATTGTAAAGGAGAGCAGTATGAAAAAATACAACAAATGGACACGTAAGACAGCCGTTTTGATGGCGGCAGCCCTTGCAGCAGCAGGAATTCCGGTTACCGCTGAGGCGCAGGCAGGGCAGGATGGGCTGGATGAGGCAGTAGTAGATCATCTGATTATCAATCAGGTGTATGGCAGGGGAACTAATTCAGATGCACCAATTGCTAAAAGTTTTATTGAGCTTTATAATCCCACGAAGGAGAATGTTTCGCTGGAGGGGTATCAGCTTGAGCTGGACAATCAGTCGGACAACGTGATTGATAAAACAATTGATTTTACCGGGGAAACAGTAATTGGCTCCAAACAATCTTACCTGATTACACTTCAGGAAAATTCGATAGACGAGACAAAGTTAACTTATGATCTCCCAGAGGCTGATAAGGCAGAGAGCGATATTTCTCCAGACGGAACGAAGCTTGCGGCAGCTGTGCAGCATGCAGACTACGCAACTGCAGGTATCGTGGCAGTGTTTGACTGCAAAGACGATGGCTCTCTGGAGAATCCACAGTATTTCACCGTCGGGGTACAGCCGGATATGGTGACCTTTGCAAATAATGATACGATTTTATCTGCGGATGAGGGAGAACCGAGAAATGGCTTTGGAACGGATACCCAGGATCCGAAGGGAAGTGTCTCCGTCATCAGTCTTACCGGGAAAACCTCACAGCAGGTGTATTTTAACGGATTTACCGCAGAGGAACTGACCGCGAAAAACATCCTGATCGGCAAAGTGAACGGAGAAATCCTTTCACCGGAAGCGGATCTGGAGCCGGAATATATCGCCGTATCCTCCGATGACAAAACCGCCTACGTCTCCCTTCAGGAGGCAAATGCCGTAGCGGTTCTTAACATTGCAGAAAAGAAGTTCACCGGGATTTACTCCGTGGGCTTTGAAGATTACAGTCAGGTACCTGTAGACAAAAATAGCAAAGATACGCAATATGAGGCGAAAATCTATGCAGACATCGTGGGTGCCAGAATGCCCGATGGAATTGCTCTCTATGAGAATGCCGGAAAAACCTATCTGGTAACGGCAAACGAGGGGGATTCCAGAGTTTGGGCAGAAAAGACGCCAAATGAATATTCTAACGAGACAAAAGATGCAACTATAACCGGCAAAAAGATTACCTTTCTGGATCCGGAAAAATGCGCCGGACTTCCGAATGATAAAGAAAATGAAAAGGTTCTCTACGGTGGCAGAAGTTTCACCATATTTGAGGTGAATGCTGACGGTCTTAATGAGGTTTACGACAGCAAAGATGATTTCGAGCGCATTACCGCAGAGTACATTCCGGACCATTTCAACTGCTCTAATGATAACATTGATAAGGACGACAGAAGCGGCAAAAAGGGGCCGGAGCCGGAGAATGTGACCATCGGCACAGTAAACGGAAAGACCTATGCCTTTATCGCCATTGAGCGAATCGGCGGCATTATGGTCTACGATATCACGGATCCTGCCAAGGCAGAGTTTGTCAACTACATCAACAGCCGTGAGTTTGCAAGTGAGATACAGGGAGATGTCTCCCCGGAGGGACTGTGCTTTGTGGAAAACCAGAATGGAAAGATCACCTATACCTCTGCTAAGCAGTCCGTGGCAACTGTTAGCCAATCCGGTAAGATTACAGCCCAAAAGTCCGGAAATGCATCAATTACAGTTACGGTTACACTGAAAAACGGAAAAACAAAGGTACTTAACGTAATGGTAAAAGTCAAATAGATAAAATGAGGGGCAGCCTCCATATCATCTAACAGGGGGCACCACTGCACAAACTGGTCTATGCAGCGGTGCTCCTTCTACATTTGGGGGATATATGGATTTTAAGATGAATTTCTGCAGAATATGATGTATAATCAGTATCGCACCAATAGCTTCATGCAATGCATGAGCAAATAATGAAAATATCAGGGAGAGATTATGCAGAACAAACAGGAAAACAGTAAGACATGTCCATACGCCAAAAAATGCGGCGGCTGTGATTATCAGGGAGTCCCCTACGAGGAGCAGCTGGCGAAAAAACAGGCATATATGAAAAAACTCATGAAGCCCTTTGGTAAGGTGAATCCTATTGTGGGAATGAAGGACCCACTGCATTACCGGCATAAGGTACAGGCGGCATTTGACTGTACGCGAAAGGGGCAGGTTGTTGCGGGGGTGTATGAGAAGAATTCTCATGATGTGGTGGATATTGAGAAATGTCTGATTGAAAACGAAGAGGCGGATGCCATTATCAGGGATATCAAAAATCTGCTCCGTTCCTTCCGGATCAAAACTTATGATGAGGACACCGGTTACGGTCTGCTCCGGCATGTGCTTGTGCGGAAAGGGTATCACAGCGGTCAGATTATGGTGGTATTAGTGCTTGCCTCCCCGATTCTGCCCTCAAAAAATAATTTTGTGAAAGCCCTTCGCAAAAACCATCCCGAAATCAGTACCGTCGTGATCAATGTAAATGACAGGCGTACCAGCATGGTGCTGGGAGACCGTAATATTACGGTATACGGAAAGGGATATATAGAGGACAAACTGTGTGGGTGCACCTTTCGCATTTCCCCATCATCTTTTTATCAGGTGAATCCGGAGCAGACCGAACTGCTTTATCAAAAAGCCATTGCCTGTGCCGGGCTGACCGGAAAAGAAACGGTAATCGATGCCTATTGTGGAACCGGTACCATTGGACTGATTGCAAGCCGCTTTGCGAAGAACGTGATGGGAGTGGAGTTAAACCAGGATGCCATAAAGGATGCCATCACAAATGCAAAGAGAAACGATATCCATAATATCCGGTTTTATCACGGGGATGCCGGTGAGTTCATGGTAAATATGGCAGAAAAAGGGGAGAAGGCAGATGTGGTTATCATGGATCCGCCCCGTACCGGAAGTGATGAGGCTTTTCTGTCCTCGATTATAAAACTTTCCCCGAAAAGGATTGTGTATGTTTCCTGCGGACCGGATACACTTGCCCGGGACCTTAAATATCTGACGGGGCACGGATACCGGATGACGGAGTGTACGCCATATGATATGTTTCCCTTCACCCGTCATGTCGAAAATGTTGTGGCATTGAGTAAAAACGTAAAAAAATCTTAATAAAATTTTAAAAAAGTTAACAAATTCCAAATTAAATGTGTTATAATAAACCGGTCACAAGGAAAAAGGTCAAGATTTTCGATAAAAAATTGTAACATTTACAAAATGGGGTATTTTATGCAGAAGAAAAGAAAATGGGTGAGTTTGTTAGCAACAGTCAGTATGATTTTGACATTGATGCTTCCGGTATCGGTACAGGCAGCAGAAACCGGAAGCGTTGACAGACCGGAAGTTTATCAGAAACAGAACCAGAGGGGGACCTGTACCTTAAGCTCTGCGGCAATGATGCTGCGTCGGGCTGCTATCTATGACGGAAATGAGAACTGGTCTGATATTAAGGAGTCCACTGTTCGAAAGACTGCATGGGCAGGGGGACTTAAGTGGAATTTTACCTATGGGGGGATGTCAGTAAAACACGGTTCACTGCCGGGAGGAAGTGCCAACAAGAACCGGTTAAAGACATTATTGTCCCAGCATCCGGAGGGAATTGTGCTGTATGATAAAACGGTTCCCCATGCGGTATTGCTTACGGATTACACGGATGGGAGATTTTACTGTGCCGATCCTGCAAATTGTGTCCGGAAAGGCAGAGTGCCTTTGAGCAGTGCTTATGGAGTAAAAATGGAAAGAGCGAGAGCGGTCTGGTACATAGACAGAGACAGTTTTACTGCAGACAACCTGAAATATCAGGTAATTGATTCCGGAAGCGGAAAGGATACGGTTCAGGTTACCGGAATGGTGAATACACAGGCGGACAGTCTGGATGTTCCCACAACGGTTACTTATAGAGGAAAAACATACAGGGTGACCCGTATTGCGGAAAATGCTTTTGCGGACTGCGAATACCTGGAGAATATTTTGCTGGGAGATTATGTTTCTCTGGTAGGGGAGAATGCCTTCGGAGATTTGGATTTGAATGAAGCAGGTATGAATATTGCTGCTATGGATATTTTGGGGATATAATTTATCAGTGCAGGATTGAAAACAGCAGGTAGAAGAGAGAATATAGCACAAAGTTGTTATTTCTCTCTTTTTTGGTTATGAAAGGAATAAAAATGGGAAGAAATCAACATTCCGGCGCAAAGACGTTAATGTTCATACTGTGTATATGTCTGTGTGCCGCAGCCTTTTCATGGCATAAATACGGCAGCAGTGAGACGGGAGATTATGATCCGGATGATCTGATCTGGAACGTGGATCATGCTGCGTCCGCAGACAAGGAAGTGAAACAGGCAGTGCAGGACGTAATTGCAAAGAGTATCACGGCAGACATGTCCGATGCACAGAAAGTAAAGGTAATCCACGATTACATTGTTTTAAACTGTGCCTATGACTATGAGAATTACCGGAAGGATACCATCCCCAGTGAATCCTTTACCCCCAGAGGTGTACTGGTAAATCATATCGCAGTGTGTGAGGGATATGCTGCGGCTTTTAAGGCTTTTATGGATGAGCTGGATATTCCCTGCAAGGTTATGGTAGGTACGGCAGGAGAACAGGAGGAAATGGAAAATATTGAGGGAGCGGGAAAAGCGGACAAAGCGGACAATTCCGCAGGGCAGAAAGGGAATGATGAGGAGGATACGGAAAATCATGCCTGGAATATTGTCTGTCTGGATAATTGCTGGTATCATGTGGACGTGACATTTGATGATCCGGTTCCGGACAGAAAGGGAATGATCAGCTATAATTATTTTCTGGTGCCGGATTCTGTCATTTCCCGGAATCATTGGTGGGATGCGGGGGAATACCCTGCGTGTATTGCAGATAATAATGCCTTTATCTCACTGATAGGTCATGTCTGCAATTCCGGGGAGGAGATTGAAAATGAGCTTTGGTCGGCATATCAGAAGAAAACGAATAATTATATGGTGATTGTGCCGAAAAGTTTTGTCAGTGATTATGAGAAAATTTATCCCTATAAGTGGTCTGTGGAGGAAAAGACAAGTATTCACCTGCCGGATTATGTCTATACCACGGAATATGGACAGTATAATATTTTTCAGTTTGTAAATGGTGACTGAATAAGATAATCTTACAGGTTTTTTCCACAGATTTCCGCAAGGCAGCAGTTTTCGCAGTGGGGCGAAGTGCGGGCAGTACAGACTTCACGTCCGTGGAGAACAAACCGGTGGCAGAGATCATTTCCTTCCTGGGGAGGTACAATTTTCCATAATGCCATTTCTACTTTTTTGGGTTCCCGGATCTGGTCTACGAGACCAATCCGGTTGCAGAGTCTGATACAGTGGGTATCGGTGACAATGGCGGGTTTGCCGAAGACATCGCCCATGATCAGATTGGCACTTTTCCGTCCCACGCCCGGCAGGGAAAGAAGGGCATCAAAATCCTCCGGGACCTGACCGTCATATTTGTCACGCAGCATTTTCATACAGGCACTGATGTCTTTGGCCTTGCTCCGCCAGAAACCGCAGGGATGGATGATTTCTTCAATTTCCTCCACCGGAGCATCGGCAAGTGCATTGACGTCCGGGAATTTTTCGTAAAGCTTCGGAACCACGGTGTTGACCCTGGCATCTGTACACTGGGCAGCGAGCCGTACACTGACTAAAAGCTTCCAGGCTTCGTTGTAATCTAAAGTGCATCCGGCATCCGGATAGGCTTTTTTTAAGCGTGCTATGACTTCCATAGCGAGATTTTTTTTATTCATAAATCAGGTTTCCTTATTTTTCTTTGTACAGTAGCTATATGTAGTGTATGATATTTATATTTAGAAAACAAGACTTGATATTTGGAAGAGAAAACTTTATACTTTGTTAGGATATGAATGGTCTTTTTGTGGACTATTGAGATAAAGAACGGGGACAAAAATGAAAAAACAACATTTGGGAAAGAGAAAACTGTCGTCTTTCCAGCTTATTATACTGGGTTTTATACTTGTGATTTTAATAGGAAGTTTCCTTTTGATGCTTCCGTTTTCTACAAAGAGTGGCAGGGCGACACCGTTTTTAGAGGCTTTATTTACTTCCACCTCTGCTACCTGCGTGACGGGGCTGGTGGTGCATGACACGGCAACCTACTGGTCAGATTTCGGACAGGCTGTGATATTACTGTTGATTCAGATTGGCGGAATGGGAGTTGTAACCATTGCCGTGGCCCTTGCCGTTATCTCCGGAAGAAAAATAGGTCTGATGCAGAGGAGTACTATGCAGGAGGCAATTGCAGCCCCCAGTGTGGGCGGAATCGTGCGGCTTACGAGTTTTATTTTAAAGGCAACTTTTTTGATTGAACTGGTGGGAGCAATTCTGATGCTTCCGGTATTCGGCGGGGAGTTTGGTCTGTTAAAAGGAATCTGGTATTCCGTTTTTCACTCCATTTCAGCATTCTGCAATGCGGGATTTGATCTGATGGGAGTACGGGAGCATTATTCCTCTCTTACAGCATTTGCCGCAAACGGGCTGCTCAACCTGGTTGTGATGGTACTTATCATTATCGGAGGAATCGGATTTCTGACCTGGGAGGATATCAAACAAAACCGGTTTCATTTTAAACGCTACCGCTTACAGAGTAAAATCATTTTAATTACAACAGTGATTTTAATCCTGCTGCCGTTTCTGTTTTACTTTTTTTATGAGTTTGGAAGACCGGAATGGAATCTGCCTTTGGGCGAGAGAGTTTTATCTGCGCTGTTTCAGGCGGTGACACCGAGAACTGCAGGCTTTAATACGGTTGACCTGTCGAAGTTTACAGATGCAGGAAAGGCCATTATGATTATCCTGATGCTGACAGGAGGTTCACCGGGATCGACTGCCGGTGGTATGAAGACCACCACGGTTGCTGTCTTTTTGCTGACAATGTTTGCGGTGTTCCGTAGAAAAAAAGATACGGAATGTCTGGGAAGAAGAGTGGAAGAGGGTACGATCCGATATGCTATGGCAATTCTTATGATGTATCTGACCCTGTTTCTTGCAGGAGGAATTGTTATCAGCTGCGTAGAGAAAATTCCCATGATGGAGTGCCTGTTTGAGACGGCGTCTGCCATTGGTACGGTAGGACTGACACTGGGAGTGACACCGGGGCTTGGAAATCTTTCAAGGATTATATTGATTCTGCTTATGTTTTTCGGGCGTGTAGGAGGACTTACCATTATCTTTGCTGCTTATTCGGACAAAGAACAGGTTCTGTCAAAGCTTCCGGAGGAAAAAATTACGGTAGGCTAGGATTTTCAGTTTTAGAAAGGATGAATACAGAGATGAAGTCAATTTTACTGATTGGACTGGGACGATTTGGAAAGCACATTGCCTTAAAGCTGCATGAATTAAATCATGAGGTTATGGCAATAGATAAGAGAGAGGACCGCGTTGCGGAAGTTCTGCCCTATGTTACCAATGCACAGATTGGGGACAGTATGAATGAAGCATTTTTACGTTCTCTTGGCATTAGAAACTATGATGTCTGCTTTGTGGCAATTGGAAATGATTTTCAGGGTTCTCTTGAGACCACATCCCTTTTAAAGGAATTGGGGGCAAAGCTTGTTGTATCAAGGGCAGCGAGGGATGTGCAGGCTAAGTTCCTGCTGCGAAACGGAGCAGATGAGATTGTTTATCCGGAGAAACAGCTGGCAGCCTGGACCGCAATCCGCTATACTTCGGACCATATCTTTGATTATATTGAGCTGGATAATGAATTTGCAATCTTTGAGGTGGAGATTCCAAAATCCTGGCTGGGCAGAACGGTAGGGGAAATCAACATCCGTAAGAAATACAACATCAATATTATGGCGATAAAGAGAGACGGAAAGCTTGATCTGACCATTACACCGGAGACCGGGTTCAGGGAAAACGACGCCATGCTGGTTTTAGGAAGAAATAAGGATATCCAGAAATGTTTTCATATTTGACCGGCAGTGAATTTAGTAGAATATGAGGAGATTTGACGATATGGAAGGAAAGCACATTGCAATTCCGGCTCTGCTTAAAATCGGAGCAGGGGTTTTGGATCATTTAGGAATTTATTTAAAAGAGTTAGGATTTCAGAAAGTTGTGGTTTTTTTCGGCAACGGGCTTATCGATATGTTCGGTTCTCTGGTACTGGACTCCCTGCATGATGCAGAAATTGAGGTATTAGAATATCAGGAACTGGATACGGTGAGACTGGAGGATTTAAGCAGCCTTGCTTTTTCCATGTCTGCGAAAACACAGGCAGTTATCGGAATCGGTGGTGGAAAAGTAATCGATGGGGCAAAGTATTGCGGATTTTTAAGAGGTCTTCCCTTTATCAGTATTCCTACCTCTGCCTCCAGCGATGGGTTTTCCAGTGCAAGTGCATCCCTTCTGGTGGAAGGAAGGAGAAAATCCGTTCCGGCCTGTCTGGCATACGGAATTGTGGTGGATACGAAGATTATCCGCAGTGCACCGGAGAAATTCCTCTATTCCGGTATTGGAGATATGGTTTCCAAGATTACTGCCCTCTATGACTGGATTTTTGAGGAGGAGCATGGATGTGGAAAAGTCAACGATTTTGCAGTGATGATTGCAAAAAAGGCGGTCAACAGCTTTGTCCGGACTCCGTTTACCTCCATTCATGATGAACTTTTTCTAAAGGAACTTCTGGATTCTCTTGCCATGAGCGGAATTGCCAATGAAATTGCAGGAAGCAGTGCCCCCACAAGCGGCAGTGAACATCTGATTTCCCATGCACTGGACAAGATGTCAGAACATCCACAGCTGCATGGGATTCAGGTGGGCATTGCAACGTATCTCATGAGTGTGGTACAGGATCACCGTTACCGCAGAGTGGATACGATTTTTACACAGACCGGCTTCTGGGATTATGTGGGGACCCTTGGGATGAAACGGGAGGATTATGAGCGGGCAATTGACATTGCACCCTCCATCAAACCCTTTCGCTATACGTACCTCCATGAAGAACAGTACAGAGAAAAGGCGAAAGAGGTGCTTCGCACCGATGCCAGGCTCAAAGAGGTTTTAAAGTAAAGAAGGAACACATATGAGAAAAAGGATTTTGAATTACCGGAAACGAATCGATACACTTCTGGAAAAGAATGCTCCTGATACCGACTGGGAGGATGTCCTTTCAGAGCATCTGGTGCAGATTGGATTTTTCCAGCATGAGAGGCTGGTTCACCTTATGGTTACGCTGGCATTTGCGGTTTTAACCATGGCAGTTGTGATTGCAGGTCTGGTGTTGGCTTCTCCTGTACTTTTAGCTCTTACCCTTTTATTTCTTTTACTTTTAATACCATATATCATGCATTACTATCTTCTGGAAAATGAAACCCAGAAGATGTACATACAGTATGACAAAATTTTAGAGCATGTCCGTCAAGAAAAGCAGTAATGTAAATAACAAAACCTCTTAAATATTACATAAAGTTTCGCATAATTACCGATGATTCAGACATACTAAGGTAGGAAATTTTCAATGAAAGAGGTGCAATTATGGTTTTAACAGAAAAGGAACAGACAACAATCGAAGATCTCCGCACACAGGAGCAGTCCTGCATGGAGAAGTATAAGCGTTACGGTCAGGAGGCAAAGGATCCGGTGCTTCGTGATTTGTTCGGTAGACTGGAGAAAGAAGAGCAGAAGCACTATGAGTCCTTAGGACAGGTGTTAAGCGGAACCGTTCCTTCCTGCAACTGCAATGACAGGGATGGTGCAAAATATGAGCCGAAGGCTGCCTATGACTCCCTTACCAATTCCGAGGATAAGAAAAACGACTGCTTTCTGGCAACAGACTGTATCGGTACGGAAAAGATGGTATCAGGAGAATACAACAGCAATGTCTTTGTATTCGGAGATACCGGTGTGCGCAAACTTCTTGCGGATATCCAGATTGAGGAGCAGAACCATGCGGAGATGCTCTATAAATATAAGACAGTGAACGGAATGGCATAAAATCGAAAAAATCAGTTAAACAGACCGGCGTGTATGTTTTCCCGCAGATTTCTGCAGGAAAGGGCATATACACCGGTTTGTTTTTACATAAAAGATTGACAACAGAAAGATATCTGTTATAATATATTTAAACATATGAACAATTATTCATATAAAAACATGGAATATTTAAGATGGAGGAAAGGATATGAAGAAAACATATGAAATTGAAGTGGACTGTGCAAACTGTGCCAATAAGATGGAAGATGCAGCTAAGAAAACAGCCGGAGTTAAGGATGCAACAGTCAATTTTATGACATTAAAGATGAATGTGGAATTTGAAGATGGCGCAGATGTAAAAGCCGTGATGAAAGAAGTGAAGAAGAATTGTAAGAAAGTTGAGGATGACTGTGAGATTTTTCTGTAATTCCCGGATGGTGAACTGAATAGACACCTGATTTGTTACAAATTGAGCAGTTAATCATTTCATTTGCACTAACGTTTCAGGTCGGTGGAGAGGAGTCCGTTATGAATAAAAAACAAAAAAAGGTACTGGTCCGTATCATTATTGCAACGTTATTTCTGATTGGAGTTTCGGTATTGTCAGAAAGCTTTAAGATGCCGTGGCCTGCAGAGCTTCTGCTGTATCTGATTCCCTATCTGGTTATTGGTTACGACATTCTGCGGAAAGCGTGGAAGGGGATTAGGAACCGGCAGGTATTTGATGAAAATTTCCTGATGGCGGTTGCAACTCTGGGTGCTGTTGCGCTGGGAGAGTACCGGGAGGGCGTTGCCGTTATGCTGTTCTACCAGATCGGGGAACTGTTTCAGAGCTACGCAGTAGGGAAAAGCCGGAGGAATATCAGTGCCCTTATGGATATCCGTCCGGATTACGCAAATGTGGAAAAAGACGGGCAGCTGGTAAAAGTGGACCCGGATGAGGTGAAACCCGGTACGGTCATAGTAGTACAGCCGGGAGAAAAGGTGCCCATTGACGGGGTGATCATAGAGGGACATTCCACATTAAACACCAGCGCACTGACAGGGGAAAGTGTTCCCCGTGAGGCAGCTGAGGGCGAGGAAATCATAAGCGGCTGTATTAATCTGTCCGGACTTTTAAAGATTCGCACTACCCGTGACTTTGGGGAATCCACTGTCTCAAAAATTCTGGATCTGGTGGAAAATGCAAGCTCCAGAAAATCAAAATCAGAAAATTTTATTTCGAGATTTGCCCGTTATTACACACCGGCTGTCTGCTATGGAGCGCTGATTCTGGCATTTCTGCCCCCTTTGGTGCGGATCTTGATTTTTGGAGCTCCCGGCAACTGGGGGGATTGGATTTACCGTGCACTGACATTCCTGGTAATCAGCTGTCCATGTGCTTTGGTAATCAGCATTCCTTTAAGCTTTTTTGCGGGAATCGGTGGTGCCGGTGCCCAGGGAGTACTGGTCAAGGGCTCTAATTATTTAGAGGCACTGTCTAAGACAGGGACGGTTGTGTTTGATAAGACCGGGACCATTACCCAGGGTGTTTTTGAAGTCTGCGGGATTCACGGAGAGAACTGCGATTCTGCCAGCTGTCCGGCTGTGTCTGGGCATCCCCTGTACTCCGAAAAAGAGGAAAAACTTTTGGAATACGCTACACTGGCGGAATCCCACAGCACACATCCCATCAGTATCAGTTTGCAGAAAGCATACGGGAAAAAGCTGGATATGAGCCGGGTGACAGAGGTAGAGGAAATCAGCGGTCACGGTGTTGTGGCAGTTGTTGACGGTCATAAAATTGCTGCCGGAAACGACAAACTCATGAACAAATTGGGGATTTCTTACAGAAGCTGCAGCTGCACAGGAACAATCGTCCATATTGCGGTGGATGGAAATTATGCGGGACATATTTTGATTTCCGACGTGGTGAAGCCTCATGCCGCTGCGGCTATGGAAGCATTAAAAAAAGCTGGAATCCACAGACTTGTGATGCTGACAGGAGATGAAAAGTCCGTGGCCAACCAGGTTGCGGCAGAAGTTGGAATTACGGAAGTACACAGCAGGCTGCTACCTGGTGATAAGGTGGCAGAGGTGGAAAAACTTCTGGAAGAAAAAAGCCCTAAATCAGTGGTTGCATTTGTTGGGGATGGAATTAACGATGCGCCGGTGCTTTCCCGGGCGGATATCGGGATTGCCATGGGAGCATTGGGATCGGATGCGGCGATTGAAGCTGCAGATGTTGTTTTGATGGATGATGATCCTCTTAAAATTGCAAAAGCGGTGCGGATTGCAGAAAAATGCATGAGGATCGTCTATGAGAATATTTATTTTGCAATTGGCATCAAATTTATCTGTCTGATTCTTGGCATGTTTGGCATCGCAAATATGTGGATGGCAATTTTTGCGGATGTGGGCGTGATGGTGATTGCAGTACTCAATGCAATCCGGGCACTGTTTGTGAAAAAACTGTAAAGGAGGAGCCATGAAAAATCAAAATACGCAGGATGATTGCTGCAGTGAAGTAGTGGTTCATGAGGAACTGCTTAAAATTGTAAATGAGATGATGCCGGAGGAGACGGAACTTTATGATCTGGCGGAGCTCTTTAAGGTATTTGGGGATTCCACGCGAATCCGGATTCTGTTTGTTTTGTTTGAGGCGGAGGTATGTGTATGCGACCTGGCAGCTGCCCTTCACATGACCCAGTCCGCGATTTCCCATCAGCTTCGTATTTTAAAGCAGAATAAGCTGGTAAAAAGCCGCAGAGAGGGGAAATCCGTTTTTTATTCTTTGGCCGACGATCATGTACGCAGTATTATCGCACAGGGACGGGAACATATTGAAGAGGACAATTTCTAATCCTTAAGGATTATTTAAGTTTTTTTAAAGATTCGTACTTTTTGTCAAATAACTGTTATAATCATATCAGATGTAAAAACAATCATGAAAAAAGAAAGGACGAATCATATGGAAACTTATGAAACTGTAAAAGAGGTTCCGGAGGCACCGGCGCCCAAGAAGAAGAGAGGAGCATGGAAAGCTGTTGTGGCTGCTGTGCTGATTGCAGGAGTGGCAGGAAGCACAACTGTATCTGTGTTTAATCTTGTGACGTTAAAATCTTACATAGCAAAGGTGGAGAAAGAAAAAAATCCTGAGACGACAGAGGATTATGTCAAGATTGCGGAAAACTATGAGATAAAACCTACAACCAACATTTCCGATGCCTATATATCCGGAGATACCTCAAAGCTTTCCGATAAAGAGAAAGAAACTCTCGACCTGGCAAAGTCTGCCCTTAAAGAAATGAAAATTAAGGATGATATGTCTGACTTTGATAAAGAGAAAGCGGTATATGACTGGATGACTTCCTCACTGCAGCAGGATCAGGGAGCGTTGACGGTTATCCCGAATACCCAGGAGGATTGTGACAATCCTTATGGTGTGCTGAAATACCACAATGCAGTATGTGTCGGTTACGCAACCACCTTCCGTATGTTCATGCAGATGATGGGAATTGACTGTATGGTTGAGCACAATACAGATAAATATCACAGCTGGGATCTTGTGAAGCTGGATGGAGACTGGTATATTACCGATATTTATTCTGACGCAGGAACCGGCAATTATGCACACTTTAATCTGACGGATAATATGTTTGGCCAGGAACAGCAGTGGGATCATGATTATTTCCCCGCTGCAGATTCTCTTAAGTACAACATGGCTTACCGGAATAAGAAGACGGTTGACACTGTTTATGACCTTGCAAAAGCACTTCGCGAGGCAATGGATGAAAAGCTCGGATGTGTTATGGTGGGATTTAAACAGGATATCAAAGATGAGGATGCACAAATTGCAACAGCCATTGCTTCTTCCATTGACAATATTCTGATGTCTCAGACTTATGAGAATATGCCGTACAGCGTTGGAAGTTATAATTGGGTGAAAGATCCGGATAATGGAAAATATCTGTTTAATGTAGCGATTGGTCAGTACAATACCACAAATGGTTCAGAGGGACTTACGGAAAAGCAGCAGGAAAAGGTTGACAAACTGGTACAGAAAGCTTTTGATGGTTTAAAGCCTGTGGATTCAAATGGAATGGGTATGACAGGTGAAAAAGAGAAGATAGGTGAGGGAAATGAGACTGTCACGGAGAAAGATTCGTCAGGCTCAGGCGAATAGTATGTAGAATTGCTTTGCGCCGACCGGAGGGGAGCGTAGACTTGCAGCGCAACGAAGCTATTCTATACACATTCGCAATCTGTTGATTTTCCAAGGAAAATCCATGGGTCATCAATCAAAGATTGACGACAGTACTCATGTGTGTGGGGGTCAACAAGTTATAATTCTTATCCTGAGCAGGAACGGATTATGATCTTTTGTCCCCTGTATCTTATCATAGTATTATGAAGGTTTTGATGGAGATATAATAAATGAAAAAGGTAATTTCTACGGTACTTATAGCCGCAGCGCTTATTCTGTGCACAGGCTGCGGGGCGGGAGCACAGGCGGGAAAAACGGTAAGTATGTACGAATTGCGTATGGCAATGGAGGCTGCAGACACAGATCATCCGGAAATGCTTAACGCAAGCAGTGCAGAGAAGAAAGCGGAAGAAAATTTTTCCTATATTTCTGATATGGATTATAAAAAGGTGGACAGTTACTTTGTCAGTTATGCAAAGGAAGGTACGGCGGATGAAATAGCAGTCATTGCTGTAAAGAATCCGGCTGATGTGCAGGAAGCAAAGGAGAGCCTTACGGCCCATCAGAACGACAGGCACAAGCTTTTAGAACAGTATAAGCCGGAGGAAGTGGTGCGTGTGGACGATGGTTTGATTTTTACGAAGGGACAGTATGCAGTTTTAATTATCAGTGACCACAATAATGACATTCGTAAAGCATTTAACGACATGATTGATGGTAAATAAATCATCAAAATAATTATTCAGAACTCCATATAACATGTAAGAAGCTGATTATCTAATTCGTAAGGTGGCTCGAATAGAGCCACCTCTCCATATATGCTACAGTTTCATGGTCAACTGAATCCTCTGTTTTTTCACATCTACGCTGAGAACCTTTACTTCCACAATGTCGCCCACACTGACAACCTCCAGCGGATGCTTGATATAGTGGTCGCACATCTGGGAGATGTGAACCAGTCCGTCCTGATGGACACCGATATCAACAAATGCACCGAAATCAATCACATTTCTTACCGTTCCCTTTAATACCATTCCGGGGGTAAGATCCTTAATTTCCAGGACATCACTGCGCAAAATAGGTTTTGACATGTCATCTCTTGGATCCCTTGCCGGGGTCTCCAGTTCTTTTACAATATCCCGCAGTGTCAGTTCGCCGATCTCCAATTCTTCTGCAAGTTTTTTATAATCCCGTATTTTTTTGGAAATCCCTGCAACAGTGCGGTTTGTCACATCCTCCATGGTATAATCCAGCTTTTCCAGCAGTCTCTTTGTAGCATCATAGGACTCCGGGTGGACGCCGGTGGCATCTAAGGGATTTTTCCCGCCACTGATCCGCATAAATCCTGCACACTGCTCGTAAGCCTTCGGTCCAAGTTTGGCAACTTTAAGGAGCTGGGATCGGGAGACAAAGCTTCCATTTTCTTCCCGGTAAGTCACGATATTTCTGGCTATAGTTTTGCTGACACCGGAAACATATTCCAACAGGGAGGCGGAGGCGGTGTTTAAGTCCACACCCACCCGGTTTACGCAGTCTTCTACAACTCCGTCCAGAGCTTCCGAAAGTTTTTTCTGGTTCATATCGTGCTGGTACTGCCCAACACCAATGGACTTTGGATCGATTTTTACAAGCTCTGCCAGAGGATCCTGCAGGCGGCGGGCCATGGAAGCGGCACTTCGCTGCCCTACATCAAACTGTGGAAACTCCTCGGTTGCCAGCTTGCTGGCAGAATATACGGAGGCACCGGCTTCATTTACAATAATGTACTGCACCGGTTCCGGAATCTCCTTTAAAAGGTCCACAATAATCTGTTCCGATTCTCTGGAAGCCGTGCCATTTCCCAGAGAAATTAAGGTGATATGATACTTGGTTATCAATTTTTTTAAGACGGTTTTTGCCTCATCCACACGGTTCTGCGGGGCAGTGGGATAAATGACGGTGGTGTCCAGAACCTTGCCGGTGGGATCTACTACAGCCAGCTTGCATCCGGTACGGAATGCAGGGTCCCAGCCAAGAACCACCTGACCGGCAATTGGCGGCTGCATTAAAAGCTGCTCTAAATTTTTCCCGAAGACACGGATAGCACCATCCTCCGCCTTTTCAAACAGATCGTTTCGAATTTCCCGCTCTATGGCTGGGGCAATCAGGCGGTCATAAGCATCCTCTAAGGCTTCCTTCAGCACCGGTGCTGTGGATTTTTGCGGGTCCGTGATGATTTTTTTGGCAAGCCAGGCAATGATCTGATCGGTTGGGGCCTCGATTTTGACTGTAAGAAATTTTTCCTTTTCTCCACGGTTTATGGCAAGTACGCGGTGACCGGCCAGTTTGGAGAGACCCTCCGAAAAATCGTAATACATTTCATAGACTGATTCCGCCTCCGGGTCCTTTGCAGTGGAAATTAAAAGACCATGCTTCATAGTAAGGTCCCGGATATGTTTCCGGTAGTCGGCGTTGTCGGAAATATTTTCTGCTATAATATCCTTTGCGCCATTTAAGGCATCTTCAGCACTTAAAACCTCTTTTTCAGAATCAATATAGTTTTGTGCCTCTTCCAGTGGGGATTTGTTCATCTTCTGCAGAAGTATCAGGTTTGCCAGAGGCTCTAATCCCTTTTCCTTTGCAATGGTAGCCCGGGTACGACGTTTCGGGCGGTATGGGCGGTACAGATCGTCAACCGCTACCTGGGTTTCGGCTGCAAGAATCTGTGCTTTAAGCTCCTCCGTCAGCTTCCCCTGTTCTTCAATAGAGGTAAGAACCGTGTTTTTCTTATCCTCAAGATTTCTTAAATATACCAGCCGGTCATAGAGATTTCGCAAAACTTCGTCACTTAATGCGCCGGTTGCTTCTTTTCGATATCTGGCTATAAAAGGAATCGTGCATCCCTCGTCAATCAGTTTTACGGCAGCTTCTACCTGCCCGGTGCGAATATTTAGTTCCTCCGCAATCTTTGCATGAATATCCATAAAAACACTAAAAATTTCCTTTCCTGTAAATTTTGTCTTTCCCTATTATAAATGAAATGGTACAATAAAAGCAATCCTAAAAGAGGGAAAGGAGAATCTTATATGGATATGTATGAACAGTCATACCAGTCAGGCCAAAATCACCCTTATCCGGGTAAACGCTCCGCCGGCATGGAGACCGCATCGTTAGTGCTTGGAGTGCTGGCAATTTTAAGTTGTACCTGCCTGTATGTGTCGATTCCCTGTGGGGCACTTGCGATTATTTTTGCCTCCCTTTCCAGAGGCGGAATGATGTCCTACACTTCACGGGCACAGCTGGGTATGATTTTTGGAATTTTAGCACTGGTTCTTACAATTACGATTTACACCCTGACATTTCTTCTTATGCTGCATCAATACGGAAGTATTGAGGGTATCCTGAAAGCATATTCGGATTTGCAGGGCATGGATTATAATGAATTGATGCAGGAACTTATGCCAAAATAGGTTTCATGAACCGATTTTAAGGGAAGGGAGGAAATCATATGACAATAGGGACCACATATCAGGGAATAGGTTATGAAGATTACCGTCTGACGAATCAGATATATGGGAAAGAAACGGAAGATGCGTTGAGCGTGGATCCGGACAGGCAGAAGAAGGCCGGACATCGCTCTTCTCCTGAAGAGTGTGAGACCTGTAAGCGCAGAAAGTACCAGGATGGCTCCAATGAGGGCAATGTGTCCTTTAAGACGGCAGCTCACATTTCTCCGCAGGCAGCCGGGGCGGCAGTCCGCTCCCATGAGAATGAACATGTAAATAATGCCTATGCGAAAGCGGCAAAAGGAAACGGAGAGGTGGTTTCAGCTACGGTATCCATCCACACTGCAGTCTGTCCGGAGTGTGGGAGAAGTTATGTCTCCGGGGGCACCACCAATACCATGATTAAATACACAAATGAAAGCAATCCATATCAGAAAGAGCTTAAAAGCACGGACTCCATCCGGCTTCGTGGAGCAAATGTCGATTTGATTGCATAAAGGAGTTACACACATTATGAAACGAGCTTGCAAAGAGTTGAAACGGATCGCAAGAGAGAATTTGAACGGAAATTACAAAGTCCCGATGGGAGCATTCTTAGTGGCATCCCTGATTCCTATGGTAGCAGAGCTTCCATTTTCCATGCTTCAGAAGGAGCACCAGCCCCTGCAGATGACGG
Organism: Agathobacter sp.; assembly: GCA_022772675.1. Lineage (GTDB taxonomy): Bacteria > Bacillota > Clostridia > Lachnospirales > Lachnospiraceae > Roseburia. The sequence continues at coordinate 13,770 of JALEZW010000030.1, read as the reverse complement.
TGATGTTTTATCTGGCAGATTTTTTGATTACACTGATTTCTATTGTGCTTTCGGCAGGAATAATGCAGGTACACCTATCCATGGCACGTAATAAAGAAATAAGTATCGGACAGGTTTTTTATCCCTTTAAGAATCATCCGGACAGATATGTAGTTGCAGGGCTGCTGTTTTTTTTAGCAACCATAGTCTGCTGTATCCCGATGGGAATCGGAATTGTGATTATGTATACGTTGGAGCAGTCGGTGATTTCGATTGCCGTTATGGTAATTACGATTATTATCAGTCTGATTCTTCTAATCATGATGCAGCTTTGGTATGCGCTGGTATTCTATCTGGTTTTGGATCATCATGAGATGCGTACCTGTGAGGCTTATAAGATCAGTCATGGTATCATGAAAGGAAATAAAGGGAGACTTGTTTATATGTTTTTCAGTTTCCTGGGGATGCAGCTTCTTACCCTGCTTTCCTTTGGAATCGGGGAACTTTGGGTTTTTCCATATCAGTCACAGACCATGGCAGTGTTTTATATGGATGTTATCGGAGAATTGCCGCATCAGAGAGAATGATAGATGTGAAATTATCCCAGCAGGGCAACTCCCGTCAGGGCAAGGATAAGGTTTTTGATGAGACAGTTTAAGACGATGATCAGGAGCGCAATCCACATATAGAGATCCCGGTAGTGCATCCCGATGGCAATTTTTCCACGGGATGCTCTTTCTATTGTCTGGGAAATCATAAACCAGCCACCCACCAGGGCCGTATAGATTACAATCGGGTGGTAATACAGAGAGCGGAGGGGATGCCCGTGAAAAAGAGCAATCACGGCACGTGTCCCGCCGCAGCCCGGGCAGTAGTAACCGGTCAGTGTGTGCAGAGAGCATGGTGGAACCGGATCCAGGAACCGGAACAGCCCGCATTTTACAGCGATGGCAAAAAAGACTGCCAGTGCGATACACACCCAGCCTGCTATGTAAAAGCAGAGATCAATTTTTTTGTCTGTTCTTAATATCTGAAAGTTTTTCATAAACGGTAAATATCCTTTTGGTTATGCGATACAGGTGTAAGTATAACAGAAAGAGAAAAGCATCACAAGCAGCAAAAGTGGAAATAGAGAGGTAGAGGATGAAACAGAAGATTTTAACGGTTATTCTTGCGGCAGCGTTTGTTTTAAGTCTGCAGACTCAGTCGGTGCAGATTATACAGGCTGCCCAGGTACGGCAGGAGGAGACGAAAGAAGTGCTGTCGGAAGCGGTTGATGACATGCAGGAAGGAAACTATGTGGAAGGCGAGGCACTGGTTTCCATGGAGGCAACAAAGGCAACAGCACTGGCACAGGAAGGCACTTATCGGTTTGATAAAAATGTAAACATAGAATCGGTGAGTGATTTTGGAACAAATCAGCAGACAGGGAAGAATCTGTTTCTGGTTCATCTGACATCCGATCAATATACGACGGAAGAATTGATGGAACTGGCTTTGGAACAGTTCTACGTAGATGGGGTCAGCGCAAATCAGTGTCAACAGCTTTGTTCAGCGGATCCATACCGGAAAGCACAGTGGTACCTGGATGGAGAGGGCGCTTCCAGCACAGGAATTAATCTCCTGGGGCAGAAAGTAACAGGGAAAAGTTCGCCTGTAATTGCGGTAATTGATACCGGTGTCAATTATAATCATCCGGATCTTACAGGAAGTATGTGGCAAAATCCGTATCCGGATAAACTACCCGGAACCTGTGGCTATGATTTTGGCGACGACGATGCAGATCCAATGGATCAAAATGGTCATGGAACCCACGTGGCAGGGATTGCAGCAGCACAGACAGATAATGGAATTGGCATTACCGGGGTTTCAGATGCAAAGATCATGGCACTTAAAATAATCAGTGACAGTGATGATGAGATTACAAACGCAGCGATTATTGAGGCATATGATTATATTTATGAGGCGTTGAAAGCAGGAGTAAATATAAAGGCAGTGAACTGTTCCTGGGGAGGAAATTCTGATTCCGGCAATATGATTGAGGAGGCTGTTAACAGAGTGGGAAAACTTGGTGCCCTCTCTGTATTTGCAGCGGGAAATGATCATGTAAACAGAGATAAAACCATAAACCAGAGTGGAATACCATATTGCTTAGACAGCAAATATACGGTGATTGTCGGTGCATCTAATGAAAAGGAGCAGGCAGCCGGATATTCAGATTATGGTGCAAAATCCGTGGATATTTTTGCACCGGGAAGTGATATGTTGTCCACCTATCATAAAAATCTGTATCTTCCGGGAATCTATGACAGTGACAGGCAAAAAAATCTGACTGCATATTTTAACCGCTTTAGTGACACAACAGAGAATATTCTGCCACAGAATCAGACGTGGAAAGATTATTATACCGCCAGTGACCTGGGAATTTCTACAGATTATACAGTGCAGATTACCCGGATGAGTGATGGGAAAAATGGTTTTTTAAAGCTGGATGTTAAAAAAAATAAATACTGGACTTCTGAGGAAAGTGAAATAGCCGGATCTATCTATGTAGATGTGACCGATTTAAATCTGGATCAGAATGCGACTTATTATGTTTCTTTTCTAACCGGTGTGAAAATGAATGGCGATATCTGCTGGGAGGGAGAAAATATGGTCAGCAGCCCAGCAAAGTCCCGTTTTGTTTTTTCTAATGGGAAAACTTATATGAGGATTGTGGGACTGCAGATTTCCATGCAGATGACCGGAATGGTTAATACCTGGTATCTGGATGATATTGCAATTTCAAAAGCAAATCCGCCAGAGGAGGAGTTTGGGGAATATGCTTATTTTTCCGGAACATCTATGGCAGCACCGGTTGTCAGCGGAGCTGTAGCAACCCTTGGTGCTGCAAATCCTTCCCTTTCCGCAGCAGAACTTAGGAAACTGCTTTTAAAGAGTGTCCGGAAAGTAAATAGTCTTTCCGATAAATGTATCACAGGGGGAGTCCAGGATGCCTCCAAATTTGTGACATTGTCCACGAAGGTCACGCTTAACAAAAAGAGTGCGACGCTGCGATATGGCAAATCACTAACGCTGAAGGCACAGCTGTCTCCTTCTTATGCCACGAATAAAGCGGTAACATGGAAGTCGAGCAATACCAAATATGCAACAGTAAGCAGTAAAGGTGTAGTTAAGGTCAAAAAGGCTGGAATTGGACATACGGTTACGATTTCTGCAACTGCAAAGGATGGAAGTAGGAAAAAGGCAGCATGTAAAATCAAGTTGAAAAAATAGCAGTTCTTTGCTTTATGCAGATGAGTCCGTTTTGCTTGTAAAAGAGAAAGAATGGGAATATAATAATTATGATGAATAAGAAAATTTATGGTAGGATTTTAAAATGGACAGTTCAATGTAAGAGAGGGAGCGTTTGACGGATGGGAAGATTTTTGAATCCGGATAATAGTGCATTTCAGACTGCGTTAAACTCTGAAATTTATGTGGACAAAACGGGACTCATTGATTATACCAATCGGGTAATCAATACAAAACAGGCCTTTATTTGCAATAGCCGTCCCCGTCGTTTTGGAAAATCAATTACAGCAGATATGCTTGCTGCATATTACAGTAAGGGATGTGATGCAGAGGATATGTTTGCCGGACTGAAAATTGGCAGCATGGATTCTTTCCGTACACAACTGAACAAACACGATGTGATTCATTTTGATGTGCAGTGGTGCCTTACCCCTGCCAGGGGACCGGAAAATGTAGTTTCGTTTATAGAGAAAAGTATCATTGAAGAGTTAAGGATGGAGTATCCGGGGATACTTGATGATACAGCAGTTTCCCTGCCCGGTGCCATGTCCCAAATTCATGCAAAGAACGGAAATAAGTTTATTGTAATCATTGATGAGTGGGACGTCCTTATTCGAGATGAAACAAATCATGCGGTACAGGATACGTACATTGATTTCCTTCGGGGGATGTTTAAAGGAACAGAACCAACCAGATTTATCAGCCTTGCGTATCTGACAGGTATTCTGCCTGTTAAAAAGCTGAAGACCCAGTCGACTCTGAATAACTTTGATGAATATACCATGCTTGATGCAGGAGCATTGGCTCCTTATATGGGATTCACTGAGGAAGAGGTAAGAAAATTAAGTGAGAAATATGGTAGAAACTTTTCCGAGGTGGTACGTTGGTATGATGGATACTGGCTGTCAGGTCGGCATATTTATAATCCCAAAGCAGTTGTCAGCGTAATGCTAAGGGGAACTTTCCAGAGTTATTGGTCACAGACAGGGACCTTTGAGTCCATCAGACCATTTATCAATATGAATTTTGACGGTTTGAAAGCGGCTATCATTGAAATGATTTCCGGCAATGTGGTGGAAGTTAACACAAACACGTTCCAAAATGATATGGTGAGTTTTCAGAAGCGAGACGATGTACTGACGCTTCTGATTCATCTGGGGTATCTGGCATACGATCAGGAAAAAAAGACTGCATTTATTCCCAATGAGGAAATCCGGCAGGAATTCCTGGCTGCTACCCAGGATAAAGAGTGGAATGAGCTGATTGAATTTGAGCTGCAGTCAAAGGAACTGCTGGATGCGACGCTAGATATGGAAGCGGAAGAGGTTGCTGCAGGGATAGAAAAGATTCATACGGAATATGCGTCCACTATCCGGTACAATGATGAAAATTCACTCAGCAGTGTGCTGACCATTGCCTATCTGAGTTCGATACGCTATTATTTTAAACCTGTCAGAGAACTCCCAACAGGAAGAGGTTTTGCCGATTTTGTCTACATTCCCAAGCCGGAATACCGGGCAGACTATCCTGCACTTCTGGTGGAACTGAAATGGAACCAAAATGCGAATACTGCTCTGCAGCAGATTAAGGATAAACAGTACCCGGTATCTTTGGAACAGTACATGGGAAATATCTTGCTGGTTGGCATAAGCTATGATAAGAAAGATAAAATGCACCAGTGCCTGATCGAGCAGTATACAAAATAGTGCATTAAGAGTTTCAGCGTACACATACTGATTTATTTGATATATAAAAAATGCCCAGGGATTTCCTCAGGGCATTTTTCCTGTTGTTCTTTTGTAAGTCTGAAATGATTGAGAAATGAATGAATTTGGGTTATAATATAAATTGAAAATTCAAATATGAAAGCATTTGATGTGGAGGTGGCAATCTTATGAATCAAGTAGAAAAAGAGAACCTTCTTAAAATACAAAATGTAACGGCAACAATGGCAATCGAGGGAATGTATTTTAGCCGTAGCTTCCTGGATAAAATGATAACGGTAGGCAATGGAGAATTGACTTCAGAGGAAGTTAGACAGGAAGTAATAAAAAAATATGCCAGATAAAGTGTATTGTTATCCCAATTCAGATGTCCTAGTCAATAAATTAAACATTCAAGACAGTAGGGATTTGTTTGAAGCTGAAAAGAAACTAACCTACATTCGCTTAAAAGAATTACAGGATAATCCCATAAAGGGAGATTTTAATTTTGATCATTTAAGAAAAATTCATAAATATATTTTTCAAGATATATACGAGTGGGCCGGAGAAGTTAGGTCTGTTGAAATTGGAAAACGAAATTTGTTTTGTACAACGCCGTGTATTCATAGTTATGCAGATTCTGTTTTTGGGAAATTCTTTCGTCAGTGCAGTGACGCAATGAATAATAGAGAATAGTTCGTTAGGGCATTAGCGAAAAACTATGGAGATTTAAATGCACTTCACCCATTTAGAGAAGGAAACGGAAGAACGCAAAGAGAATTTACAAGACTGGTCTGTTTGGAATGTGGCTATGCGTTTGATCTGTCTGTCACAACGCATGAAGAAATGCTTAAAGCCAGTACGTTGTCTTTTGATAAATGTGATAATAGCTTGTTGTGCAGCATTTTCTCCAGAGCAGTTGTGCCTAGGCAATTATACTTGAGCAGAGACGATAATAGATTAAGAATTTTAACGTCCGACGATCTTACTGTAGAGAGTTCAAATGATGGTTATGATTATTACAGCTATGAAGAACATAATCACATCCAATTTTATAATGAGGTGTATCGATAAAAAATCTAGTGACTTTTGGTGACAATTTATGTAAAATGATGTAAAAACACATCAAGAACTATTTGACTAGGGAAAACGAGAAAAAATGCCAAAAAGCCCGAAAATATCGCAAAAAACAGTTGACATCCCCACTCCAAACGCATACAATAGTAACGTAAAATGAACAGGAATTCTTCGGGGCAGGGTGATACAGAAGCAATATTACTGTAGATTCCCGACCGACGGTATAGTCCGTGAACTGCTTTGGCAGCCGAACCGGTGAGATTCCGGTACCGACAGTATAGTCTGGATGAGAGAAGAGATGAGATGCATTAGACAGGGCATGTCCCTGTTACCGTGAGCCCCGGCAGTAGAATCTGCCGGGGTTTCTTTGTACACATCATCCCGACCTGGTACACCGAATAAAAAGTGACTGGGGAATTCCTTTCCGTATTGAAAGGAGAAAATCATGAATCAGAACACAAAAACAGCAGTAACAGAAAGCAGAGGATTAAACAGCAGAGTGCGTTATCTTACGGTAACTGCGATGCTGTCGGCAGTTGCATTTATTTTGATGTATCTTGAAATTGCCATTCCAATCGTTCCGTCCTTTATTAAATTTGATTTTTCCGACCTTCCGGCACTTCTGGGAAGTTTTGCATTAGGACCGGTATGCGGCATTTTGATCTGCCTGATTAAAAATGTACTGCATCTGGCATTTTCCAACAGTATGTTTGTGGGAGAATTATCGAATTTTATTCTGGGATCCATCTTTGTTGCTGTAGCCGGTGGACTTTACCGGAGAAAAAAGACGAAGAAGGCAGCACTGGTCAGCGGAGTCATAGCAGCAGTTGTGATGGGGGCCGGCAGCATTATCTCTAACTTTTTTGTGGTATATCCGGTATATTATAAGGCAGGAATGGCGGAAGAAGCTATTTTACAGATGTATCAGGCAATTGTACCATCCATGAAAAATATTTTTCAGTGTCTGATCTGCTTTAATCTTCCATTTACGGTTGCAAAGGGACTAATCGCAGTGGCAATCTGTATGCTTATTTACAAGCCGCTGTCCCCAATCCTTAAGGGACGCAACGCATAGAATAATTTGTAGTACAATGTGGGCAGAATCTTTGGTACAGCTTATTGGACCAGGGATTTTGCCCTTTTCTTTTTGGGTGGAAACTGCTATAATGCATACTATATAGATATTTATGAGAGTATGTAGAATCGTACTTGAAAGAAATTTACATTTAGGAGAAGTTCTCATGAAAATTACATTTGACATTAATTTAAATTCAGGACATTTGTTCCGGTTTTATATGTATCAGGCTTACACTGGAATGCAGGGAATTGTATCAGTTATCCTGTGCATTTTAGGGTTTATCATGGCCGGAATCAGCGCAAAGAGTGGTCATATGGCAAATACTATGATGTATTTAGTGTTCGGGCTGGTATTTCTTTTGTATGTTCCGGGAGCTCTTTATATGCGGTCTAAGAGTAACCTTAAGAAGAATCAGGTATTGGCAAATACTCTGCATTTTGATATATCGGAAGAGGGGATTCGCGTATCCCAGAATGGGGATTCCGGGGAACTTATGTGGGATCAGATATATAAAATGATTACTGTAAAAAATCTCATTTTAATCTATACAAACCGTGTAAATGCCTATATTCTCCCAATAGAGCAGATTGGACGGCAATACAGCAATTTAAGAAAACTGGCAATGGAACAATTGGAAAAATGCAGAGTTCGAATGAGGGAGCAGTAAGAATATGCAGGAGCATTTGATTAAAGAAATAGAAACTTTTTCCACGGAGGAAACTCTGGAACTTGGCAGACAGCTGGGGCATAAGGCGCAGCCGGGGGATGTCTATACCCTGATTGGTGATCTGGGTGTGGGAAAAACGGTTCTGACCCAGGGGATTGCGGAGGGACTTGGTATTACGGAACCTATCAGCAGCCCTACGTTTACCATAGTACAGGTTTATGAGGAGGGGCGAATGCCTTTCTATCATTTTGATGTGTACCGGATTGGTGATGTGGAGGAAATGGATGAAATTGGTTATGAGGATTATTTTTACGGCGATGGGTTGACTATGATTGAGTGGGCGAATCTGATTGAGGAAATCCTTCCGGAACATTACAGACAGATTACCATAGAAAAAAATTTGGAAAAAGGGTTTGACTATCGTAAGATAATGATATCAGAGATAGAATGAAGATTTGGAGTGTAGGGATAAATCATGAAAATACTTGCATTGGAAAGCTCAGGACTGGTGGCCAGCGTTGCAGTCACTGAGGATGATAACCTGCTTGGAGAATATACAATTAATTATAAGAAAACACATTCGCAGACACTTCTCCCCATGCTGGATGAGGTTGCTAAAATGATTGAACTGGATCTTAAGTCTGTGGATGTGATTGCGGTTTCGGCAGGGCCCGGTTCTTTTACCGGCCTTAGAATCGGTTCCGCAACGGCAAAGGGACTTGCACTTGCACTGGATAAGAAAATAGTTTCGGTTCCCACCGTGGATGCGCTGGCTTATAATTTGTGGGGAAGTGCTGATCTTGTATGTCCCCTGATGGATGCAAGAAGACAGCAGGCATACACAGGTCTGTATGAGTTTTCAGAGGGGCAGATGAATAGGGTGCTTGCACAGTGTGCAGCCGGCATTGACGAAATTACGGAGAAAGTCAATCAGCTTGGAAGAAGAACCGTTTTTCTGGGAGATGGGGTACCGGTGTTTGCAGATTATATAAAGGAGCATGTAAAGGTTCCGTACTTGTTTGCACCGGCCCATTGCAATAAGCAGCGTGCTGCAAGTGTGGCGGCACTGGGAGCTGTTTTGTATGAAAAGGGGCTTGCGGAGGATGCGGCCGCTCATAAGCCGGAATACTTAAGACTTTCCCAGGCGGAGCGGGAGAGACAGGAAAAGGTGCGGGATTTTCGTATATGACCATTAGAAGAATGAAAAAGAAAGATATTCCGGAAGTGGCATTCATTGAAAGTCAGTGTTTTACCCAGCCCTGGAGTGAACATGGCTTTGAAGAGGCAATGAATGATGCTGTATTTTTGATTGCGGAAGAGAATGAGCAGATAGCCGGATATATCGGAATGTATGTGATGGAGCCGGAGGGAGAAATTACAAATGTTGCCGTGCGGGAGGAGTGCAGGGGAAATGGTTGTGGGAATCTTCTGTTACAGGCAATGGAACAATGGGCACAAAAACACCGCATTGAGCGAATTGTCTTAGAGGTACGTTCCGGTAATGCAGGAGCAATTCATGTGTATGAAAAAAATGGATTTGTAAAGCTTGGCATCCGGAAAAATTTTTATCAGTTTCCCCAGGAGGATGCGGATATTATGGAGTGGAAAAAATGTTAGATGTATGTTTACTTGGAACAGCGGGAATGATGCCATTGCCATACCGGTGGCTGACATCCCTGATGCTTCGGTATAATGGAAGCAGTCTTTTGATTGACTGCGGAGAGGGTACACAGATTGCGATAAAAGAAGCGGGACTAAGTTTTAAACCCATTGATATTTTGTGTGTTACCCATTTTCACGCGGACCATATCAGTGGTTTGCCGGGACTGCTTCTTACCATGGGAAATGCAGAGAGAACGGAGCCACTGACCATTATTGGCCCTAAAGGGCTTGCAAGGGTAGTATCGGCACTGAGAACCATCGCACCGGAGCTGCCCTTTGAGATTAATTGTATAGAACTGGAGCAGCCGGATGAGTATCTGGAAATTAATGGATATCATATTCATGCATTTCGTGTCAGACATAATGTGGTCTGTTATGGTTATTCTGTGGAAATACACCGCGCAGGCCGTTTTTCCGTGGAGCGGGCAAAAGAGCAGAACGTACCGCTTTCTCTCTGGAGCCGCCTGCAGAAGGGGGAGACCGTTGAAATGGATGGAGTGATTTATGAACCGCAGATGGTTTTAGGACCGGCAAGGAAGGGACTAAAGGTAACCTATTGTACCGACAGCCGACCGGTGGATTCTATTGTGGAGGCTGCCCGGAAGTCGGATCTGTTTATTTGTGAGGGCATGTATGCGGAGAAAGAAAAGCTTGCCAAGGCAAAGCAGTATAAACATATGACTTTTTATGAGGCTGCGGATCTGGCTGCGCGTGCAGAGGTTTCAGAAATGTGGCTGACTCATTTTTCCCCATCTTTAGTGAATGCTAAGGAATATATGCCAAAGGTCCGGGAGATTTTTGAAAATTCGCATCTGGGAAAAGATGGGAAAAGCGTGGATTTGTCGTTTGAGGAGGATTAGCGTATGAAAAAAACGGGAATTGTGATAGCGGCTATCGCATGTGCATTATTACTGTGCGTGGGTTTTTACAATTTGAAAAATCACAGTGGAACCGGGGAAGAGGCGAAAGATATGACCACGGTTCAGAAAATTGATGCCAGAAATCTGGAGCAGGATTATCCCAAGACACCACGTGCTGTGTTAAAACTTTATAATGAGATCATAACCAGCTATTATGAGGGAAATTATACAGAGGAAGAATTTGATAAGCTGATTGATCAGGCGCGTATTCTTTTTGATAAGGAACTGGCGGATAATAATACAAAAGAGGAATACAAGAGCGCAGTGCAGGACAGTATTGCAAATTATAACGGCAGAAATTTTAAAATCCGCCAGACAGATGTATGTGACAGCAGTGATGTGAAATATATTACAGATGATAAGAACGGAGACCAGCTGGCCTACGTCACGGCATCATATTTTACAGAAGAAAAAAAGAAATTCGATAAAACATACCAGATGTATGTTTTAAGAAAAGATGCAGAGGGAAACTGGAAGATACTCACATTCTATAAAGTAGAGGGAAATTCCACAGAGGATGAGTGAAATGAATGACAGTAAAAAGACTCGGGAAGTAAGAATACTTGCAATAGAGAGCTCCTGCGATGAGACGGCAGCGGCGGTGGTTGTCAATGGGCGGGATATGCGTTCTAATGTGATTTCATCGCAGATTGCACTGCATACACTGTATGGGGGAGTGGTGCCGGAGATTGCTTCCAGGAAGCATATTGAAAAAATAAATCAGGTGATTACACAGGCACTTAAGGATGCCGATATGACTCTACAGGATATAGATGCCATTGGTGTAACCTATGGTCCGGGTCTTGTGGGGGCACTTCTTGTGGGGGTGGCAGAAGCGAAAGCCATCAGCTATGCGGCAAATATACCATTGGTGGGAGTGCACCATATTGAGGGCCATATCAGCGCCAATTATATAGAAAATCCGGATCTGAAACCACCATTTTTATGTCTGGTTGTTTCGGGAGGCCACACGCATCTTGTAAAAGTCATAGATTACGGAAAGTATGAGGTTCTTGGACGTACCCGGGATGATGCCGCAGGGGAAGCTTTTGACAAGGTTGCCAGAGCCATTGGACTTGGATATCCCGGAGGACCCAAAATCGAAAAGGTGTCCCATGAGGGAAACCCTGATGCTATCGCCTTTCCTCGCGCGAAAATAACCGATGGAGTGTATGATTTCAGTTTCAGTGGTTTGAAATCTGCCGTTCTCAATTATTTAAACGGATGCAGAATGAAAAATATACCCATTTGTCAGGCGGACGTTGCTGCATCTTTCCAAAAATCCGTGACAGATGTTCTTGTGGAACATGCCAGACACGCTATCAGGGAATTCGGTATGGATGCGTTTGCCATTGCAGGCGGTGTGGCATCTAATGGGGTTATCCGCGGTGCCATGGAAGAAATGTGCAGGCAGGAGGGGGTTCGGTTTTACCATCCGTCTCCAATTCTATGTACTGATAATGCTGCAATGATTGGTGCTGCAGCCTATTATGACTATATTGCCGGAAAACGTGCAGGATTGGATTTAAATGCGGTTCCGAATCTAAAACTGGGGGAATCTGCAATATGATCAATGGAAAGAAATATACGGCAATTGTCCTTGCGGCAGGCTCCGGGAGCCGTATGCACAGTGCCGTACCCAAACAGTATATGCAGATTGGGGGATATCCTCTTGTCTATTACAGCCTGAAAGCTTTCGAAAACAGTAAAGTGGATCAGGTTATTTTAGTTACCGCAGAAAAAGACATTACTTTTTGTGTGCAGGAAATTATAAAAAAGTATCATCTGAAAAAAGTAACGGCTGTTGTGGCCGGAGGAACAGAACGGTACTTATCCGTTTATGAGGGGCTTAAAGCAGCAGAAGAGCCGGATTACGTTCTGATTCACGATGGAGCAAGGCCGCTGTTAGATGTTACCATGATAGAGACTGCCATTGAGGCTGTTGAAAAAGAACAGGCATGCGTTTTTGCAGTTCCGGTCAAGGATACCATAAAGGTATCAGGTGAGAGCGGGTATGCAGTGGAAACACCGGATCGGAGCACTCTGTGGTCGGTACAGACACCCCAGAATTTTTCCTACAGACTGATTATGGAAGCGTACCAGAACTATTTTTGCGCAAGGGAAAAGGGGGAAAGTCTACCTGTTATTACGGATGATGCCATGCTTGTGGAACAGATGACCGGACATAAGGTGAAATTATTGCTGGGTAAATATGAAAATCTGAAGGTGACTACACCGGAAGATATTAAAATTGCTGAACTGTTTCTTGAAAGGTAAATGGGATATAAGGCAGTTTTAGGCTTCCCTAAGTCATCAACCACCAGTTGAACTGGTAGTTGATGACTTAGTAACCGAAAAATTGAAAAAAAAAGAAATTTAGTGTTGACATCATGGAAGAAGGATGGTAATATATCTCTTGCACTGATTCGAAACTATATTTGGTTTGGAACAAAAATATGGAGAGGTATCGAAGTGGTCATAACGAGGCGGTCTTGAAAACCGTTTGTCCGCAAGGGCACGTGGGTTCGAATCCCACCCTCTCCGTTCGGCAATGAAGCCGGTTGAAAAGAATTCGTAAGAATTCTTTTTCTGTGTCAAACAGAATACAGCAGCTCGTTTTTAAGTAGAGCAGCTTTGTGGAGAAGTACCCAAGCTGGCCGAAGGGACACCCCTGGAAAGGGTGCAGGTCGTTAATAGCGGCGCGAGGGTTCAAATCCCTCCTTCTCCGCTCAGCTTGAAAAAAGTTGTAAAAAAGTGTTGACAAAGTTTTTACAACATGGTAATATAAACAAGCTGACCGCGAGAGCGGAAATGAAAAAGAACATGGATTTAAATAGGACATGTTCATTGCAGATTGAAAACTGAACAGTGAAAAACCTTGAAAGATTTTGAGAATAATTCAAGAACGCTTCAGAAATGAAGTAACCTTAAAACAGTAAATTCAGATTCTGTCTGAATGAAAAGCCAGTTTAACTGGACAGGATATTCGAAGGATGATGGAAGCCCGTTAAAAAACGGGATGTGCTCGCATTTAAAATCTGCTACGCGGATGGGCTCGCACAGAGAAGTCATTTTCTTCGGAAATAACTTCAGAACATGAGAGTTTGATCCTGGCTCAGGATGAACGCTGGCGGCGTGCTTAACACATGCAAGTCGAACGAAGCACTTTATTTGATTTTCTTCGGAAATGAAGATTCTGTGACTGAGTGGCGGACGGGTGAGTAACGCGTGGGCAACCTGCCCCATACCGGGGGATAACAGCTGGAAACGGCTGCTAATACCGCATAAGCGCACAGTGCTGCATGGCACAGTGTGAAAAACTCCGGTGGTATGGGATGGACCCGCGTCTGATTAGCCAGTTGGCAGGGTAACGGCCTACCAAAGCGACGA
>JALEZW010000018.1 GCA_022772675.1 Agathobacter sp. | reverse complement strand
ACACACATGAGGAAGTAGTGATTTTCCTTGGAAAATCAACGGATTCCGAATGTGTGTAGAATTGCGGGAGTTGCGTAGCAACGGAGCAATTCGTGTATCAAATGAGGGGCAAAATACCTTTTGACCCTCATATCATGATATCCGATTATATCACTATAACCACCGCAAAACAACATAGCTTCTGCCATTTTATCAAACCCAGTACACCGCTTCTCACTTGTAATATTCCGCTGCTTTCATCTTAAAACAATTCAAAAGGTGATAATACTTCGATGTAATATCGCCAAAATATTTTACAGCCAGCTCCCCATCATAATCGTGGGCAAGGTTATTTCTGGCTTTCAGCATTTCCATCCATGTATCATCCTCAATCAATCCAACACTATGTGCCATGCGCAGAGTCTCCCTCGGAGATCCGGTGGGATAATCCAGAGTGCCATGATATTCCGTCAGCAGATCCTTCATAACCTTCCATGACAGATCAAAAGAAAGATTGAACATCTGCACCGTACCACTGAGAATAAATATATCCTTCGGGTCTTTTCCCTTTGCTTCTGCCAGATTATTCAGGCTTCTGCAATAACTACGATAACGGTTAATAGATTTTTCTTCCATACCGATCCATATCCTCCTTCAAATACTGGTTCTGACACAGGTCATATTCAAACAAATCAATTTTCTTTAAGGTCATGATTTCATCAACCTGCTCCTGTAAATGTTCCATGTCCACCTTACCGTATATTATAAAATCCAAATCGCTGTATTTCGTCTGCGTGCCTTTTGCATAGGAACCGAACAGAGATAAATGGTCTACGTGATTTTTTTTACAGATTTCTGTCACTTGATGAATGATTTCTTCTACCGTCATAATTGCCTACCTCAGCCAATTTTGAATTTATTTACTCCATAGAACTAATTTTGTACTTCGTACCTTATGTGTCAAACACCTGCTGCTTACAATTCTATAAAACAATATATATTGCTTCAAATTCTGTATCCAGACAACTCTTACATTTCCCCTCACAGACATAATATGATATGAGGGTCAAAAATTATCAAAAGTACAATTACTAATTATGCAATTAGTAATTGTACTTTTAGTTTATACCTCCTCCTTTAGGAATGCAAGTATGATAGAATTCCAAAGATACCAACCGTCCATTTAAAAGAATATCGATACAGTCTACACACATTCCCATCTTTCCTTGTATTTCTGAAGTACCGTGTGATTCTCCATGAGAATCTCAATTGCCAGAGTCAGCGCAAAACTAAAGGACTGCGAAGCATCACCGCCAAAAGAATGGCAGAATTCATGAATATAAGTAGCCAGAGCATCATAAAAACCGGTTTTCCGGAACACCGTTTTCTTTAAATATATCTGACACACAATATTCCTTAATTTCAGTCCACGTTCATTGATTAATGGGGGTTTTCTTTTCTTCAGGGATGCCATTCCGTGGTAGGAAGCCTGATCATTTGCAATAACCTTCCGTTCAGGCATATCGCCACCGTCAATCCGAAAAAAATCACTGTAAATTTCTTTGACAACTTCCTCAACAATTTCCATATACCGGTTTTCGTTCGGATCCGGGTTGCTGTCCTGTACAAATCCTCCGTTTTTTTCACATTCTTCTTCCAATGATGGATATCCCATCATCTCAAAAGATACCTGAACTGTCACATACGGAGTCTCCTGTTGTCTTAACCAGGTATAAGCCTCTGATCTACGGTTCTTTTCCCTAACGGACTGTACCGGTGGCAGATACAAAAGAAATGGATACTTTTCGCGAAATGACCGAACAGCCTCACCCGATCGTGTAATTCGATCGATCAAAGTTCGTATGACCGGAGCCCAGGAACCGACGTCAATTTTCTTCCCGGTCACAGAATTCCAATATCGGCGCATTTTTTCCAGAACCTTCACAGCTCCTTCCGGTGAAATCTGCGTACAAACCTCGCCAAACGCCTGAACCACCTCAGCTCCCTTTTCCCCTTCCCATATTTTTTCTCCAAGGAGAGGATTTCCATCATAGTAAAAACTGTTCAATGCAGTCAGAAATTCCTGGTAATCCTCCGAAGTCACAGGATACAATTCCAAACGGCTTTCATCCAGCGATTTCCTTGATTGAACATCATAAGCCAGTACATCCACTTTTGTACTATCTATATCCTGCTGAAGTTTCATTACCTCCAGCTTCCAGTTCCCCGAAGACATAACAATATTCCAACGAAAATCACGAAGAGCACACAAGGAAGCAATCTTAAAACCTTCCCCGAAATAGCCGGCATTCTTCTTTTTCATATCACCTGTTTTAGTGGATGCTCCAATATGCAAAAGCCACTCGTAACTGAAAACTGTATGCTCCACCCACATGCACAGTTTTCCATTCTCAAAGTTATAACCAAACCGTTTCTTCCATTCGTGAGGCCCCACAGAATCAAAGAAATTTTGAATATAATCGCGAAAAATCTTATACCTGCTCCAGCGAACAGGGTATGTCATAACTATGTTAAGTGGAATAATCTCATTTTCCATTTAAACATCCTCCCCTCGCTTCTTTTTACCGTCATAGTTGAAAATTCCCATTCCTGTATTTCACATCCTTAAGAAACATCATTCCACCATTTCTCCATCCAAAAATTTTCTTATATGATGTTTTATATTTTATTAGTATTACATATGGTTTGATAGTTGGTAAGCGCCTAATATAAGGGTATATTCCCCTTTTATCATATATTGGCCATAATGGTAGTAATCACACATGCCAGCATTTTACTCTAGGATCCGATGCTGGGATCTGGCAGTAAGCGAGCATTTTACTACAATTATGGAGG
>JALEZW010000047.1 GCA_022772675.1 Agathobacter sp. | reverse complement strand
TGAAGTATTTCCAGACATAACGGGAACATTTACATGCTTGCCTTCCATGAAAAGAACCATTGGGTCACCTACACAGAACTTGTGATCCAATACGGTAAACATAGCCGGAAATATTTTGGTATATTCCTCATACTTGTCACGAATCGTAGCCGCATCCAGCTTACGAGCCTGCTCAATAGTTGAGCAACCCAGGAAAGAAAGAAAATGCTGTCCATTTTCCTCAGCATGCCACAATTCCTCCGGCACTCCGATTCCTCCAACCTGATAAGGAGAGCGAATCATTGCACTCATCACTACTGCACGATGAAATAAGCCTTCATTATCCATACATGCCATCTGGCTCATAACACTTCCGCCTCCGGCTGACTGTCCTGCAATGGTCACATTACCCGGATCTCCACCAAAGAAAGCAATATTTCTCTGTACCCATCGAAGTGCTGCCTGCTGATCCAGACTTCCAAAATTAGTCGGTGCATCAGGCTGCTCCTCTGTCAGCTGAGGATGTGCCAAAAATCCAAAAACATTAACCCGGTAGTTTACCGTTACAACAACCACACCGCGACGTGCAATTCTCTCTCCGTCAAATTCCATTTCGGCAGGATATCCACACTGGAGTCCTCCTCCGAAAAACCATACCAAAACCGGCTGTTTTTCTGCTGCTTCTTTAGCACCTGTCCATACGTTCAAATACAGACAGTCCTCATCCATGGCAATTTCCGGATCCACATGCCACTCACGGATATACACGTTATCACCGAGTCCCGGGACGCTCTGCATGGAAATCGGAGCAAAGCGATAGCATTCACGAACTCCATCCCAGTCTTCACAGGGCTGGGGTGCTCTCCATCTGTTCTCTCCTACCGGAGGAGCCGCAAAAGGGATTCCCTTAAATGCAGTTATCCTAGGGTCTGCGGCTTCAATACCTTTCACCCATCCATTCTCTGTCCGTACTGTTCTCAGCATAATTCCTACCTCCGCTAATTTTATTACAAGTTACTACAGCACATGCAATAACATAGATTATGATAACTCAAATGATCTTAATGCAGCATTTCCGTTACCGCGATAGGTCAGGTAAAGCGCCTGTATTCCATCCGGAATCGTAACCGGTGCGGTATACTTTTCCCAGACATTGGTATATTGAACCTCTAATGTCGCCAGTACCTCTCCATCCCATGCTGTCTTTACTTCAAAAGTGCCATCTGCATATCCCCGGATCCAAATACTGATTTCACGAATATCATGGCAGTCAAAATATTTGAAGCCGATGGTAGTTGAATCTGTAATATTGGCAATATATCCAACTTCTTCGTCTCCATCCCTGCCGTCCTGCATTACTCGTGGAAAATTCCCTTCGCCCACATAAACTGATGGGGTATCGGTAAACAGATTACATGCAAGATAAGCGGGGTATTCGCCTTTACCCTCAAGCGGACCTCCATTTAAACCGCAGGAGGTAATTTTTACCTGTGGAATACTGCCGTCCGGCATAATCTGCAGCTTTTCAGCACATCCCTGTCTGCTGTACCAGGTATTATTGGTATGCCTGTGATAAAAAATGTACCAGTCCTCTCCGATCTGCACAATACTTCCGTGATTATTGGCACCGTAAGCTGTTGGCATATCTGCCGGCTTGTAGGTATCGATGTGCAGATCACAATTGCTGACAATAACTCCGCCATAGACAAAGTCCCTAGTAGGATTCTTGCTGGTGGCATAACATAATTCGTGCATTAATATGGATGAATAGACAAAATAATAGGTGTCACCTACTTTACGGATGGAAGGTGCCTCAAAAAACTCATGTCCCTCAAATCCGGTACCGGCACCATATTCACAGCCGGGGGCCACAAACACCGGAGCTTCCCTGATCGTCAGCATATCTGCTCCCAACACCGTAGCCATAGCTCCGGTACGGGATTTATCACCTTTTCCGCAAAATCCGGTATAAAGATATGTCACATCTCCTTCCGTCAGAACCCCCGGGTCAAACTGGGGCTCATCACCTTCCTTTTCGCCCAGACGTGTGCCATCTTCATAATGAACATAGCCATAAAATTCATACTTTCCTGCCGGAGTATCACATACAGCAACGGAAACTACCGAAACCTTGTCCAACACGTAATAAAGATAGTACCTTCCGTCCGGTCCCACCGTAACATCCGGGGCATACAGACACATTTTGCCTTCCGGGTTCAGCGGATCGGCTGTCTTCGGATAAATCACACCCTCATATCTCCAGTTGCCCAGGTCATCGACCGGAGCTGACCAGCACACATAGTCTCCCATGCAGAAAACATATCCGTTAAAGTAATCATGGGATCCGTAAACATATACGCGATCGCCAAAAACATAAGGTTCTCCGTCCGGAATATACTCCCAAGAGGGTAAATATGGGTTAAACGCTTGTTTTTTCACTTTGCTATCCTCCTTTGCAAGCCTAATCCATGTACATTGTTTCATAAAGCAAATTACCGGGTGCTAGTTTAAGCCTTCAAGCTGACCACACGATCATAGTCATATCCTCGATCCGGATTCACCTTTCCGGCATTCAGTTCGAAATAAACCACACCGTTTTCGTTTACAGGAAGCTCTACGCAGATATTTCCGTCCTCCTGCTTTTTACGCTCTGTTTTTACAAAAGGTCTGGATGATTCCCGAATCAGCTTCGTCTGTTCCTCACTCAGATTGGCAGGTTCTCCCATATCATGCCATACCTTCAAGGGATTACATGTTTCCTCATCTACCGTCTTAGTCAGGAAGCAGTACTCCTCCTGTTCAGCCGGAAATGTAAACTCCAACAGCATTTTTTCTTTACCCTGTTCTGTACTTTTACGGGCAATATTCCAGGCTACACCTAGATAATCACCGTTTGCACGTTTCAAAACGACAATATTGTCATCCTTATATACACAATTGGCTTCACTTTCCTCAAGCTTTTTGTAAAAAGCAAATGTCCAGAAGGTCGGCTTGGTAATACAGCCATTGGCAACCAGTCCAAAGCCGCCGTGGAATGGTGTAAAAGGAACTCCCAGCTCTTCAAACACATCACCAAATGTCCAGTAGGAATAGGATTCATTCACATCTCCCAATCTGGAAAGCTGCTGTGCTATAAGGGCCGCATTCAGGTTTGTATCATGAATGACGCCCTGAGGAGTATAGGAGCTGTTGAACTCCGTGATATGAATCTGCAGACCCTTATATTCCGGGAAACTGTCAATAATATCTCTGGTTGTTTTTAAATTGGCAAAGCCGTCCTCTGCCTTCATCAGTTCAGAATATGCATAATGTCCAATACATTCCGGCGGATCAATGGTGTAATGATGTCTGGTTACGAAATCCACAGGTATGTGATTCTCATGGCAATATTCCATAAATGCCTGAATCCATTTCTCATCCGTTCCTCCACAAACAGCAGGACCTCCTACACGGAATCCCGGATTCACTTCCTTTATGGCATCAAAGGTTCTATGGAACAGCTTAAAATATTCCTGCATATCCGCATTTTCCCAGAAGCCGCAAAGATTGGGCTCGTTCCATACTTCAATGGGCCATTGAATAACTTCCTCTTCTCCATAGCGTCCCATCAGATGCCGCAGCAATGAACGCACCATATTACACCACATATCATAATCTTTTGGAGGAGTGGTATTTCCCTGCCAGTAAAAGATAGTCTGGCTTCCACTTGCCAACTTTTTAGGCATAAAACCCAGTTCAAGAAAAGGTCTCAGCCCCACCTTCTTATAGGCATCCATTACTCTATCCAGATAAGTATAGTTGTACTCGACCCTTACCTTACCATCCTCCTCATAGGTCTGAAAGATCGCCATATCATCACAGAATAATCCATGTCCCCGGATATGCTTAAATCCGATTTCCTTTTGAACCAAGCGCAGCTCCTCCTGATATTCTTCTGTCAATGCAAGCCCCATTCTTCCGGTTCCCACACAATAATCTACATTATTGTGAAAAAAGGCCTTTGAATCCTTTGTAATCACGATCTTTTTTCTGTCATTCTCTGTTGCTCCACC
>JALEZW010000045.1 GCA_022772675.1 Agathobacter sp. | reverse complement strand
TCTTCCCACAAAGCGGATTCCGGATGGGTGTAGAATTGCGGGGCGCAAGACATCCAGTGGATGTCTGCTCTGCGCCGACCGGAGCGAAGCGTAGACTTGCGTAGCAACGGAGCAATTCGTGTATCAAATGAGGGGCAAAATACCTTTTGACCCTCATATCATTATTATATAGAAAGCACCCGAAACGTGCGGTTTTGCAAATGTATGGAAAAGATATTTGTCACTTTCATTCCTATCCAATCTCCAGCAGTTCCAGCAGTTCCTCCTTAGACAGACTTCCCATTCCTGTGTGGTCTCCATTTATAATGCTGTCCGCCAGGTCCTTTTTGCTCTCCTGAAGTTTCAGTATTTTTTCCTCGATAGTTCCCTTTACAATCATCTTATAAACAGTTACCTTTTTCTTCTGACCAATTCTATGGGCACGGTCTGTGGCCTGGTTCTGCACAGCAAGATTCCACCAGGGGTCATAGTGGATTACCACATCCGCCCCGGTCAGATTCAGTCCCACACCTCCTGCTTTCAAGGAAATGAGAAATACCGGGGTGTCATCCTCGTTAAACTGCTTTACCATGGCAAGCCGGTTCTGCTTTGTTGTCTCACCGGTAATCTTATAATATGTAAGCCCTCGCTCCTTAAGGTTCTCCTCAATCAGGGCAAGCATGCTGGTAAACTGGGAAAACAGCAGGATTTTGTGGCCGCCAGCAATGGCACTTTCAATCAAATCCATGCAGGAAATAAGCTTTGCGGACTCTCCACAATAATTATCATAGCAGAGATGCGGGTCACAGCAAACCTGTCTGAGCCTGGTAAGCTCCGCTAAAATCTGCAGCTTTTTCTTATTAAAATCCGAATCATCTCCGGAAGCAAGCTCCTTTTTCATATGAACCACCTGTGCATCATAAAGCCGCTGCTGCTCGTCCCCAAAACGAACCACTCTCGTCTCCTCCAGCTTGTCCGGAAGATCCCTTAGGACATCTCCCTTTAACCGCCGCAGGATAAAGGGGGAAACCATTTTCTGAAGACGGTGCAGTGCCTCCTCATCATTATTCTTTACGATAGGTGTTTCAAATTCCTTTTTAAAGGTCTCATATCCATATAAAAATCCCGGCATCAGATAGTCAAAAATACTCCAGAGCTCGCTGAGCCTGTTTTCAATGGGAGTACCGGTCAGGGCAAACTTTGTCCGGCTGTCAACCAGCTTTACCGCTTTTGAAGCCGCTGTGGTCTGATTCTTAATATACTGTGCCTCATCAATGATTTCGTACAAAAAAGTTTTGCCCTCATACTGGTCAATATCCCGTTTCAGGAGATCATAGGATGTAACCAGCACGTCGGAGTTCTCATAATCTGCAATCATTCCGGCACGTTCTTCCTGTTTCCCGGTCAGAATCGTCACCTTAAGCTCCGGGGCAAATTTCTCAAACTCTTCTCCCCAGTTATAAACCAGGGAAGCCGGTGATACCACAAGAGAGGTTCCCTTTTTTCCCTCCTGCTTTGCACTTAACAGCACGGATATGATCTGCAGGGTCTTGCCAAGTCCCATATCATCTGCAAGAATTCCTCCGAAATGGCAGGCTTCCAGCGTCCGAAGCCAGCGAAAACCATTCTTCTGATATTTACGCATGGTCTTATCAAGGCTCTCCGGCACCTCATAATCCGAATCATTGACAGACTTCATATCCTTTACGATTTCCCGGAAAATCTGGTCCCTCGTATTATAAACTTCCTCATGTTCCTCCAGCATCCGGTCAAGATAAAGGGTTCTATAAACCGGCAGATGCATTTTTCCCTTCACGAAATCCTTCGGAGACAGGTGCATGGTTTCCATCATCTCAAAAAGCATCCTTAAGGATTCCTCCTGAAGATCCGCAAACTCTCCGGATTTGAAGCGGTAATATCTCTGATGGCTCCTGTAATGCTTCAGTAAATCCAAAAGCTCATCCTCGGAAATGTCTTCTGTCTGCACATCCAGATTCAAAAGTCCGCCGGAAACGCTGACTCCCACGCTGACCTTCGGCTTTCGCATGGCATTGACATTCTTAAAGCGGTTAGTGCAGTACACATCTCCCAGCAGTGCCAGTTCCTCCACGCCCTGGGATATCACGTAATAGACAAGTTCTTCGTCTCCTCCACAGGAAAAGAGCCCTCTGTCTATATCAACTGACGGAAACATTTTCTGCACATTTAAGAGGATTTCCTGCTCTCTGGAATTCAAACGGATTCCCTCCAGCTCCGCGAATGTTTTTTGGTACTGGTCCATGCAGTCAAATTCCCGGTCTCCATAATTTACCATAACCCGGCAGGTGGCATCATGCTGTGGGGCATCCAGGTAAAAAGTGAATTTTGCTTCAGGAGAAAGGTACTGTTCTATCACCCTGGCATCTGTTTCCTCAACGGTAACCTCATCCTCAATTTCCGGAAGGACATTATAATAAAAACCGGAAAGGTTATTTCTTCCAACTGTAAAATTAACCATTCCACAAAATTCCTGCCTGAATACCGGTTCCAGCTTTTCATAAAAATCCTTATCGATTTTACAGAGTCTCTTCTCATCAGAATCAATATAGTATGCCGTCTCTGAACCCGTGTAGAGCTTGGGCACTTTCATGCTGGCAGCAATGCCCTGGAAAATATTTTTTTCCGTCTGGGGACGGATGGAAAGTGTCAGCCTGGGATTGTGACTTACCGCTTTTAATTCCAGTTTCTTTTTTGCATCTCTGTTCTCAAAAGCAATACTGCCATCCTCTATATTTTGATAAAGACGGTCCATTCTCCATCCATACAGCTCAATCTGTGGAAGTTTCGACATTTTCTTTTCGTACCACGTTTCCTCGCTGATTCTCTCGCGGATTTTTTCCTCCTCATCCACTGCGTCAATAATAAACCGAAGCCACTTGATTGCCTCCGGCTTAAAATTCTGGATGCCATGGTTGATCATGGTATTGCTGCCATAAGCCTCGTTTTCCGAATTTTTTACATTCTGTACAAAGTGGATCAAATCCTTAATCACAAACAGCTTTCCCTCTCCCACACGAAACCCGATACCCAGGTCCCCCTCCTTCTGAATAATCTTCGGCTCCAGCGTCAACGACTGTTTCTGATCCCTGTTATCAGAAATCACCTGGGACTTCCTTTTTCCCCGGAATGCAGAAATCAGGCTCTGGCCCGTCCAGTCAGTGGCATCTCCCAGATTATGGGTATGCAGATACTCCACAATGAGATCCATAAAACCGGAAGTATAGGCACAGCAGTGCTCCTTCTGTCTGAAATAATAATATCCTCCATAGCACCTGGAACAGGAACAGTTCACCTGCAGCACATGATCCCGGTCAACCAGGATCCGAATGGGAAACTTTGTGATTTTCCCGGCATACTCCTCTGTGCCGGTTCCGGTAAAATCACAGACCAGTTCCCTGGTATCCCTCAGATATCCATCCTGTACATCATCAAGCGTGACCCATCCTTTTTGTACCAGTTCTGCACCTTTCTTGCGGTTCTTCAGACTGATGTTCATCTGTGCCTTATAATGGTCCGGATTCATGTAACAGTAAGTTTCTTCTGCCCGTCTGCCGAGGTTTTCATTTACAGGTTCTTCCTCCTGCCTGGAGAGAATTTCCGTGTATTCGTCGCTGTTGTTCTGGATGTTCATTTTTATCCTTTCTCTATTAAGAGCTAATAGTGTTTTTCTTGTTTTATCCGGAATTTCCTATATAGTAAACAAATCCGCTATACTAATATTCCAGTATAGCGGATTTGTTGTTAAATTACAATTAAGAAACGATTATTTCACAAGCTGTTTATAACCTGCTTTTTTCAAAAGCTTCTTATAAGCTGCTTTCTTACTATTTGGAACAGATATTGTTACGGTTTTAGCCATATTAGCAAAAGCATTTTTACCAATCTTTGCAATCTTTGTTCCTTTTAATGTAATCTTTGTTAACTTCCTGCAGTCCTTAAATGCATTCTTTCCAATTTCTTTTACTGACTTTGGAACCACAACAGATTTTAATGCTGCGCACTTCTGGAATGCACCATCTCCAATCTTTGTAATTTTGGTACCTGCAAATTTCACTGCTGTCAGCTTCTTACAATTGTAAAAGGCATTTGTCCCGACAGAAGTCACATTCTTTGGAAGTGTTACGCTCTTTAAACCTGTACAGTTTTTAAATGCATTCTTTCCGATTTTTGTGACGCTGGACGGAATCGTCACACTGGTAAGCTTGCTGTATCCGGACATTGCGTTATCTGCAATGGAGGTCACCTGATATTTCGTACCGTTAATGTTAACGGATGTAGGAATCGTTACCTTCTTTGCTGTCTTACTGCTGCCTGCATAAGCAACAGCTTTCTTTCCTTTAGAAACGCTTGTTACCTGATATTTGATTCCATCTACTTTCTGGATATCGCCTTTCTTTACAGTTTCAGTCGGCTCATCGGGTGTCTCTGGATTCGTTGGTTTCTCTGGATCCGTTGGTTTTTCTGGATCTGCCGGTTTCTCTGGATCTGTTGGTTTCTCTGTCGTGCCGCCAGAACTACTTCCGGAACCGCCACTGCTGCCAGAACCGCCAGTGCCGCCACCACCAGAGCCACTACCGGAACCAGATTCTGAACCGCTTCCCGAGTCAGATTTCTCCACGATTGCCCAGTTATATCCATACATAACTGCCTTAGGAAGCGAAAGCTCACTGACTGGATAAATTGTTGATTTCTCTCCGTGAATATACTCAATATGAGTCACCGTTGCCGTATACTCACCAATTTCCGTTGCTGTTGTCCCGGAAATAACTGCTTCGCAATTTTCCGGCAAGCCTTCCAATTTAACCGGGCAGGTCTTAACCGTTCCGTCATAGGTAAGGGTATCTTTTCCCGCATTGCTCCATTTTACCATTCTGAAATCCAGTTCATCAATTGGCTCTTTATCTCGATATACGATTGCATAGGTTGAGAACCGGTCTGTCTCAAAGGTCAGATAACCCTCTTTACTATCATAAGTGACGGTAAGAATATCTGACTTGCCATCATGATAACGGATCACCGCATAATGTCCTTTATCCTTCAGTGCCGCTGGAAGAGGTATTTTAATGACTAACGGAGCTTTCGTCTCTTTTACCGAATTCTCAATTTTCTCTTCACTATCTTTTGGTTTGACGATAGTCTTAACTGTCAAATCCAAAAAAGCTGTTTGATAGGCATCACGGAAATCATTCCTCTTTGCTTCCTGTATCTCTTTCACTGCTGTCTTGATTTCCTGCTTCTGTTCCTCCGTTGCGCTATCCGGAAGTTTTACCTCACCACTTTCTTTATCTACAGTAATCGTATCGGCCTTGATGCTGACGGAAAGTTCTCCTCCCGCCTCAAGTGCCTGTTTCTGGTCATCTGTAAGGCCTGAATTGGTTCCGCTGCCAAGATCATCCGGCTGCGGAGTTTCTTTAATCTCAACATATTTGGGAGTTGTTCCCTCATCCTCAACTTTAAATGAACTTGAGGTATCACTCTCTGCCTTCATCCTGCAAATCTGAATGGTATCATCTTCTGTCCAGTCATTATTTATCTTTGCCTTAATACGGAGACCAAACTGTGCCGGCGCATTAGAGTTCACCGTAATCTTATACGTTTTCTCAGATTTTGACGAATCTAATGCTGTATTCGTCTGATCAATCGTAAGTGGAGAATTCTCCATTGTCTTAAGCCCGGAAGACTCTGGTGTATAATCTTTTCCGTAATATAAATTCTCCGTTTCAGATTTTTCCTTATCACTCTTCATGATAATATGCTGGTAGCTGTCATACTCCCCCAGCTCCTTAATTTTTACATAAAATGTCTGGTTCTCTCCCTCGGCAAAGAATGCATGATCCAGAATCTCACTCTTGCAATTTTCATCCGTGTAAAACTGGATCCACGGAGTATCTCTACAAATTCGAAGGGAAGAACTTCCATAGGTAAAAGTATACTCTTTTTCACGTTCAGGAAGCGTTACTTCATAATATCCCACAAGCGCATTCTCAAACTTTGCAATCGTTCCACCATTAGAAACTGTAATATCACTGGCATTTCTTACCGGTGTTACCTTTCCATTCTTATCCATGGTTCCAAAATAGAGAACCTGTGTCTCATTGGTATGGGAACCCACTTTCTCAAAGCCTTCCGTGGGAGCTTTTGTATAATCATCATGATCTGTTTCCTCGCTCCATGCCGGCCATGCATAGACAAGACCTGTTCTTTGATAATGCAGGTTAAGTCCCCATTTATCCGCTTCTCCATCTGACCGTTTCAATTTTAAAATAAAATCAAATCCATCACACCATCCGGTTTCAAAGTTCTTTCCCAGTGTAATCTTATATACTTCCTGCTCTCCGGAAGTGCTTACCTTCTCAAAACTTACCTCATCAGCATTTCCGTTTGTTTCCAGTTCCGGCTTACCGGTTTCATCTTTTACGATTTCAACTGTATTATCCTCACCAAGCTTCGTCTTGTATGCAAAGTAGAAGGTGCGGTTACTGTCCTCTGAGTATTCCAGTTCCTGCTCATCAATATAGTTCGCATCCCTGATATCCGCGGAAGAATAAAAGCCTGCATCAATATCCCCTACGGTCACAATAACATAAGAATTGCTTTCATTATAGATGCGGTATTTTCCGCTTGCATTTGCATTAAACTTTACCGCATAGATATCATCATAATTCTTTTCTTCTTCCTCGCCATCTACTTCTATCGTCTGGCTGTGCTTCACAACACTTCCATCCGTCGTATCTTTTATGCTTCCATCTGCATTGACCTTTTTGATGGTAAGATTTCCGGAATATGTGGAAGTATTTCCATTTGCATCCATCGTTCCAAAAATCATAATATGCTTCTGAAGCTTCGACAGATTCATATCTTTTTGATACTTTGGAGCTTCCGGAATATATGGGCCGGAATTGCTGTTTTCCGGCCACTCTGGCCATGAGCAGACAAGTCCTTCCTTTTTGCCGGACAATTCAAGCCAGCTGAAATCTGTCCTTGAATCATTGTTGTCATTATTATTCGTATAATTTAATTTAATTCCAACACGTCCATCAAACATTTCGAAGGAATCTTCCAGTATCAGCTTATATACGGTATATTCTCCACAAGGTTTTTCCTCTGTGACCGTTACACCTGTAACCGGCTCCTCGTTTCCCTCATTATTTGTATACACAACCGGCAGACCATTAGCTCCTGTCTCAACAGAATAGCTGCATCCCTCCCATGGAGTCTTCTTATAAGCAAAGTAGAAGGTACGGTTACTGGTATCTGAAAATTCCATGCGCTGCTCATCAATAAAGCTGTCTGTACTGATTGATGCGGAGTTAAAAAATCCTCTTTCATTTTCAACCACCGTAATCGTGATAAAGGAACCACTTTCATCATAGAGCCGGTAAGTTCCCAAATCCTCAAAACGTATATCATATCTTCCCGGAATGTTCTTTCCATCTTCTGTATGCTGCACCGCTGATCCGTCCTCTGTGGCACTCGCTTCTCCATTTGCCACCTTCTTAACCGTCAGATCACCGGTATAAGCTGTCGCATTCCCGTTCTCATCCATATTTGCAAAATACCATGGGCAAATCAGCTTTGGAGAAGTGCCATCATGTTTTCTGTATTCGCAATTCCCCTCTGCATCCGGAACGTTATTCGAGAATACCAGTCCTGCTAATTTCTCCTTACAGGAAACATAGCATCCCGGACCATCGTTCTCTATCTTCGTTTCTTCATTCTCATCCGTATAATTATAAGTGCTGGAAACATCCAGTGCCCAATCCCCAGAAGCATCCTCTGTTACCACGATTGCCGCCGGAGAAGCAGACGTACAAACAACACCTTCCGCTCCGAGTGGTTCTCCATTCACGGTAATGCCCGAAACATCGCCCCAGTTTGGTTTTACCGTATACTGGAAATCCGTCCAGTTATTTTTTTTAACCTCGCTGAGATTCGGAACGACGTAAAATGTTGTTTTGCCACTTTCGTATTCAAAAACTTCATCTTCATCATTTCCGATATATCCGTCATCTGTTGCTTCTTTAGTCGTGTAAAATCCAATGGTTGGAAGACCAACTTTTATTGTAACTGTCTTATTAGCTGTATCTTCCGTTGTGTTACCAGTGTACGTAATTGTATAATCTCCAGTCTTTTTAAATGAAAAATCAATAAATTTTTCATGGTCGCTGTTCTGCTTAAAGGTACAATTTTCCGAATCTGAAACCGCAATCTGATCTGCAGTTACAGGTTGTCCATTATACCTTAATGCAAATGTCTGACCTGCCAGAGTGGCATTTTCCTCACTTCCAAATGTTGCCTCCGTATTTGCCTCCCCTTGACCCCAGTCAAGCCAGCCCGTGATTGTCAGGCCCACATTCTCCTCTGCCTGTACGTTCATCGGTACCCCCGCAAACAGCGAGCATACCATGCACAGAGTGAGAAACACTGCTATCTTCTTACGAATTCCTTTTCCCATACACATTCCTCCTTGTGAAATTCTTTTGGTAATTTTGTTCACATGTGTTTTACAGAATAGTTATGAACAAGTACATTTTACCAAATCATCGTCGGTTTTTGGTGGGCACTTCTGCCCACTTTCGACAATTTTTTCCACGGGATTTCACAAGTTTTGAAACTTTTTATTCGGTGTACTAAATGCTCAGTACCTCCAGCTGATCCTGGTCCATCACCCCGCGGAGCGCGCTGTTAATCACCTCCACAAGGGCCTCCCTGTAGTTTTCCTCCCGTGCCTCCTTCGTTCCGTTACAGTATTGATAAAAAGGCATATCCGGATTTGCCGTCTCCTCATTCAGCCAAAAGTCCAGGTATCCGTAAATTGCACCACTGTACTCCTGAAAATTACCGATTTTCAAATACAGAAGGCGGTCATAACAGGCCAGTGGATCACATACCCTGTAAGGATACGGCTTGTAGGGATAGTTTTCCGGAACTTCCTCAAGCTTTGATATATCTGTCCATTCCAGAGCATTCAAATCACGGGCCCCATAAAGCCGGGTAAACAGCTCATCATAGGCTTTTCCCATGCCCTCTAAATCCATTTCGTAGTAGCAGGTCACAATCCTGTCCACATCATCCTGATATCCTGCCACATTGATGGTCACCTTATCTGCCGATTCTGCAAGGGATTCTCCGTCTTCCAGATTTTTCTCCGCATAGTGGCTCATGCCATCCAATCGAAAAACAATCCGGTCAACTGCAATTCCCAGTGCAAACGTCACAAGGGACACCACAAGCATACGTGACACATACTTCACTTTCCACGAACCTGCCACATCCTGACTGTTTTGTTCATGTAATTTCTGCAGTTCCCGGTAAATCTGTCTGACCTTCGGGTATCTCTCCTCCGGCGCAAAGGCAACACATTTTTTAATAATCTTCTGGAGTTCTCTGGAAACGGAACCATCCTTCACAGCTTCATCATCCGTGCGGCCGCAGCACATATAAAGAATGGTTTTTCCGATTCCGTACACATCGCTTCTCACATCACACTGGGCATAGCCGTATGCCTCCGGAGCTGCGTGTTCCGGTGTTCCAAGGAAAAAAGTATCCCTCTCCTGTCCCTCTTTATAATAACGGGCAGAATCGCAGTCAATCAGATAAAGTTTCTCCTCCTTTTTGTTCCAGATAAAGTTTTCCGGCTTGACATCCCGATGGATGATGGGCGGCTTTTCCTCGTGCAGCACTTCAATAATTCGGCACAATTCCATGGACATTTTAAGAATTCTTTCATTGGTACTAAAATAACCGCTTTCATACAGGGAAAAGAGCGAGCTTCCGTCGATATATTTCCGCAGAAAATAGGCATGATTTTCATCTGTCCAGTAATCTTCCGGTTCCGGTACCGGACAGTTTTTCACCTCAAAAAGCTGCTGCATGACATGATATTCATTTTCCAGTAAAGAGGAATATTCGATTTGAAACATCTTAAGAACATAATACGATTTTTCTGTGGATTCCAGCAGGTAGAGTTTTTGATTTCAGATTCCTTCAGGCAGTCTGTAATTCTATAATCCTGCCGGAGTCTCTCAGGTAATTTTATGGACTGTATTTCCTTTTCATATGAGCTGTTGAAATCCTTAATATCCTTTTCACTCATGTTCATCCTCCAAAGTCTCTAAAATTGTCTCATACTGTTCATAATTCATCTTGTGGGTAATTGCATAAATAGCTGCCGCATCCTTTTTATTCCGGGGATAAAGAGGCGTGCGGTGGGCAATTTCCAGCAGCTGCTGGGTTTCATCCAGATTCATATGAAGCAGAAAGGCAAATTTCAGGAGAAAATCACGTCTGGGAGCCCGTCTGCCCTTCATGATCTGGTAAAAATAGGATTTCTCCATATTTAACTGAACAATAATATCTCTGGGCTTGATATTATGTTCCTTCATTACCTCCTTGATGTAGGTTGGAAAATCTATCTCCCTATAATCTTCCTTTAGCAGTTCATCCGGTGATGACATCCGTTTTATATTTGTGATCAGCTCTTTTGTGTTTCTCATAGTCCTTCCCCCAGGTAAACGAAAAACCTTCGTTCCATCAAATATTATACGTATTATAACAAACTGACAACCGGGGTTGGTGGGCAGTTTTGCCCACTTCTCAGTCTTTTTCATAAACAAGCCCCATCATGGTAAGTCCATGGGCAGGGGCTGTTGGTCCCGCCGCACTGCGGTCGCAGGCTGCAAGGATCCGGTTCATATCAGAAGGAGCAATTTCCCCTGCTCCCACCTTGATCAGGGTCCCTGCAATAATCCGTACCATATTGTAAAGAAACCCGTTTCCTGTCACCCTTATGGTAATGATATCGTCATTCTTTGTGACCGAGCAGTCATAAATGGTGCGCACGCTGGTCCGGGACTGGGCATTTGCCGCACAGAAACTCTTAAAATCGTGTTCCCCGATGAGATGCTCTGCTGCCTCCTGCATCCGCATAACATCCAGCGGATAATGATAAAAATAGGTATCCAGCCGTCTGGTAGGCAAAGGAAATCTGCGGTTTAAGATACGGTACTCATAGGTTTTACGGCTTTTGGAAAAACGGGGATGAAAATCAGGATCCACCTCGCAGGAATCCTGCACCACAATATCCTCCGGCAGACGCTGGTTTAAGGCAAAGCTGATCTTTTCCGCCGGCATTCTTGTATTGGTGTCAAAAACGCAAACATTCCCCAGAGAATGCACACCTGCATCGGTACGGCTTGCACCGGTGACGCGGATGTCTTCCCCGAGGAGTGCGGTAAGTGCCTCATTTAATTTCTGTTCGATGGTCACACCATTGGGCTGAATCTGCCAGCCACTGTAATTGGTGCCATCGTAGGCCACAATCATTTTCACACGCATGTGATTCCTCCCATACTGATTTTTCCCTTGTATCATATTATAAAAATATGGAAAACGGAACAAATATTCGCGCCAAAATCACAAGACCGAGAAACACAAAGAGAATCAGATATGCCCTGCGGTCTGCTGCCCGGTACCGGAGGGGTTTCATCTTGGTCCGTCCCTCTCCTCCGCTGTAACAGCGCGCCTCCATTGCCATAGCCAAGTCATCTGCCCGGCGGAAAGCGGATACAAAAAGAGGAATCAAAAGGGGCACCATGCTCTTTGCCTTCTGAATCAGATTTCCACTGTCAAAATCCGCACCACGTGCCATCTGCGCCTTCATGATCTTGTCTGTCTCCTCAATCAGAATCGGGATGAAACGGAGTGCAATGGACATCATCATAGCAATGGCATGTACCGGAACATGAATCCGGTTAAGGGGTGATAAGGCCTTTTCCAGTCCATCCGTCAGCTGATTCGGTGTTGTGGTCAATGTCATAAGGGATGTTCCGATAATCAGATAGATCAGCCTCACGGTCATAAGCACCGCATTGCGGATACCCATATTTGTCAGATGAAAGGGGCCCCAGTGCCAGTACTCTGTTCCGGTTGGCGTAAAAAGCAGATTAAATACTGCCGTAATAATCAGCAAAATAACGATTGCTTTAAGTCCCTTTACAATATAGGAAAAGGGAACCTTTGATATTTTAATCATAAAGATTAACATCCCGGTAATCAATGCAAAGCCCAGTATTCCCCGGAAACTGAACAGGGCAATCATATAGATCATTGTGGCAAACAGTTTTACACGCGGGTCCAGTTTATGCACAGGCGAATCCGCCGGATAATACTGGCCCAGAGTAATGTCTCTTAACATGTTTTCTCCTTATCCCTTCGTTTTTTGCAGTGCCTTAAGAATTGCCTGTGCAGCCTCCTTCGGTGTGGTGGCATCCGTTGATACCGGAAGTCCCCGCTCCCTTAACTCATTTACCAGATAAGTGACCTGCGGTGCTGCAAGCCCCACCGATTCCAGTTCCTTATAGTGGGAAAATACCTGCCTGGGCGGCGCATCAAACATGACTTCTCCCTGATTCATCACAATGATGCGGCTTACATATTCCGCCACATCCTCCATGCTGTGGGAGACGAGAAGAATGGTGATACCCAGTTCCTTATGCATCTTCGAAATCAGTCCCAGGATTTCATCTCTTCCGGCAGGATCCAGTCCCGCGGTGGGCTCATCCAGAATCAGTACCTCCGGCTTCATGGCAAGAACTCCGGCAATGGCCACACGCCTTTTCTGTCCTCCGGAAAGGTCAAAGGGCGGCTGGTAATACAAATCCTCCGGAAATCCCACATTACGCAGTGCCTCAAAAGCACGCAGCTCCACAGTTTTCCGGTCCAGTCCCTGGTTCTTTGGTCCGAAACACACATCCTCGAAGCAGGTGGTCTCAAATAGCTGGTTGTCCGGATACTGGAACACCAGCCCTACCTTGCTGCGAAGCTGTTTCATGTCATAGTCTTCCTCATAGATGTCCTGCCCGTCCACATAGATATGCCCCGATGTGGCACGCAAAAGGCCATTCATCAGCTGTGTCAGCGTGGATTTTCCGGAGCCGGTATGCCCGATGATACCAATAAATTCCCCGGCATGAATCTGCAGGTTAATGTCCTTTAAAGCCTGTATCTCATATGCAGTATTCTCACTATATACATAATTGATTTTATCTAAAATGATTTCCGACATTTTTTCTCCTCAATTACCTGCTGCGGGTGACATTTCTCATGTTTCCTGAAGTTCTCATTTATTGGCGCATTTCATAATCGCATCCACGAGTTCTTCCCTGGTGAGAATCCCCGCCGGAAGCTCTACTCCCGCATGCCTCAGTTCATCCGCCACCAGTGTGGCCTGGGGCACGTCCAGCCGGTGTTCTTTCAGTTCATCCACCCGTGAGAAAATGTCCCGCGGCGTTCCGTCCATGACGATTTTTCCCTTTTCCATCACATAGACATAATCCGCATCCACCACTTCCTCCATATAATGGGTAATCATAATAATCGTAACGCCCTTCTTTCTGTTCAGCTCGTGGGCGGTGGCAATTACTTCTTTTCTTCCGTTTGGATCCAGCATGGCCGTAGGCTCATCAAACACAATACACTTGGGTTCCATGGCCACAACGCCTGCAATGGCGACCCTCTGCTTCTGTCCTCCGGAAAGCTTGTTGGGAGAATGCTTTCTGTATTTTACCATATCCACAGCCCGAAGGCTTCTGTCCACCCGGTTCCAGATTTCCTCCGTGGGAACTCCGATATTCTCCGGTCCGAATCCCACATCCTCCTCCACTACGCTTGCAATGATCTGGTTGTCCGGATTCTGGAACACCATCCCCGCTGTCTTTCGAATGGGAATGGTATTGTCCTCATCCAGCACATCCATGCCATCTACCCAGAGCACTCCCTCACTGGGTGTAAGGAGTGCATTGATATGCTTTGCCAGCGTGGATTTTCCGGAGCCGTTATGCCCCAGAATGGCGATAAACTGTCCTGCCTTGATATCCAGATTTACATGGTCTAATGCCGTGGTAATGGACTCAACATTTCCTTCCTCATCTCTTCGGAAAAATTCATGTACAACTTCTTTTGCCTTGATAATTCCCATTTTAATCGTCCCAGCTCAGTCTGTGGAGCTGTCCCTCCAGCTTCATATGGTCAAAATGATTCTGACGCAGTGCCTCATACAGTACAATCGCAACCGAATTGGACAAATTCAAAGAGCGTGTCTCCCCAATCATGGGAATCCGCACACAGGTATCCGGATTTGCCTTTAAGATTTCCTCCGGAATTCCTCCGCTCTCCTTGCCGAACATCAGAAAACAGTCCGGCTCATAGTGTACCTCGGTATAGACGTGGCGTCCCTTGGTAGTTGCGTAATAAATTTTTGCGTTGGGATTTTTCCGGCAGAAATCATCCCAGTCATCATAGAGCGTAACATCCAGATCCTGCCAGTAATCCATCCCTGCCCGCTTTAATTGCTTCTCGGAAAGGGAGAAGCCTAAGGGTTCGATCAGGTGCAGCTTTGTGCCGGTTGCCACACAGGTGCGCCCGATGTTCCCGGTATTTGCCGGTATCTCCGGCTCATGTAAGATTACATTTAATTCAGCCATTGTTCTCTCTCAATTCTGTAACAAACTCTTCCACCCGGTCCAGTGCAGTACGCAGGTCATCCAGGGAATAGGCATAGGAAATACGAAGGAATCCCTCGCCGCAGGCTCCGAAGGCCGTTCCCGGAACCACTGCCACCTTTTTACTCTGCAAAAGCTCTGTGGCAAATTCATCGGATGTCATGCCAAATTCCCGGATACACGGAAACGCATAAAATGCACCAAAGGGTTCAAAACACGGAAGTCCCATATCTTGAAAACGTTTTAACACATAACGGCGTCTGCCATTGTACTCTCCCCGCATCATTGCCACATCTTCATCACCGTTCTTTAAAGCCTCCACTGCTGCATACTGGCTGGTGGTAGGTGCACACATGATGGCAAACTGATGAATTTTTAACATCTGTTTCAGGATAACCTCCGGTCCGCAGGCATAGCCCAGTCTCCAGCCTGTCATGGCATGGGACTTGGAAAAACCGTTTATCACAATGGTTCTCTCCTTCATGCCCGGAAGGGATGCAATGGAAACGTGATTTTCCAGATAGGTAAGTTCTGCATAAATCTCATCACTGAGTACATACAGGTCATATTTTTCCACGATCTCTGCAACCGCTTCCAAATCCTTTTTCTCCATTACGGCACCGGTGGGATTATTGGGGAAAGGCAACACCAGAAGCTTGGTTTTCGGTGTAATTGCTGCCTCTAACTCCTCTGCTGTCAGCCGGAAATCGTCCTCCGCCTTAAGCTCAATGATTACCGGTGTTCCGTTTGCCAGCACACAGCAGGGCACATAGGAAACATAGCTTGGCTGGGGAATCAGCACCTCATCACCAGGGTCTAACATGGCACGCATGGCAATATCAATGGCCTCACTGCCCCCTACCGTCACAAGCATCTCTTTATTATAATCGTATTTTAAGCCAAATCTGCGGTCTAAATATTTGGAGATTTCAACCTTAAGCTCCTTAAGTCCTGCATTGGATGTATAGAAGGTTCTTCCCTTTTCCAGGGAATAAATGCCCTCATCCCTGATATGCCACGGGGTATCAAAATCCGGCTCGCCGACCCCCAGTGAAATAGCATCCTCCATCTCACTGACAATGTCAAAAAACTTACGGATTCCCGATGGCTCAATGGTTGTAATTGTCTTTGATAACGGATTTCTCATTATGCCATCATAATCCTTTCGTCTTTTGCTCTCGGAGCCATAACGGTTCCATGGTCTTTATATTTTTTCAGAATAAAGTTGGTCTTAGTGCTTAACACCTGGTCCAGTGTAGAAAGCTTATCTGTCACAAACTGGGAAATCTCACGCAGGGTCTTTCCCTCCAGGGTTACCATCAGGTCAAAACCTCCGGAAATCAGGTAAACAGAATTTACCTCCGGATAATTGTAAATACGTTCTGCCACCTTATCAAATCCCATGTCCCGCTGGGGGGTCACACGCACCTCGATCAGTGCCGTCACCTTTTCCACTCCGGCTTTATCCCAGTTGATGAGGGTATGGTATCCACAGATAATTCCCTCCCGTTCCATAGCCTCCAGCTCATTCATAACCGCAGTCTCATCGACCCCGAGAATGACTGCCAGCTCATTTAAATCTATCCGACTGTTTTTCTCTATAAAGGTTAAGATTTTCTCTCTCATCTTCTCTTAATTTCCTCCTGTTTTTTCCAGCTTCCACAACTCGTCCGTCTGGGTGGTTTCCAGAAACCGGCGTTCTTCTCCATTTAGAATCACGCGGTCATTTCCGGCTGTAGTCCTTCCAATAATAACTGCCTTTCCGCCGCTTTTCTCGATTGCCTGTACAACTGCATTTCCATCCTCTGCCACCAGAAGAAGGCTTCCTCCGGAAAGAAGCTTATAGGGATTTAAGTCAAAAAATTCACAGATTTCCACCGTTTCCTGACGAATTGGTATCTTTTTTAAATCTATTTCCAGTCCGACGCCGGAGCACTGCCCAAGCTCCCAGAGTGCACCAAAGATTCCGCCCTCCGAGAGATCATGCATGGCTGCAGCGCCAGACTTTGCGGCGACTGCAGCCTCCGAACGAATCGAAAGATAATCGATATATTTTGCCGCACGATCCAGAAACGGCCGGGAATAACGGCTCTTAAGTTCCTCCTGCCGTTCTTTCGCCAGTACCACGGTTCCCTCCAGACCAATCCATTTGGTCACTATAACATCCATATCCGGTCCGGCTCCCGCTGCTGTAATGAGTTTTTCTTTTTTTACCGCTCCAAATGCCGTAACACTAAGCACCGGCTCTGTCACATAGCGCACTACCTCAGTATGTCCGTTTAAAACCGGAATCTGCTCTTTCCCGCAGACCTCAGTAATGGCAGACATCCAATCCCGCAGATCATTTTCATTGGCTGATGTGGGCATCAGCAGCGTAACACTGATTCCCAGGGGACGACAGCCGCTACAGAAAAGGTTATTTAATGCCGTATACACACCGGTTGCCGGACAGGACGTTTTCCCGAAAGGTCTTGATGCCGATGCTGTCACCACTGCCTCATCCCCCAGTTCTGCTGCGCCAAAATCCATTCCTATGGCCGGTGCTGCAAATCCCGTGGTTTCCTTATGAAGTTGTTTTAAAACCGAGCGTTTACAGACCGACTCGGATAACTTACCAGCCTTCATTTTTTACCTCATATACCGGATTCTGTCATTACGCATCAGTCTTCTGATCGGACGACTCCCCTTTATCTTCAGACTCATCTTTTTTATCTGTTTCTGTTTCCTTACCCGGTTTCTCTGTTTTACCTGGTTTATCTGTTTCATCCGGAGTTTCTTTCTCCGAGTCGTCCTTTTTATTCTCTTCTTCCTCTTTTTTCTGTTCTTCCTCTTCTTTTTTCTGCTGCTCATTGGACTTAAGGGCCGCTGCTGCACTTCTTACAGCACCCTCATCTCCGGTGGCCACCGCTGCCTTCAATGCATCCAGGGTTTCCTTCGTGGCATCCTTTGTTCCAATCGTAATAATTTTAGGGGATGCCTGATAATTACTCTTATTAAAGATTTCACGGCTCTGCTCCACACCGTCCACCTTTACAACTTTCCAAAGCTGTGCGATACAGCCGGAATGGGGTGACTGGACAACATTAACGGATCCCAGGGCTCCGCTGCCATCCAGATTGAACTCTGTTTTGGGTTCTGTTGTGGAAACCGTCTCACTCTCAAAGGAAATCTCACGGTTTGCAGGTCTCGTCTCTTTTCCATAGATATTAAAATAAATGATTCCGCCGCTGCAGTATCCTTCTATATAAATCGGGGCATCCAGATTATTTTTAAATCGTAAATCCTTGTAATCTCCCGCAATGGCCGCATCCATGGAGGGCTCCACATAATGTACCATCATGGAATGATTGAACCGCATGGTCACTTCCAGTTCTGCACGAATGACTGCATTATACAATGTGGTAGCCACCTGGCAGATTCCGCCTCCGAAAGACTCTACCGTCGTTCCATTCTGATAGGCCCCTGCCAGCTCGTATCCGTTTTCCTGTGTAAAGGGACTGACTGTTTTTGCCAGGTCAAACTCTTCTCCCGGATAAAGAATCTTGCCGTCCGCTTTGCTGACGCCGTTTCTTACATTCTGGGCACGCCCTGCACTGGAGCTGGCGAAATTGGTGGAATATGCTCCCAGAAGATCTTTAACCTGAGCCAGTTCCTCCTCACTGCCTCTCGGCTCTACCGTCTCGGTCACCAGATCAATCTCATTACTTGTGCCATCCCAGCCTTCTGCCAGAAAATCGTTAATGGCATAGACAGAATTTACAATGTCAATTTCTTTCCCTTCTTTGCCCGGAACAAAAACAAAGGAGCCGTTTTCTCTCTTTAATGTATTATCCTCTGCACCAACCGCCAGATCCTCTGCACTCTCATAAAGTTTTTGTGCCGTTGCCTGCTTATCCACACTTAAATGCATATCCAGCACCACATTGTCTTTTTTCAGATCCTGCAGCGTCTTATAGCGGTTAATCAGGCTTCCTGCATGCCCCACGGCCAGTGCCTCCTGCACTGCAGTATCAGTGTCCGCAGTCACTCCCATATCAGAAGCTGTCATCTGTATGGAACCGGTCTCCCCCTGCAGGGTAAAGGTGGTATCCATAAGACCATTTACATAATCCTCCAGGGCAGACCGGGCCTCTTCCTCTGTCATTCCCCCCACATCTACATTTCCAATGGAGATTCCTTTTTCAATGGTATCTGCTTTCTCCGCAAAAGCCGGTCTGACAGTTGCTGCAATTCCCAGTATGCACACTGCTGTTGTTAGTAAAGTTCCAATCCTTGTTAATCTTTTCATACTCTTCCCTTATTCTGACTAAATAATCTGACTTTCCAAAACGGTTCTATTTTCTTTTACGCCGTTACTTCCCATGTATTGTACCATAAACGCTGGTTTTTTCAAGGGTTCTGCGGCTCTTTTCCGATTAACCGTAAATCAGGGCGGAAACCAGTGTGGTCACCACCATTGCAGCAATGACAATCAAAGAAATAATTGCAACCACCTGTTTTTTCTTTTTTGAACCATTAAAATTATACATGCTATTCACCTCTTTCATAAAATGCGCTATAATAAGCATAAGACTCCGTTATATCGGAAATACGAAAGGATTTTTATTATGCTTATCTTTCTTGCTCTGTTTATTTTATTTGTACTGATTATGAATTATTATATCCGGAAAAACAACCGGCTGCAGGATAATCTGGAAAAAAATTTCTGGGACCGGGAGCACGAGGCTAATTTCAGCCGGAAAAAAGATATCAGTAATCTAAACTATCTTATCATAACAGAGGATAAAATACCACAAAACCTTCACACAGATGCAGAAAAAACTTTACTTGAACTATGTAACAAAAAAATGTTAAACCTCTCCGGGAAAACCAATACCGACTTAAAACTGGAATATGGGGTTGCCAATCTGGAGGAGCTCTCCCTCTGTGACAGCCGCTTTTATGACTTTGTATGTGCAGTTTCCACTTATGCGGGAGAACTGTTGGAAAACGGACAGACAGATGCTGCCCGGGAACTGTTAGAGCTTGCGGTCACCTACCATGCAGATAACAGCACTATTTATACGCAGCTTGCCGAACTGTATAAAGAAAAAGGAGAGACCGGAAAGCTCCCGTCTCTCATTGAGGCTGCAAAAACGCTGCCTCCCATGTCTGCACAAATCACCTTGGAGAAACTGAAAGCCTGCCAGTCCTGATCTGATCCTGCAGACGAGAGGCCTCGCTCCTGGTAAGGGTCTCCCAGCAGACCGTATCTTTGAGGCCTCGCTCCTGCATCAGTTCTCTCAACCGTTCCTTCTGATGCTCTGTTGCAGGAGTCTGTCTCTTTGCCTTGTAAATCAAGGGTTTTGGAACAAACAATTCTTCCTTCTCTTTTCCCAGAACCCTAAGTTTTTCAAATATTTTCTGGGTCTCAATGGCATCGTCTAATGCACGGTGGGCGTTTTCCCTTTCTATTTGAAAATATTCACACAGACTTTCCAGTTTTTTAGACTGCTCCCCCGGCAAAAGTGCCCGGGCAATCCGAAGGGTATCACAGGCGTTTATTTCAAGGGGAATTCTTTTATTCACCGCCCACTGCTTGATAAAACTATAGTCAAAGCTTAGATTATGTCCCACAAGGATATCCCCTCCGATAAAATCCAACAGCCTCTGCATGGCGGTATCCTCCTCCATGCCGGATGCTGCCATCTCATCCGTAATTCCGGTCAGCTCTGTTATCTTTG
Source organism: Agathobacter sp. (assembly GCA_022772675.1). Lineage (GTDB taxonomy): Bacteria > Bacillota > Clostridia > Lachnospirales > Lachnospiraceae > Roseburia. The sequence goes on along the minus strand of JALEZW010000045.1, from coordinate 23,863 downwards.
GAGGAATCGGCAGTTTTGCATTGACAAGTGTGCCGTAAGTATCCGTAATCATATTATTGCGCACACGAACGGCACCGATTTCAATGACTTTGTCATGTTTTGGGGCAAGACCTGTCATTTCCAGGTCAACGACTGTGTAGTCCATTTTTGCTGCTCCTTTTCAACCCGCTAAAATTTTTCTGATCAGCACATCCAGCCCTGTTGCCCATAAAATCACTGCACCTGCCGCATAGACCTTGGTTTTTGCTGCAAAGCCAAGCTGAAGACCTGTATAGGTTCCGGCAATGACAAAAACAATTGTGATTGCTGCCAGTAAAAGCAGGATTGGTACGACATTGGTATTCAGAAAACCAAATGCAACTCCCGCCATCACCGTGTACAGACTGCTGACCAATGCTATGGGAACAAATCTGCGAATATCCGGATTTTTCTCCAAATGCTCCTCCACATGCTCATTTTTCACTGCCTTGACCATCAGACGAATACCAAGACCCATAAAAATAACCATGGAGATAATTTCGCCTAACAGTCTCTCATTGGAAGCCGGATGCCTTCTGCAGAACATGGAGGAGAGAAAATGTCCCAGATATAAGGCTGCAAGCTGAAATGCTGCGATCAGCAGACAGACCGCTCCAAGCTGTTTTTTATTGATTTTATCAATCAGGGAACCCTGACATTCCATAGCTGCAAAAATATCTAGGGAAATTCCCGCCACGATGAAAAGGCTTTCTATCCAGTTCATGTTCTGCCCCTCCTGCTTATTCCTTATGTGCAGATGCTATCCTGCAGATTATTTGTCATCCCCGGTCTTGACAGAATCCAGCTTATAGATAAATTTCACGCTTCCGTTCACTCCATCTGCAATGCTGGTGAATGTCTGGTAATCCTTTCCTGCGTCAAGGGCTGCCTGAAGCTTATTGGCCAGGGGCTTAATATCACCCTTGTAGCTGTTAGCAATCTTAGAAATACCCTCTTCATCAAATTCCACCATGCCATCTGCCAGATCATGAGAGCCTTCATTCAGCTCATCCACACCGGACACAATCTTTGTGGTGGCATCGTTTAAGGTTTTGATTCCTTCCGTAAGTGCCGGAACGGAATCCGAAAGCTTTTTGGTTCCTTTGCTTAATGCGGATGCCCCTGTAACAAGACTGTAGCCGTTGGACTGTACTGCTTCGATCTGCTCTGCGATGGTTGCTTTTGCACTTTCTGCACCACTTACTGCCGCCTGGCCGGCTGCCTGTTCTGCCGCGCTCTGGCATGCACCGGCTAACTGGGCGGCCATCTTCTTTAAGCTGTCCTCCACACCGGATGCAACCTTCTCGTTGGTCCGTCCCGCCTGAATCTGTGCCTGAATTGTACTCTCTGTCTTACTGAAAAGGGTATCCTTTGCGCCGCTCTTCGCATAGAGAAGTTCTGCCAACTGGGCACTGGTCATTCCACTGGAAACAGCATACATTGCTGCAGCCGCAGGATCATTTGCCTGTGCACCTTTTTCAAAACCTGCCTCAATTCCGGCTGCTGCCTGGTCTGCGGAAAGCTGGCTGTCTGCCGGCTGGCCGGCTGCCTGCAAAAGCACCTGTCTTACTACTTCACTGTAAACAGCTTCCGCTGCATTTGCGCTGTAGGCTCCATCATAGAGAGAGGTATAAAGCGCACCATCCGATTTGCTGCCATCCTTATTTACAGTATAACGAAGGGATGCATAAATCTGGTCAGCCACCTCTTTGGTCTTTCCCTTTTTAAATTCTTTCCGGACAGCTGCTGATGCCTGATTTACCGCTGACTCCTTCTCAGAATTACTCATTTTGGTATTCAATGCCTTATCCAGCTTCTGAATTCCTTTGTTAAGGGACGAAGCACTGGTATTTAAGGTTGTAACGCCTTTTCCCAGATCCCCGCTCTTAGAATTCAACTGACTCATGCCGCTGGCATAATCGGCAAGATTAGACTGTAAGGTATCCATTCCTTTGGCCAGGTCATGGGAACCATCCTTTAACTGGCTGCTGGCATCTAACAGGTCATCAATCATTGTATCCAGAGAAGAAGCATCCTCCTTTTTCTCAAGGGATACCATCTGGCCTGCATTTGCCACAATCGTCATGGCGGTCTCCAGTTTGAAATCCGTCACATCTGCCGTTACTTCAAAATCCTCCGGCAGATTCATTTCCTCTATAAAATCAGAATCCGTAATCCCAAGACTGTCCTTGATTCCCGGAAGTGCATAGCCCATTACAATGGTGTTATTTCCATTGGCGGAAACTTTTCCGTTCTTTACCTCTATATTGGTAAAGCTGTCATCTAAGACCATGGCTGTCACTGCCGCAAAGGGAACCTTCACCGTCTGTTCTTCTCCGTTTACCACTTCATTATAAGTGGAATTGTTTGTATAGTCAAAATGAATCGTCACTTTTCCGGATTTTCCTGCAAGTTCCTCCGGAGAAATCTCATTTCCATCCAGATAGTAGGTTACTTTCTGGGAAACCGGTGCCTCTTCCTTTGATTTTCCCTGATAATAGATATCATTTCCATCTGCCTGCCAGGTCAGTTTTTCCCCATTCTGAGAAAAGGTCTCGTCTCCCTTTACATTTTCAATATCGGAAAGAGAAGACTGATCCTCAATCCTGTCTGCCTTATCCTTATTGATCAGATGATCGCTGACTAATGTATCATGTACCTTTCCACTGGCATCGGAAAAGAGATAGACACTCTCCTCTTTTCCAATCTCCTCATCATTAGCAGAAACCTCTACCATGTCATCCAGCTTTAAGTCATCCGCCGTATCTGTCTTATCCCCGTCTGTCTCCAGGGTATGTTCCGTTTTTGTCTCTGCCCCATTCTTCTGGTCAGCCTGAACGGCAGCTGCAGTCATGCCGCTTCCGAGAAGAGCGATTGTCAGTACCCCTGCCACAATACGGATTGCATATTTATTTCTGAATTTTGATCTTAATTCCGGTAATTTCATAGTCTTGATCCTCCTAATTCTTATTCTTATTTCTAAAGCCTGCACTGCTTGTGCAGATTAACTTATCAAACAGCATAAACATGGACGGCAGTATGAAAATAACTACTACCATACTGATTAACGCGCCCCGGGACATCAGCGTACAAAGTGAACTGATCATATCTATGCTGGAGTAAATGCCCACACCTACAGTCGCTGCAAAAAAGCTCAATGCACTGACGATAATGGACTGGGTGGATTTTCCAAGGGCATCCGTTATGGCTTCCCTTTTATCCATTCCGTTAAACCGGTTCTTCTTGTACTTATTTGTCATAAGAATCGCATAGTCAACCGTTGCCCCCAGCTGAATGGTTCCGATTACGATGGAAGCGATAAAGGGCAGCACAGTTCCTGTATAAGCCGGAATGCCAAGGTTGATAAAGATGGCAAGCTCGATAACTGCTACCAGAATCACCGGCAGTGTAATGGAGTGGAATACAAATAGGATAATGAGGAAAATCGCTCCAATGGATGCTGCGCTGACGCGCTTGAAATCCGTATCTGTAATTTCAATCAGATCCTTGGTACAGGGTGCCTCTCCGATTAGCATTGCGCTGTTGTCATACTTTTTAATGATCTGGTTAATCTCATCACACTGATGGTTGACCTCATCGGATGCGGTTGCATACTCAGAGGAAACCAGCATGATCTGGTAATCCCCATTTACCATGATGTCTTTGATGCTATCCGGCACGATATCTTTTGGAATCGTTGGTCCCAGTACAGAATCCAGAGAAACGGCAAGCTTTACGCCATCCACCTTTTTGATCTCATCAATCATACAGATACTGTCCTTCTGGGAAAGGGAACTCTTTGCAATCACAAGATGTGTCGCCCCCATATGGTACTGGTCATCCAGCTTTGCATTGGCAATCTTGCTTCCTGTGGAATCCGGCATCGTTCCTGCCAGATCATAGTATACATCCGTATGGGTATATCCGTACAAAGCCGGGATTAAAACAACAACGAATAAAACTGCAAAGACAGCGGAATGCTTTGTCACCCAGTGTGCAATCTTTCCCACATCCGGAAGCAGTACTCTGTGCCTCGTTTTTTCAATTGCCTTGTCACAGACAAGAATCAGAGCCGGAAGAATGGTAACGCATCCCAGAACACCAAATACCACACCCTTTGCCATGACAATTCCAAGATCCCTGCCAAGGGTAAAACTCATGAAGCATAAGGCAATAAATCCTGCAACCGTTGTGATGGAGCTTCCCACCACGGAAGTTAAGGTATTGGAAATAGCATGGGCCATGGCCCGTTCCTTATCCCCCTCAAAACGCTCCTGCTGTTCCTGATAGCTGTGCCACAGGAAAATGGAATAATCCATGGTTACACCAAGCTGAAGCACTGCTGCCAGAGCTTTTGTAATATAAGAAATCTCTCCGAAAAAGACATTTGTTCCAAGGTTATAGAGGATTGCCATGCCGATGCTGAGCAGAAACAAAAACGGTACAACCACGGAATCCATGGTAAGGGATAATACCAAAAGCGAAAGCAGTGCAGCGATTGCAACGTATGCAACGGTTTCCTTCTCGGAAAGTATCCGGATATCATTGATCACTGCCGCCATGCCGCTGACAAAACACTGTCTGCCGGCCAGCGCCCGGATTTCATCGATGGCCTGCATGGTTCCATCCGCGGCCATGGACTCATCATAGAGTACTGCCATAAGCTGACTGTCTTTCTCCTTATTGTTGAAGAAATCATACACTTCCTCCGGAAGGGCATCTCGCGGAATGCTTAAGTCTGCAACCGTTCCGTACCAGACAACCTTCTTGACATGACTGATATCTTCGATTTTGTCTACCAGTTTTTCAAGATCCTTGTCATCCATTCCTTCCACTACCACGAAGGAAAAAGCTCCGGTTCCGAACTCGTCCAGCAGGATATCCTGCCCCTTCATGGTTTCAATGTCCTTGGGAAGATACGACAGAATATCGTAGTTGACTCTGGTCTTCATAAAACCGATTCCCGATGGAATCAAAAGCAGGAAAGCCAGAATCAGAATCAGAATTCTGTGTTTCACAACTCCTTTTCCAAATTTAATCATCTCTCTCACCTTTCTCTCATTTATTTTCATCTGACTGTATGATGAGTATAAAAAAAAAGACCGAATATGAAAATATTCAATCTTTTTGTCCTGTCGGATGTTCCTATACATTTTTTCCAATTTGTAGTTTTCTGGAAAACAGATTCCGGAAACTGTACAAAAGCTTATTCGGTTCTGCTCCTGTTCCCCCTGTGCCCTCATTCCGGGTTTTCCAGTCTTTTCCTTTTCCCCATATATGAGCAAGAACAACAGGTAATAAGGAAGGGGTCTGAATAAATACCCACCCTTCTTACAACTCCCGGATAATATCCGTAAGGGAGCGTGTGATAATATATTCATAGGCCTCTGCCATCTCCCGGGGTGAAATAGTCATCCCGGTGCTGATCCACTGTTCTGTAGCAAAGCACATGGACTGGGCATAATAGCCGGCGATGACCTCCGGTGTCAGCCATTTATGTTTCGTGGACTTTCCCGTCATCTGTTCCTCAATCAGCCTGAGCAGAAGTTCTTTCACACATTTCTGCGCAATATCGTGAAAGGTCACCGGTCCCTCCATCTTCACAAGCCTGGAATAGAAAGGTTTATCCTGCTGGATCGTGGAAAAAAGAAGCACCATTGCCTCTGTGATCATTCCTGTTTTCAAAAGGAGACCGATGGGTTCTAACAATTCCGTCCTCATGATCCATTCAATCAGCTCAAATTTATCCTGAAAATGATTATAAAAGGTAGGTCGAATCACTCCGGCCTTATCCGTAATCTCTTTAATTGTAATTTTCTCCACCGGATGCGAACCAGCTATCTCCTTTAAACTATCCGCAAGAAGCTGGTTGATATCTGTCTTTGCCTGTCCTGCCATAGCCTTTTCCTATTCATCAAACTCCATGGTTACAAAGTATCCTTTTTCGGTCCCCCGGACATCCACCACATCACCCTCACGGCTCTTTAAACGCTCACTGACTTCGTAATTGCCGGACATGGCAATGGCATGCTCTATCGTGTAATAGTAGGAGGTGGGAAGTTTTCCCTCCGTTACCTTCAGGTGGTCCCCCACCTTCGTGAGCCCCGGACGCTCCATTTTAAATTCCATCCTACGCATGACGGCCGCCTTCGTCATCCATGAAATGCACATCGACAGTTTCATTTCTGCGCTCAAAATCCCGGGCTGCATGGGTTGCAGTTGCGGAAATCCAGATATTTGTCACTCCGTTAAAGATCAGAACGATTCCAATCAGCATGATGGCCTTTTCCATCACTCCCAGAGGGCAGAAAACACAGACAATTCCGCATACCAGACAGATAATGGCAAGGACCAGACTGACTGCCCACCGTTCATATCCGAATTTCTTTGCACTGACTGCCTCCATGACGCCACGGATTCCGTGAAACAAGAGAACCACACCGATAATAATCGGAATCAGGCTGACAACAAAGGACGGCTGGATCAAAAACCATATGCCCACCGCCAGAACCAGGATTCCCATTACAACAGATACCCCGTTTGTCATGATGCTTAAAAAGAAACTGCCCAGATAAATGACCCCGATCGCAATCATGGCAACTGCCAGAACAGTACCGATCATGTCAATCACACCGCCTTTAAATATCACAAAAATCACGCCCAGTAAAATACATAAAATCGAAGACAGAAGATAATCTGCCTTAATCTGTTTTAAGAAATCTCTCATTGCTGCTCTCCTCTCATAATAGTCTGCCTTACTGTTCACAGAACGCCGGTAACGTTTGTATGGACAGTAACAGGTTTTTCTTTTCGATTATAACATTTCTGAAATTATTATTCAACTTTTGTTACTAATTTGATATAATGGCATGAGGGCTGTCGTCAATCTTTGATTGATGACCCTGTGATTTTCCTTGGAAAATCAACGGATTCTAATTTCATAAACTTACAGGAGGTGACATTCATTGGGAAAAGAAGTAAAGACAAATGCAGTCCGTATTCTGGAACGAAATAAAGTCCCCTACGAACTGATTACCTATGAGTGCGATGAATTTATAGACGGACTCCATACTGCCGAGGCCTCCGGTGCCCCGGTAGAACAGTCTTATAAGACACTGGTCATGCAGGGAAAAAGCAAAAAATATTATGTTTTTGTCATTCCCATAGCCGAGGAAGTGGATTTAAAGGCCGCAGCAAGAGCTGTAGATGAAAAGTCTGTGGAGATGATCCATGTTAAGGATCTGACTGCCATCACCGGGTATGTGCGCGGCGGCTGCAGTCCTCTGGGGATGAAAAAATCATTTCCCACCGTCATTGATGCCACAGCGGAACAATATGACGAAATATACGTAAGCGGCGGCCGCATCGGCACCAGCATCCGGCTGAATCCACAGGATCTGGCACGGGTGACAAACGCTGAATTTGCTGATATTCTTGCCAGATAGGAAACAGAAAAATTGGGGGATTTCGAAATAATAAACACCGGGATACCCATTTCCCGGTGCTTATATTTTTCATATATTTAAGCTCACTTAGACGTGCAGATATCAATAATCTTCTGAAGTTCTGCGCCCTCTGCCGGTGCCTGTCCGTAGTCCACGTGCTTCCAGTCCTTCTGGAACTCTCCCAGCAGATGCCTCCCCGGGTCCTGAGTCCGTTCAATGGTAAAATACCGTCCGCTCTGCTCCACATCATTCCATGCAAAATAAACCCGAAAGCAGGATGGAACCCCCATATCCCTGGGAGGCAGATCCACCCGCACAATTAAAAGTTCCTGGGAAATATTCATAACCATAACAGAAAACTCTTCCGGCAGGTAAGGATACATCCGTTTCTGCTGATAGCATTCCTCAAAAAACTGATCCACATATTCTTCCTTTTTCTCACAGAGATCATCCATCATCTGCTTTCCCTGCTCAAAAAATCTCTTTGGCAAAAATCCAAATTCAAACTGCTTACGCTCGAATAAAAGATACTGCTCCGGTGTCAGCTTCATGCTCTTAGGCTGGGGAGCCTCTTTACGCATCTTCTCAACTTCCTCAATTTTTTCTACCAGAGCACGCTTAAAGATCAGATTCTGGCTGAAGGGGTTGATTGCGATTCCCTCAACCTTCTCTCCCTGTCCATGTACCATATGATTCACCGCAAGAAAGGGCATATTCACAATGGCTGCACTCTTTGGCTCCTCCGGAATCTGCTCCTTACTGGTATAAATCGGGAGAAACATGCCACTTTCCGGACTCTTCATCAGACATGGAAGCGGCTGGTTATTCTCATTTAAATTCGCCGGAACCAGTACCCGTCTGGTGCGGAGAATCTCAATCAGATGATTTAAGTTTTCCCCTGTCTTTTCTTTTAAGTACAATGCAATCTGGGCCTCAGCCTCTTCATTCTTTACATCCAGCGTCATGCTGGGATCCTTTGGCTGTTCCTGCTTTAATGCATGATTGTTTTTCTTCTTACTCATTTAACTCTCTCCTAAACCCGTACCATTACATTCGCGGCACATTACTGATTTATGTACTCATACATTCTAACATACTTTGGAAAGAGAATCCACCCTAATAAAAAAAGTCGTTACTGTTCCACAACCTCATCGAGGGTTCTTTGAATGAGCTTATCCAGCCGTCTTCCAATCTTTGCGTACTTTTCAATCCGCTTCATCATCTCCGGCGAAATTTTGTCATCCTTTTTGTAGGAAATACGGTTATCCATGCTGGCCCATGCATCCATAATCATGGTACGCAGCTGCAGTTCTACCCGGACGGTCTGCACTTTTTCCTTCTTTTCATCCGTCGGCACGGGAACATCCATTATGATATGATAGCTCTCGTAACCGTTTTTCTTAGGTTTCCTGATATAATCCTTTGCCTTGATTACCGTAAATCGTTCATCCTTGCCGAATTGTCTTGCAATCCAGTAAATTTCCCTGGTACTATAGCAGATACAGCGCACTCCGGATAAATCATTTAATTTCTCAACAGCCGTCTCAAAATCCACCTTATACCCCTTACGCCTCAGCTTTTCGCAAATACTTTCCGGAGTTTTCATTCTGGATTCCAAAAACCGGATAAAACCATGCCCGGTTCTTTGAATATAAACATCATTCAGCTGCTTAAGAGTATCCTCGACTATTTTCCGGGCCAGTTCATGTTTTTTCTGAAATTCTTTATGATTCCATTCCTTACAGAATTCCTGTTCCGCCTTCTTTTCTTTTTCCTCCATACTGCCTTCCTGCTTTCTATCTGTTCGCTATTTGAAAAACTTGTTATTCTGTGTACAATACGCATTACATAACTTTTTCATTCTAACTGAAACAGGTAAAAGAAACAGGTCGTTTTTTGTAAAAAACGCGTAAAATAATTACAATTCCGGCATCAGACGTACAAACTCGCTGTCCCTGTAACTCCAGGGCTGGGATTTAAAAAACGGCTGATTTCCCTCAATAATTTCCTCCGGGGCAGCCCACACAAGATGAAATCCCTTTTCTTTCTCGCTGTCCGTCATATGCATAGCAGTCATCTCTTCCTCTGCATCACAGAAAAAGAAACAGGAATGACAGACATACACCATGGACGAATCAAAAATATCTTTCCGTTTTTCCACAATCTCCCCGATTTCACGAATGGAATCCGGAATTACCTTAAGTCCGGATTCCTCCTGTACCTCCCGGATGAGTGCCTGCTCAAAGGTTTCTCCCTCTTCCACTCCACCGCCAAGAATCTTATAATCTCCTGCAGCCGACTGCTGCACGGCAATTTTTCCATCCCGTACGATGACGCCCCGCACGGAATACTTTTCAAAAACAGGCATATCCTCTGTGTAGTTATGGCTGTCTATGGTCTTAAGTGTACGCATCATTTGTCTCCTCCACTGTGTTTGAATCCATTATACACTATTTTTGCATTTATGCAGCTGCAAAATTAAATATAGTATTCGCACCAGCGGCTTTCGTCCACAGAAGTACAGCTCTCCCGTTTCATAAGCCTGCATTCCAGCTCAATTTTCACCTTGCCCCGGTGGCCGCCCCTAAGCCTGTCCACCAGAAGATAAAGGGCAAATTTCCCCATCTCCTCCTTGGATACCTGAATGGTGGTTAACATGGGCGTGGTATACATTGCCTCCTCGATTCCATCGCTGGAAATAATGGAGGGCATATAGTAACGGTTTTTATGCTTGTTTAAATATTTTAACATACCAATGGCTGTGATATCGTTACTACAGTAAATTCCGGTGGGACATTTTTCCGAATTTGAAAATTTCTCCATGGCCTCAAAGCCTTCCATCTCCGTCTGCTTAGTCTCGATAATGAAATTACTGTCCACATCAAGCCCATTTGCCTGCAGAGTCTCCAGATATCCCTGATAACGGGCCTCATTATGGCAGCTACCCACATAACCGATGTTTTCATGTCCCAGCTCAATCAAATACTCCACCGCAGAGCTTGCCACCTTTTTTCCATTACAGATGACCTCATCCACTTCTCCCTGGGAGGAATCGCGGTTTACATAAACCGTTGCCTTGTAATACTGTTGCAGCTTGATCAGGGCTTTATGGTTACATTTACCGATGATGATCAGTCCATCCCCTTTTCCATCCGTTTCCTCCAGCATCCGGTCGATCACAGCATCCAGATTCTCCCGTTTGCACCGTTTATCATTGGAAAAAATCGAGCGGTACCATACCTTTGAAAGGATACAGCCCTGTCTGTGTATCTCGCTTTCCACCACCCTGAGCAGCTCCTGGAAAAAAGGATCAGAAGAAGCGGCATCCATACGGGTCATCAGTACGTGGATACAATAGGTTTTCTGTTCCGGTATTTTACCGGTTTTCAGCTGTCTTGCCGCCTCGTTGGGCACGTAATTCATCTGCATTGCCGTATTCCATATTTTATCCCTGAGTTCCGGAGACGAGCAGTGGTAATCCGGATTATTGAGCACACGGGATACCGTTGCCGGTGAAACACCCACGCTGTCTGCTATTTTCTTTATCGACATATGTAACCATCCTTTCCTGACCCACCTTTTCATTCACATCCGGCTTTTTATATAGTCTCCCAACAGGAAGATGCGTTCCATGCAGTGGTCAAAAAACATTTCATAGGCAGGACACAGCACATTTAAAGCAGCCTCTCCTTCCCGAACCGGTTCCCTCCAGCGCCTGCAGCCGCCACGGCACAGGTCAAAATGTCTGCAGCTTCTGCACTTCTCATGAACCGGTGCAGACATTCCCATAAATTTCTGCGACAGCCTGCTGTCGTAAAGTGCCTGAAAGTCCTCCTTAACCGTGCCCAGCTTCCACTCATCCACCGCATAAAAATCACAGGGATAGACATTTCCGTTGGACTCCACCACAAAGTAAGTACTGCAGTGCCCACACATGCCGCACTCCTCCGGGGGAAAGCCGGCTGCCATCTGCGCCAGATTGGAAAACATCCGGATATCAATGGAAAATCCGTGGGAAAAATCTTCGTACCATAAATCAAACAGTTCGCACAGAAACTTTCCATATGCTTCCGGCGTCAGAGAGTAGGGGTTTTTCTGCTCCGGTGACTCATCCATGCAGGGAATAAACTGCAGATACATAAAATGTTTTTTCTTAAAGAAATTGTACAAAAAATGCAGCTTTTCCACGGATTTTGCCGTAACCACGCTGACAATATTGTAATCTACCTGATACCGGTCCAAAAGCTCCACCGTTTCCATAAGCCTTGCAAAAGTGCTCTCGCCCTTTGCATCCACCCGGCAGAAATCATTTACACTTTTTCCACCATCTAAGGACAGTCCCACAAGAAAATGATTGTCATGCAAAAACTGCGCCCATTTTTCATCAATCAGTGTCCCGTTTGTCTGAATGGTGTTTTGAATCTCAAGATTTTTCGTATTATATTTTTGTTCCAGCTCCACAAAATGTTCAAAAAAGGGAAGCCCCGCAAGCGTCGGCTCCCCTCCCTGAAATGCAAATGCAACAAAATCCTCTGCATAGGAAACTGCATTTTTAACAAGCTGTTCTGCGGTTTCTTCTGTCATCCGCCCAAAGTCTGCGGTTTCTCTGTTTTTCACAAGCTTTTTGTAAAAACAGTAACGGCAGTCAATATTGCATGCCGAAGATACCGGTTTAATCAATATACTTGTTGCCTGCATCCTTTTCTCCTTTTGCCCTTCATTTGATACACGAATTGCTCCGTTGCTGCGCAAGTCTACGCTTCACTCCGGCCGGCGCAGAACAGCCATCCACCGGATGGCTTTTGATCCTTGTATCATACCCTTTAAATAGCCACAGATTACTTAAATAACGTAGTGGAAAGGTATCTCTCTCCCGTATCCGGAAGCAGGGCAACGATAGTTTTTCCTTCAAATTCCGGTCTCTTTGCCAGCGTAACAGCTGCTGCAAGGGCTGCACCTGAAGAAATACCAACCAGAATTCCCTCCACCTTTGCCAGTTCTCTGGCATATGTAAAAGCATCCTCGTTTTCCACATCAATCACTTCATCATAAACGGAGCGGTTTAAAGTATCCGGAATAAAACCGGCTCCAATTCCCTGAATCATGTGGGGACCTGCAGTACCGCCGTTTAATACCGGTGAACCTGCAGGCTCCACTGCAACCACTTTTATATCCGGATTTTTGGATTTTAAATACATCCCGGTTCCGGAAATCGTTCCGCCGGTTCCGACACCTGCCACGAAAGCATCTATGTCTCCCTCTGTCTGCTCCCAGATTTCCGGTCCTGTCGTTGCCACATGGGCTTTCGGATTGGATGGATTGGTAAACTGGCTTAAAATAACAGAATTCTCAATCTTCTCGTTCAGCTCACGAGCCTTATCAATTGCACCTTTCATCCCCTGATATCCCGGTGTCAGAATGACCTCTGCGCCATAGGCGGCCAGAAGTTTTTGTCTCTCGATACTCATGGTCTCCGGCATGGTCATGACTGCATGATAGCCTTTTGCAGCGGATACAGCTGCGATTCCGATTCCCGTATTTCCGGAGGTTGGTTCAATAATAGTCGCACCCGGCTTTAATTTTCCAGACTCTTCTGCCTCCTCAATCATTGCAAGGGCAATACGGTCCTTTACACTTCCTCCGGGATTAAAGGATTCAATTTTTACGGCAAGATGCGCCTTTAACTGGTGCAGCTTCTCAAAATTAGGGACTTCCACAAGAGGTGTATGTCCCACCAGTCCAAGAATTCCCTGTTGCAGCTTAGCCATGTGCTACCTCCTATATCGTATAGTTAAAACATAATTTTTCATTATAGCTGTTCATCAGATCCAAAAGTGTCACACTGTCCAGCGTCTTTTCAATTTCATTCTGAAGATTCACCCACAGTTCATTTACCACCTGATCAATGGGATTTCCAGCTGATTCCGGCTGCTGATTGGCAGGAATCAGCGGTCCGTCTACCGTACGCAGGATGGTTCCCACGGAATAACTTTCCGGTTTTCCAGAAAGGTGATAACCGCCATGATAACCGCGGGTACTGACAACAATGCCCGCCTTCTGCAGAACACTTAGAATCTGCTCCATATATTTTTCCGAAAGATCCTGCCTCTGTGCAATGGTTTTGACGTTGATTGCTTCCCCGTTCTCGTGAATCGCAAGATCCAGCAAAATACGGATTGCATACTGTCCCCTTGAAGAAATCAGCACGATCTCACCCCCTTCCAATCACTGCATTTTACCGCTGTGCTAAATAGTCTGTAATACTGGTAACTGCGTTGGCTCCATCCGAGACAGCTGTTACGATCTGGCGAAGTCTCTTGGTACGGACATCTCCTGCCACAAACAGTCCCGGCTGTTCTGTCACTCCGTCCTCACCGGCACGGACATAGCCATTGTCAAGGGTCAGAACCGAGGCAACTGCATCTGTTTCCGGATTCATTCCAACTGCAATAAACACCGCATCCAGCGGAAGTTCACTGGCAGTTCCATCCTTTTTATTGAGCAGTACAGCCTTTTCTACTTTTCCGTTTCCCTTAATTTCCGTAATCACGGTATCCGGGATAAATGTGATTTTTCCCTCAGCCATTACCTGTTCCTGCAGAACTTTTGCAGCCCGCAGTTCCTGTCTGCGGTGAATCAGATAGACCTGCTTACAGCCTTTTGCCAGATAGAGTGCATCCTCTAATGCCACATCTCCGCCTCCCACAACAGCCGCTGTCTTATCCCTGAAAAATGCTCCGTCACAGGTGGCGCAGTAGGATACTCCGGCACCGGTAAGCTCTGCTTCTCCCGGTACTCCAAGCTTTCTGTGGCTGGCTCCGGTGGCAAGAAGGACTGTCTGTGTCAGAATTTCCGCACCGGAATCCAAAATAATTTTCCAGTTATCTCCCTCTTTTTCCACCCGGACAACTTCCGCACTCTGGGAAGGAACCGAAAGCTCCCTGGCATGCTGCTCTAATTTCTGGGCCAGTTCAAATCCATTGATTCCCGGAAGTCCCGGATAATTATCTACCTGCTCGGTATAAATAATCTGCCCTCCACCCATGGGCTCCTTTTCCAGAAGAAGAAGGTTTAAGCAGGCTCTTTTTGCATAAATGGCAGCTGCCAGTCCCGCAGGTCCGCTGCCGATAATTACCAGATCATACATAGGCTACTCCGTTATCTCCATTGGCTCAACCGTTACATTTTTGTCTTTATCAATATCAAATGCCTTTAATACCGGCTCGTCAATATTCATAAGAGATAAAATCAGATAATTGACGGTGGAGTCATAGGCAAGTCTCTTATCCTCCTCCGATGGCCGGGATGGAGATTCCGGATGGGAATGCCAGTTACCCAGCATAGTCAGACCATTCGAGCGCATATCCTTAACGGCCGCAAGCTGTTCCCTGGGATCCATGGAGAAATGCTCGTTGGTGTGGTCGATGTTGGTGAGGAGATAAACTTTCTCTATTTTTTTGATATCTCCGTCCTTTGAGCCGGCAATCAGACCGCAGGCCTCCTCCGGGAGATTTGCTTTTGCGTGGGCAATGATTTTTTCGTAATCTGCCTTCGTTATTTGTATCATTGATTGTACCTCGAAAAATTCTTTTAGGTTATGAGGCAATTGCTTGTGGGTTTATGCCATGTTCCGTTACAGTAACGAGCAATTGCCGCGTTATGTTTCAATTGATTTTTAAACTGTTATAACAGCAAATACAAATTAAGCTGAACTATTATTATTTATGATCCGGGCACTCCACCTGCTCGTAGTCGATTAACTCGGTGATGGTGGGATGCTCGCCACAGATTGCACAGTTTTTATCTGCCTTTGGAAGCTTGATGGTATGGAATTCCATCTTGAGGGCATCGAAAGTTAAGAGTTTACCGGTTAACAAATCACCCACACCGATTAAATATTTTACAGCTTCCATTGCCTGAAGACTTCCGATAACTCCACCCATGGCACCGATGACACCGGCCTGCTTACAGGTCGGAACTGCGTCCTTTGGTGGTGGATTCTTGAATACACAGCGGTAGCATGGTCCTTCTCCCGGAACATAGGTCATGAGCTGACCCTTAAAACGGATAATTCCTGCATGACAGAATGGTTTTTTTGCCATGACGCAGGCATCGTTGATTAAGAATTTTGCCGGGAAGTTATCGGTTCCGTCAAGTATAAAATCATAGTCCTTAATGAGATCCATGATATTTTCTGAAGTTACAAACTCCCGGTAGGTATTGACCTGTACATCCGGATTCATTGCATTCATGGTTTCCTTGGCAGACTTTACTTTTGCTTTGCCAATATCTGCGGTACCATGGATAATCTGTCTCTGCAGGTTGGAAAGGTCAACCTCATCTGCATCAACAATACCGATGGTTCCCACACCAGCTGCTGCCAGATACATAGCTGCCGGGGCACCCAGTCCGCCGGCACCAATGATTAATACTTTTCCGTTCAGGAGCTTCTTCTGTCCCTTTACACCAACCTCCTGCAGGATGATGTGGCGGCTGTAACGCTCCATCTGCTCATTTGTAAATGCCATTAGAAGCTTCCTCCTCCCATGAAATATAAGAATTCAACAACGTCATTCTCTTTTAATACGGTGCTCTCAAAATCATGATGTTCTACAAATTCATCATTGATGGTTACTGTAACGTAATCCGGGTTTTCTACCTTCTCGTCTACGATCAGCTGTGCAACGGTGGTGTTTTCTGCAATATCCTTAGCATTTCCTGCTACTGTTACTTTCATTCCTTCTTTTCTCCTCTTCTTTCTATATTTTGTAATGATTCAGATACTATAATTTTATAGTGTTTTCGATGGCCGTTTTCCATCGTTTCCTTTAACCCAGCAGTTTCTCAACATGTTCTGTAAGCTCAGTTTTCTTTACAAGACCGCGGGTACGATCCACTTCCTGCCCGTCTTTAAAAAAGAGCAGTGTCGGTGATGCCATAACCTGATAGTTTTCTGCCAACCCGGCATCAAAGTTCACATTTACCTTGACAACTTTAAGGCGGTTTTCATAATCATCCTCAATATCTCCTAAGATGGGTGCAAGCTGCTTGCATGGGATACAGGAATCGGAATAAAAATCCACGATAACCGGAATGTCACTCTGTAATACTTCCTTTTCAAAGTTGTCTTTACTGACTCTTGCTGCCATATGCTACTCCTCTAATTTCTTTACAATGAGGTCGTAGGTGCCGTTTCCGTTATCAATCAGCTTTAATACCTGCTGTCCCTCTTCTTTAAAACTTCGTGGTACGTTCTGAACCGGCTCTCCATCGTTCATGGTAACTGCAAGCACCTGTCCGATTTCCAGTTCTTCCATTGCTACCTTTGCCTTTACAAAAGTCATGGGGCAAACCACATCGGTAATATCTACTCTTTCATCAATTTCATAATCAGCCATTGTAAGCCTCCTTAATTACTTCCTGGAATTTATCTAATCCGACGCGCTCTAACGTGGCACGGAAGCGCTCACCCGGATTTGCGTTGTCATCAAAAAACTGGATTGCTGCATCTGTCACAGCAAATAACTGCTCCTCTGAAGTAATGACCGGAAGGTAACTCTCTCCCTTAAATACACGGTTTCCAAATAATCCACCGAAAGAAACCTGAAATCCCGGGGTTCCCTCCCATGCCTCTGTGGGGCATGCCTTTACGCAGCGGCCGCAATAGTTACATTTTTCAGCATCCAGAACAATCTTTCCATCTTTCTCGCTGATGGCATTCTCACGACAGGTTTTCTCACAGACCCCGCACATGATGCAGGCATCCTCGTTCCATTTCACAATGGATGCACCCTTGATTCCCAAATCATTTTCCTCGGCCTTCAGACAATTGTTCTGACAGCCGGTAACACCAAATTTGAATTTGCCCGGAAGCTCTCTTGCATAGTAACGCTCATCCAGTTTCTTTGCAATATCGTATGTATCAATATTACCGCTGGGACAGATTTCAGAGCCCTGACAGGCGGTAACCGTACGAACTCTCGGTCCGCAGACACCCGGCTTGCATCCGCCGGTGGCCAGTGCTGCCTTGACTTCCTCTACCTGCTCTAATTTAATAAACGGAATCTCCACACTCTGTCTGGATGTGAGATGAACATGTCCATCTCCGTATTTCTCTGCAACATCAGCGATAATTCTTAAATTCTCCGCTGTTAAATTTCCGCCGACTACTGCAAGTCTTAAAGAAAAATTATTTTTCTGTTTCTGGCGCATAAATCCGCCCTTTTTAAGTGCTGCATAATCAACTGCCATAATAATCTCCTTTTCCTTTGTTCTGCTTTTTATGGTATTATTTTACTCCCGCACCGGATAGTGCTTCTTCAAAATCCTGAATCAGATCATCCACATCCTCAATGCCCACACTGATGCGGATCATATCGTCATAAACCGCCGCATCCTTTTTCTCCTGCTCTGTACTGTGGGCACTCAGTGTGGATTCCGGATGGACAATGAGTGTCTTGGTATCCCCGATATTGGATACGATCATCGGAATCTTTAATGCATTCATTACTGCGAAAGCTTTTTCCTTGCTTCCTACGCGGATGGTAAGAATTGCTCCGTATTTGCCATCCAGCATCCGGGTAGCTGTGTCATGCCATGGACTGGATGGAAGTCCGGGATAATTCACTGTAACACCGGGAAGCAGATCAAGTGTTGCCGCAAGCAGCATTGCATTATCACAGGCACGTTCCATACGAAGGCCAAGGGTTTCCATCCCCGTCAGATTGTAAAATGCTGTCTGCGGCGCCATACAGGCTCCGATGTTTCGAAACAGACCATTCCGAAGCTTTGCAGTGTAGGCAAAGGGTCCAAACTTTGCATAGGTTTTCATGCCGGGATATTTTTCTGTATCCCATTTGAATTTTCCACTGTCCGTAATCACTCCGCTTATGGCACTGCTGTTTCCATTTACATATTTGGATGTAGAATTGATGACTATATCGGCTCCCTGCTGAATCGGCCGTACAAGAAAAGGAGTAGCCACAGTATTATCAATAATAAGCGGAATTCCGTGCTCATGTGCCAGCTTTGCCAGTTCCGGAATATCCGTTACATCCAGCTTCGGATTTCCAATAGTCTCTGCAAAGATAACCCTTGTCTTTTCGTTAATGGCCGCCTCCACATTGGAAAGATTCGAGGCATCCACAAAGCGAGTGGTAATTCCGAAGGCTTCCAAATCGTGAAACAGGTCAATGGTTCCGCCATATAAGCTGTTGCTGGTCACGATTTCATCTCCGGCACCCACAATATTTAACAGAGCATTTGACAACGCTGCCATGCCGGATGCACATGCCACAGATGCAACACCCTTTTCCAAAACGGTCATGCGCTCCTCAAAAGCCGCAATGGTTGGATTATCAATTCTCGTGTAGGAAAAGCCATTCGCTTTATTGTGAAACAGTTTCTCGTGCTGCTCCGCCGATGGCTGAAAAAAAGCACTGGACTGATAAACCGGAGTGAGCGTTGCTCCAGTTACCGGATCACCGGTCTTCGTACCATGTAAAAGTTCTGTGTTGAAGCCCATTTCTTTGCTCCTTTATTATTTCATAGTTATCTAGTAGGTTTAATATGTTTTATACTATACCCTTTTCCTAGGAATTTGTCAACTGGTTTTGGGAAGATTCTTCTATTTGTTTTGGAGAAAAGATTTTCAACAGATTTGGACAGTTCGTTTTGGAAAGAGAACTATAGAATATTTATCGGTGCAGTATGTCCCGCTTTGATGAAAAAGCGGGACATAGCAAATCATTTCATATTTTTAGACGTATCTGCGGATTTCCGTCCATGCCTCCACCAGCCGTTCCAGTGAATACCCGGCATTCGCCGGGCTGGTGGAGGGAAGCTTATGAACCTGTATTCCGTTCACCGGATAGATAAACTTCTGATAAAGTTCATATGCCTTCCCACCGTTTGTAAAAATCGCTGCGATGTCAGCATGGGACAAAATAAGGGACAAATCATTGGGCTTCACATCTCGGATACTGGCATCCGAAGAGCCGGTAATTTCGCAGCTGGCAATCACGTCCCAGACTGCAACATGGTGCCTGATGAGCATCTCGCGTTTCCGGGGAATGTCCTCCGGCACGGGGCATTCAAGCACCTGTGCCAGCACCCGCCAGAAGCGGTTCTGCTTGTGGCCGTAAAAGAACTGCTGCTCCCTGGACTTCACAGATGGAAAGCTCCCCAGTATCAACACTTTCGAATTATTATCATATACAGGGTCGATCGTATGCTTCATCGCATCTCCTTCATAATCTGTCTTCGCTATATTTATTATACGCACTTTTCAAGTATTCTTCAACTGCCATTATCTCACCAGAACATAAACAAATTCCAGTACAGAATATTCGCCACCGTCACAACCATAAATCCGATGGTAAAATAATTGAACACCTTCTGCCTCTTTTTCAGCTGCATGCCCCGGTTCTTAACGAGTCCATACACGCACATGCCCGCCATCACAAGCGCAAGAACTCCAAACGCTGCAAACAACCATGCATAAGCACGCCACCGCACATATGCCGATACACAAACAATCACAGCAAACAGCAAAAGCAAAATCAGAAGCTGCAGGAGTCCTGCCGCGATACTCCATTTGCCCAGCATATTTTTCACCGGCTCCTTTTTTCTGACCTTTCGGACAATGATTGTAATCAGTCGGACGATCAGGGAGATCAGGGAAAATAAAACAGCAGCAATCCAAAACAGGAATAATCCCATCTCCAGCACAAACTCCACTGTCGGAACTTCCACATAATCGCCGTAACTGTACACAATTTTCCGATGTCCGGTGCTCTCATCGGCAACCCACAGCATATCCTTATCCACTTCACCGATGCTGTAAGACATACTCAGAAACTTAAAGGGTCCTTTGCGCACCGCCCGCGCCGGACGGTAAATTCCGGACGGCACAGTATCCTCTGCTATGTATTTGCTGCGCTCATAGGCTCCGAAGATCAATTCCATCATCTCAGAGTTGTAGATACTCTCCGCCGCCTGATTTGTCATAACGACAGCTCCGATGCCATCTGCGGTATCCAGCAGCAGATAGGAGGAACAGCCTGCTGTATTGCCGCCGTGTCCAATGGTCTGTGTGCCAAATGGAACCATCCAGAAACCGTGGCAGTTCAACGGAATCTCGGTCTGTCCAAAACAGTTCGTCGGAGCAAACAATTCATTTCTCGTTTCCTTCTTTTGGAAAAGAACGCAGTCCTCATCCAAAAGTGCACGGGCAAAGGTTTCGAAATCCTCCAGTGTGGAGGTACACATCCCCGCCGGATACAGGGTAATATAGTAAAAACAATCAGGAATCAATTGCCCATCCGGGGTATAGCACTGCAGCTCCTTGCGTTTTTCCTGTACCCAGGTATTGTCGGATAAATCCATGAAAAGCGCACTGTGCTTCATCCCCAGCGGTTCAAAGATGTGCTGATGCACATAATCAGAAAAGGACAGCCCGCTGACCTGCTCCACAATAAAGCCCGCCAGAGCCACGCCCCAGTTCGAATACGCAGTGACCGTGCCCGGCTCGTATATTTGTTCCGGCTCATGCTGTTTTAACGCATCCCCCAAATCAGAAACACCGGACAAATCCTTTACAAACAAGTCGGCGTACACTTCCTGAAAGCCTGCGTTGTGATTCATCAGATTGACCATAGTCACGGGCTTATCATAGGATAAGTTTGTCAGAAATCCATCCGGCAGATAGGAGCGGACATCCTCATTCAGATCAAGCTTTCCCTGCTCATTAAGCTGCATGACACTCACCCACACTAAAAGCTTCGTCGTGGATCCCCACTCAAAAACCGAATCTGCTTCCACCGGAATGTTCTTCTCCTTATCCACATATCCGTAATAGTTTTTCATTAACTCATCAGAGCTGTCAAATACGGCAACGGCCATTCCCGCCGTAGTGTCCTCGTGTTCCCGGACAAAGGAATCGATTTTCTCTTCCAGTTGTTCTGATTGAACTCCCGAGGGCAGCGTCTGCTGCGCTGCGAAAACTTCCACATTCCCAAATCCAATCAGGAATGCAAATACAGCGCATAAAATCCTAATCTTCTTTTTTGTTTGCATCATGTTTCCCCTTTCTATATCCAAGCCACATCCATACTGCCCCCACGCCCACCCATGTCCACCCCATTTGGGACTTTCACAACCGGATCACCTCCTCTGCGCTCTTTCTCCTGACACCTAGAAGATAGATTTTTCTATCACACAGTCGTGCTTTTTCGTCTTTTTTTCATAGTTGATTCCGACAAGGATCAGATTGCCTTTGTAATCTTTCAAACTGTCCGCATAATTTTTCTCCCGAATCTGTGCGAGTGCGCTATCCGCAGAATCATCACATTTCAGTTCCACTACCATCGCCGGTTTGTCAGAAAATCTTTTCGGAAGAAACACAATGTCTGCAAAGCCCTTGCCGGAAGGCAGCTCCCGAATCATGGTATATTCCTTCATGGCACTGTAGTAGGCAATCGCGATCACACAGCTCAGAGAATTCTCATCATTGTATGTCAGAATAGATGTGTTTTCCATGTGTGCCGCATCCAAAAGTTCTGCCACCGTCTCCGCATCACCGTCCCATGTTGCCCGAAGCAGCCGGTCAGATGTCTCCAGCGCTGTCGCGATATCTTTCCAGTGATCCCCGGTGACGGCATTGCGGAATTCTCCCCGGATCTCCGTGTTTGGTATAAAAACTTCCGAACGGTCACTGTCATATGCAAGATAGCCCAGATGCACCAGCAGCGTCAACACGTCATCCTTGCTCTCGAATGTGGTCATGTCATTCTGGAACCGGTCTGTATGAATACAGACGCGCTGTCCTGCCAGCATTTCAGTAATGGCATCCTTTAATCCATCGTAATTCAGATCAATATAGATCTTCAATGCCTCATACGTCTCCGTCTGTGTCCAGTAGCTGCCAAAACGTTTCCTGCGAAGACTGTCCACCACGGATTTCGGATTGTAAACATGCCCGGCAGATGGAAATGTATAACCGTCATACCAGCTTTTCATCATCTCAAAATCAATCCGGTACTGCTCACAGAGGATACGCACCTCTTCCTCCGTAAACCCGACAAACTCCTGAAAATCTCCCGCATCAATCATGGAATACTCATCAAACATATTGAGTGCCGAATGGGTACCGTATTTTTTGATTGGCAAAATCCCAGTCATATATGCCAGCGCGACATACGCCTTGTCTTTCAGCAGATTCCGTATAAAATCCAGATATTTTTTCTGGTCATCTGCATGGTAGCTTCGGTCTCGCAAAATACAATCCCACTCATCGATGATGAATACAAAAGCTTCTTTTTTCTTGCCATACAATCGGTTCAACGCCATACTAAGAATTCTCTCATCTTTCGAAACCACATCTGGATAAACCTCACACAGTTCCCGTATCACCTCTGACTGAAGACAGGACAACATCTCCTCTACCGAGGATGTCATACTGAGAAAATCCTGAATATTCAACATAATGACATTGTATTGATTCAGGTATTTCTCATAGCTGTCACACGTTGAAATCTTGTACGGCGCAAACAATTCTTTAGAATCACAGTTTTTCCCATAATAAGCCGCCAGCATATAAGCTGCCATCGACTTGCCAAACCGTCTGGGGCGGCTGATGCAGACAAACTTCTGCGGTGTTTTCAATCGCCGATTGGTCTCCCGAATCAGTTCTGTTTTATCCACATATATTTCTCCCCGCACAGTCTCACAAAACATATCATTTCCCGGATTTAAATAAACACCCATGCTACACCTCCGACATAAAACATACTACTACACATCTTTTCTCCTGTACACAAATAAAAACTGCCATACCAATCCTTTTGATTAGTATAGCAGTTTTCTACTTAGAATAAAACCATCATTTCAGATGGCCTGTTTGCTTGTTAACTTATTTTACCTTGATGGTCATCCTAATTGTCTTTGTTTTACCATTTACCAACCTTAACCGTTGCTTAATCAACCGGACCCAGGCGGAATTGGTAAAGTTCACCGGAACCTCAACTACCTTGTTTTTGCTTGCCGCCGTTGCCTCCGTAACCGGTGCCAGAAGGCTGAGTGCCATCACACCGGCCCCAAACATTGTCATCACGCGTTTCAAGATTTTGTTCATAAGTTTGTTCTCCTTCTCTTGTTCTTTTGCTGGTTGATAATTGATTTTAGCATTTTTCTTTTACAAAAAGGGATGCAGCCTGCACACAGACTACATCCCTTTTCATGGATTATTTTATTAATCAGAAGTAACTATTCAGAACCCCTTAGAATTAGATAATCAGAATCGTCATGCTTGCATGTAAGAGGCTGATTATCTAATTCGTAAGGTGGCTCGAATAGAGTCACCGCCCCATATATGAGCAAAAAAGGTAGGTAATAAGGAATCT
>JALEZW010000024.1 GCA_022772675.1 Agathobacter sp. | reverse complement strand
GTAGCTGACCATGAAATGGTTGGAGGAATGGAGTAAGAAATCCGGGGTGAAAGCCCCGGAAGTCGTGACAAAAAGATGAGTGAGTTTGTGACAGCGAGTGAGAGCAGAACTGTGACAGCTCATGGAATTTTTAACAGAAATATACAGCGAGCAAAACGGGAAAATATAAGATTACGTATTCTGCGACAGATTCTATCGGAAATGTGAATAAAAAAAGTGTATATATTACAGTCAAAGATACAAAGAAACCGATTGTTTCATTAATGAAAAAAGATATTACGATTGATGAGAAGCTATCAAAAAAAGAACTTATTAACAAAATCAAGAAAGTTGTTGTTGCAAAGGATTTGGGGAAAAAGCTGGAAATAAATCAAAGAAATTAAAAATTATGATAGAGCTTGTTAATCCAAACCCGGAGCCACCAGAGCCGGTAACACCAGAGCTCCCGGAGGACACTGAAGAAACGGAGATACCAGAGGAACCGACGGAGGTGGATGATGTGGAAATACAGAAGGCATTGGCCGGGTCAATGGAAACTGACCAGTAGGAACAAGGATTAAAATATGCGATGGAAAGGACTCCAGACCGCAGGAAATCAACTATATTAGGCATTAAAAATCATATATTGAGCGTAGTAATATAGTAATCATAAATTATGAACCTTAGCCATTACGGTTAAGGTTCTTTTATATTTTATTTATAAAGGCATCTGGCAATTCAAATTCTTTTCCATTATTCTCATAATATAATGCAACATGATTCTTGAATTTCTCAAAGCAGTCATAGAAAACAGAAATAATTGCGTCAAAGGATTCTGAAGCAAGACTGCCGTCATAATCGTGTGCTAACTGATTTCTGACTCTTAACATCTGAAGCCATTCATCATCAAAAATCAGTCCATTTGTAAAAGCTGCCTGCAGTGTATCTTTTTCAAGCTTTTACAGAAAGCATTATAACGGTTAATAAATTTGTTTTCCATATTTTTTTATATCCTCCAATAAGTACGGATTATGAATGGACTGATAGTCAAATATATCTATTTTGCGGAGGGTGTCTATTTCTTCCAAATCCGTTTCCAACTTTAAAATGTCTGGGCAGTCATATACCACAAAATCAATATCACTGGTGGAGGTTGCTGTATTGGTTGCAAAAGATCCAATCAGCGATACGTGGCTGACACCGTTTCTTTTACAGATTTCAGATACTTTTTGTATGATTCGTTCAATACTCATTGTAGACATAGGATGTCCCCGCTTTCAAGACCAGATAGTGATAATGTGATTATAGCATAGGGAGAGTTTGTGTTCAACCGAAGGAGAAAGTCCATGTGTGATTCCTCTTCGCGAAATTTACAAAGCCTTTTATGAGAATTGTGTTTTCCGGCTGCACTTTACAACAAAAGAGTTTGACTGCACGTAACGTGCAATTTTATGCTAAAAAAGGAGGAAGACACATGGCAGAAATGACATTACACGAACTGTGTGATTCACTGGGTGTTTCCAGAAGGGCTGTTCAGGGTTATGAAAAGGCGGGACTGGTCAGCCCAGTAGGAAAAAATGTACGGGGATATCTTCTCTATGATAAAAATACACAGGAAAGAATCAATCGAATCAAGTTATACCAGCAGTTTGGCTTTACGATTAAAGAAATAACATGGTTAATAGATGCGCCTGTCGATGAACTAAAAAATGCACTGGAAAAACAGGTAGAAAAGATGAAGGAGGAAAGGAAGGAAATGGATGCATTAATTGAGGAAGCGCAGAGATTGATTGATACAATGTAGCTTGGAGATGAAAACACAATTCTCAGTACATAGAAATAGTGGAATGAAAAGGAGTTGATATTTATGTATTGCGTTAAATGTGGAGCAGAGATTCCAGATGGTTTACAGGTTTGCCCGAAGTGTGGGCAGAAGTTTGAAACACATGGAGTCAGAACGATACGCCTGAAATGCAAGAGTTGTAATGCTTTGATGGATATTGATGAAAATGAAAAAGAGGTAGTTTGTCCTTATTGTGGAGCAAGGGAATGGATCCTTGATAGTGATGAGGTGACTGTCCAGAAAATAAAAAGCAGTACACAAAAAGAAATGGAATTTGCTAAAATGGAAAATGAAAATAGGAAGGCAGCACATCAGGAGGAGAAGGAGGAACAGAAAAATTATCGTAAAAGTAAGCTTTGTGTCATAACACTGATATTTACCTTTATCAGTTTGGTGATGATGATTTCTTCGTTTATGTCGCATCACATTTTATCTGGAATTATTGCAACGTTTCAGACAGGACTATTTGTGGTATCGTGGTTGATGGGAATGCATATTATCGAAGATAAGAAAAGGGTCCTTCATGTAGCATTGGCGATGCTGGGATTCTTGCTGCTGATTCCATTCATGCTGTGTAACAATGGAAAGGATTTGAATAAATTAAACTGGCCGGCTCACGGGCTTGCCGTGCAATTACCGGACCCTAAGGCAAAATATGGAGATGTTATTATAGATGATGTAGATAAACTTTATGTTTCTGTTGATAAATATACGGATAAAGATTACGAAAATTATCTGAATGCGTGTCAGAAAATGGGATATGCATTGGATAGTGAGGAATCTGGCAGTTCTTATATTGCACATAATGAGGATGGCTATAAGCTGTTATTATCTTATTACACGGATTCTATGAATATTGAATTGAATGCTCCTGGAACGTATGATAGAGAAAACGAAGTAGATATGGAAAACAAAACAGATACGGAAATGAAGAAAAATGATGAGGAACAAAAATCTGAAAACGCTACAGAAACCGAGTCTAAAATAGAAGAAAAACCCAAGAATGATTCCGAAAGGAATGATAAGACGAAAGTAGATCCTGATTTGAAAGCATTTCTGGACGAATATGAGGATTTCGTAGATAAGTATGTAGAATTTATGAAGAAATACCAAAAGAATAGTACAGATCCGGATATGGCCGCGGATTATGTGGAACTATTAAAGAAGTATAATGATTTTGCCACTAAGCTAACAAAGTATGATGAAGAAACAATGTCAGATGAGGATGCTGCATATTATGCAAAGGTAACTATAAGATGTAGCAAAAAATTAGATGAGGCGGCATTAGATATTGGAAAATAGAGATGGGGAAAAAGGTGCATGGTAGACAGTACTGTGCATCTTTTTTGTAGAAAATTTAAATTGATAAAAGGGGTCAGTTTGACAGGTGAAAATAAAGAAAAACTTTGTCGCAGAGGAGTTTATATGAGCAGGAAACGTGATCGAATCGCAAAAAAAGATCCAAGAAACAGCAGTTATATAACATACAGTACGAAGGAAATGCTGGGACCTTTGTATTATAAGGGAATTGCCGGAATTTCATCCATGAGGGCTATGACGGAAGCATTTAATAATGAACAGGTCACAAGAAATCTGTACCAGTTTATGGATGGAAAAGAAAAAGAATATCTAAAGACATTTGACGATGCAAAGATTCCTGAAAAATGGCATATACTCGTAGACGGAGAAGAAAAACAACTGAATTCTGAAAAGGGGTAAATATGGTTGAAATAGATTTGGATTAGCGGTAAAATATAGCAAGAAATATAATTTAAGAGGTGAATAGTACTATGAAGAAAAAGCCGGATTGGAAAATTTTAATTGGGATTGGGAGTATAGTTGTAATTGTTATTATCGGGTTAGTATTTTTTCTGACTAATTTGTTGCATTCAAAGAAAGAAACGGTTACAACTGTTACAAAATCATCATTGGAGAAAATCCTTGAAATAAGTGATTTATCTACTTTGGATTTTACCTATAATTCTATCACAGATGTAAAGGATCAGGATAAAAAAAATGTAAAATATCATGTAGCATATGAGGGGACTGTTACGGCTGGGATAGATTTACAAAAAGTTGATATTTCTGTGAATGAAGATTCCCATAAGATAGTTATAACCGTTCCTGACGCGACAGTTCAAAATACAAATGTTGACATGGGAGGTATGGATTTTATTTTCGAAAAAAAGAAATATGATACAGAGACTGTTTCGCAGGAAGCATATAAGGCATGCTTGAAGGATTTGGAAAATAAAGCGAATGAGAACACTTTATTGTCTATGGCAAAAGAAAATGCTGTTAACGCAATAACAGCACTTGTTTCACCATGGGTAGAACAGATGAATGATGAGTATACGATTGAGGTAAAGTGAGGAATTTGAGATGGATTTAAAACATAAGATAACAGATTTGATTTTAATAGTGCTGATGGCTGGATCATTAGCAGGATGTGCAGGAAAAGAAAGCAATATTGTGAAGGAACCGGATATCACACAGATTCGAAACATTTGTAATTTGGCAACAGTAAAATGTTATTATCATAACGTTGCTAAATCTGAAAAAAAAGCAGCACATTTTTTGGAAAAGGATAAAAAATTCTGGATTGAATATACAGGTGTAGCAAATCTGGGCATTGATATGTCTAAGGTAAAAATGGAAATTGATGGTATAAATATCAAAGTGACAATTCCGAAAGCGCAATTGTTAAACATTTCCATTGATGAAACGTCATTGAATGATGATTCCTTTACCACCTCGCAAGATGGATGGAACAAGAATGAAATTACAGCAGACGATCAGACGGCGGCAATCAACCAAGCACAGAAGGAGATGGAAAAGTCAGTTCAGGAGAATTCTGCATTATTAGTGAGTGCACAGGATCGTGCTCAAAAATTGATTGAAAATTATATTAACAGGTTAGGAGAAGCGGTGGGTGTAGAATATAAGATTGAATGGGTTTATGAGGAAGAGGATTAGTAAAATACAGAGGGACAAATTTGGGGTGACCTATGAGTGCTATATCAAATCATAAACATATTGAAAATCTGGATGAGGTGATTCACAAATTTTCCTTAGGGATATATTGCACACTTTCCGCCGAATATGAAACAGGATGAATTCGAAATTGATGGGACAAAATACAGATGGTGGACCATACAGGAAATGGAAGATGACAAAACGATTATGAAAGTGAATCGTGATGTAGTATCTTTTGTAAAAGAAAAAATCAGATAAAACAATTGTAGTTTAGGAGATTTTATGGTAGATCAGAATACATTTACGGAAACAATACGTGCCGTGCAGGATATCATCCGCACTTCTGCAGAGCCGATGACGCGGGAGGAGATTCTTTCTTATTTTAAGGATATGGATCTGAATCGGCAGCAGGAGGACATGGTATTTGAATTTTTAACGGTGCCCCATGAAGAGGAACCGGTGGAAGAACCGGCAGAGGATAACGGGGAAGAGAATGGGGATAGTGACACAAATGGAGAGGCTGCAGGATACGGGGAGACAACATTTGGGGAGGATTCTGAACAGGAAACAAACCAGGAAGAAGGCATTGTTTCCAAGTCGCCCATGTTCCAGATGTATCTCGATGAGCTGAAAGATATTCCGGAGTACAGTGAGGAACAGATGGTAGAAATGTACAAAAAGCTTCTGGCAGGGGAGGAGAGTATGGTGCATACTATTTCCAATGCCTGGCTTTCCAATGTGCTTAAGGTGGCAAAGAAACTTGCCCTTTCCCCGGAAGGATTTGAGGACGTTGTGCAGGAGGGGAATATGGCACTGTTTCTGCGCTTGAGTGAACTGTGTGGAAGCCATAAAAAGGCAGATGTGGAGGAGGAACTTCTGTCAGCCATAGAGGAAGCCATGAAAAACTGCATCCGCGAACAGACCGGTGCGGACGAGCAGGAAAATGCTGTTGTTGGTAAGGTGGCACTGGTCAATGAAGCTGTGAAGTATTTGAAGGATCAGAATGGAAGGGAGCCGTCTGCGAAGGAAATTGCAGATTATGTGAAAATTCCGGAAGAGGAGCTTTCTGATATCTTAAATATGATAGAAAAGGCAAAAAAGGACATAAATAAGTAAAAAAATTGGCATAGGGGCATTGATTCCAACTGGAGTTTATAAAAAATTTAGAAATTTATTAGCACTCCCTCTTGACGAGTGCTAATAACGTGCTATAATACAACTATAAACAAAACCAAACAACAAAAAAGGGATTACAGGAGGAAATGACTTATGTACGACTTATTTGATACATTTTTTAACCCATGGTATGAGGACAATAGCAGCAAGAGAACCCAGAAGCAGGCAAACACACAGAACCTGATGCAGACTGATATCTTTGAGTATGCCAATGGATATGAGCTTTCCATGGATCTGCCGGGATACAGTAAGGATGAGGTTCAGGCAGAGCTCTGCGATGGATACTTAACCATTACCGCTACCAAGTCTGCAGAGCAGAAGGATGACGGAAAATATCTTAGAAGAGAGCGTTATGCCGGCAGCTGCAAGAGAACTTTCCGGGTTGGCGATTATCTCCGTCAGGAGGATATCAAGGCAAGTTTCCAGAACGGTGTTCTTACCCTGTTCATTCCAAAAGAAGATAAGAAAAAGATTGAGGAGAGCAAGTACATTACCATTGAATAATGATTTCACCTTCTCAGAATGAGGGGTAATTCATTTTATATATAGAAAATAAGAAAACTGCTGCAGAGAAGCAAATACTTCCTGCAGCAGTTTTTTTACGGTTTTTTTGTAGACAGGTGAATTTCCTGTAAGTATACATACAGCAGATATCCGACATATCATATTCATAAAAAAATAATATTTAATATAGACAGTTTTATGATATACTGTTACCGAAAAGTATTTCTGTTCAGGTAAGGAGTTAGAGAATGGGAGCACAGGACAATACAGAGAAGGTACTGCGCAGTCTTCATGTTTTACTGTCGAAGAGTGAGCCGTATCCGAAAGAACCCAGTAAAGTGATTATAGATAAACAGCAGGTACTGGATCTGCTGGCAGAATTGAATACCTGCATTTATCAGATTATGGATGAATATGAACTGACGAAGCAGAGCCGGGACAAGGCAGAGCGGGAGTTTCATAAGAAGGGCGATCAGATTATCTGGGATGCCAGCCGTAAAGCGGAGGATGTCTATGCGGCATCCGTGATGTATATGGATGAAACCTTAAACCGGATGCAGGACATCCTAAAGGCTGCGGACGAGAAAGTAGGCAGTATTTATAAGAATATCCGGGAGGAAATGGAAAAAGAAGAGCGTGCCATGAAAACCAACCAGCTGGAGCTAAAGGGCCAGCTGCAGGATCTGGTGGATACGGAGAAATATTTAAAACTTATCGAAGAACGAAACCGTGAGATTGAGAAGGAAAAGCACGAGGGAATGCCGGAATATGAGCAGGAGAAGAAAGCGGAAAAGGCAATCTATGCAGACCGCCAGACCGGAATCAAGGTAAATCAGGAATATCTTGATAAGCTGGGGCTGTCTCCGGTGGAGGACGAGAAAACACCGGAGATTCCGAGGGCGGAAGAGGATGATGAGGAGCTGCGGCAGCTGGAGGCAGAAATCCGTGTAAATCTGGATGCGGATTATTTCCAGTGGAAAGATGAGAAAGAATCCTCCGGAGAAGAACCGGCAGAGGAAAAGGAAGAAAAGCCGGCCGGTTTTCAGAAGAAGCTAAAGAACCTGATTGGAGGACACATACATGACAATCCTGGTCTGTGATGATGATAAAGAAATTGTAGATGCTATTGAAATATATCTGGTGCAGGAGGGCTTTCAGGTCATTAAGGCACATGATGGGGAACAGGCGCTAAAACTTCTTGAAACAAAGAAGGTGGATCTGATGATCATTGACGTGATGATGCCGAAGCTGGACGGAATCCGTGCAACTTTCCAGGCGCGAAGAACAAGCAGCATTCCAATTATTATTCTCTCGGCAAAAACCGAGGATGCGGATAAGATTCTGGGGCTTAATGTGGGAGCGGATGACTATATGACAAAGCCTTTTAATCCTTTGGAGCTGGTGGCAAGGGTGAAATCTCAGCTGCGCCGCTATACAACGTTATCTACTACGCCGAAGGGCGGTGCGACCTATGAGGTTGGCGGGCTGGTCATTGATGATGAGTTAAAAAAAGTAACGGTAGACGGTGAGGAAGTCCGGCTGACGCCCATTGAATATAATATCCTTTTACTGCTGATGAAGAATAAGGGGAAGGTATTTTCTATCAGCCAGATTTATGAGGAAATCTGGAATGAGGAGGCAATCGGGGCAGATAATACGGTTGCCGTGCATATCCGGCATATCCGTGAGAAAATTGAGATTAACCCGAAGGAACCGCGGTATTTAAAAGTCGTATGGGGTGTGGGCTACAAAATTGAAGCGGGGGTTTAGCTGCGTATGAGAGAGTATTCCATTGGAAAAAAGGGAGCCGCAGCTGTCATGCACCAGATGTTTTTGATTCTGATGATCTGTGGGATTTACGGAGTAGGATATCAGATGCGCCTGCATGGGAAAGGAATCGGGCTGCTCAGTGCCTTGTCTATATTGGGACTGGCGGGCAGTTTTGTGTTTCTTGCTTATCTGACCGGAATATGCGGGCGGAAATCGGAGGAGGATCCAGAGGTTTATCTGATCCGTATGGATCATATTTATACAGATGTTGAGTTTGCCCTGTTTGTGGGCTTTCTCTATCTGGTGATGTATCTGTGCCGTAATCTGGGACATATGCATTTTGCGTTTTCCGGTCTTATGGTAGCGGTGGGAACGATTGCCTATTTGGTGGATGTCGTTTTTCTTGCTTTTTATCTAAGTATAGTACGGAAGGCAAAAAAGAATATTCTTTTAACACACAGTTTCATATACGAACTTTTCTGTTTTTTGCAGGGAACTTTTTCGCCCGGACACAATAGGATATTTCGTATGGGCAAAGCAAGGGAACGGTACGAAATTCAGAATGCCATTGAGGCAATTTCTGCCGGAGCACTGGATACCAGGCTGAACGTGGACGAGTTCCATGGGCAGGAACGTGACATTGCCATGGCAGTCAATAATATCCGTGCCGGATTAAGCGATGCCATTCAGGATAAAATCCGGAATGAGCGTATGAAGGCAGATCTTATCACAAATGTTTCCCATGATATCAAGACACCCCTTACCTCCATTGTCAATTATGTGGGGCTTTTAAAGAGAGAAAATCTGGAAAATGAGAATGCAAGGAATTACATCCGGATTCTGGATGAAAAATCCCAGAGATTAAAACAGCTGACGGAGGATCTGGTGGAGGCGTCCAAGATCAGTTCCGGAAACATTAAACTTGATATGCAGACAATCGATATGGTGGAGCTTCTTTATCAGACCGGTGGGGAATTCAATGAGCGGTTTGAGGCGAGAGAGCTTACGATTGTGACCAAACTTCCCCACAATCCGGTCATGATAGAGGCTGACGGACGGCAGCTGTACAGGGCTATTGAGAATCTCTATACCAATGCCGCAAAGTACGCACTTGAGAAAACACGGGTTTATGTGGAAATGGAAGAAAAAGAGAACCGGGCGATTTTTTCCATAAAAAATATTTCAAAAAATCCACTCCCGGAAGGAGAAGAAAAGACGAAGGATCTGACCGAACGTTTTGTCCGGGGAGAGGAATCCCGTACAACAGAGGGCAGTGGCCTGGGGCTTTCTATTGCAAAGAATCTGACGAACCTGATGGGCGGCGAATTTCAGATTAAGGTAGATGGCGATCTTTTTGCGGCGACAATTTCGTTTCCGGTGGTGAAGCCGCAAACCCGCCGGTAGGTTATTTACAACAGGACTGCTTTAAATATCAGGTATAAAAGACCGGGTGCATACTTATTTATGATAATTTCATGCAGGAATGCTTGATTTCATTATTTATAACGGATATAATTCAAAATAACAGTTTAACAGATGGCAAGAAGGAGGATACTAGCTATGAAACTATATGAGAACGGCGCATATCTGCTGAACGGCAGGGATGTGGTTATTGATTCCCCGGAGGCAGCTGCTGCCATAGCGGCTAAGACTGGAAAAAATGTAACACCGGAGGATGCAAAGAAGGAAACTATCGCATATGGAATTCTGAAGTCACACAACACTTCCGGAAATATGGAAAAGCTTCAGATTAAATTTGATAAACTGACATCACATGATATTACCTTTGTAGGTATCATCCAGACTGCCAGAGCATCAGGACTGGAAAAATTTCCAATTCCCTATGTTCTTACCAACTGTCACAACAGCCTTTGTGCAGTAGGTGGAACCATCAATGAGGATGACCATATGTTTGGACTCACCTGTGCCAAGAAGTACGGCGGAATTTATGTTCCACCGCATCAGGCAGTTATTCACCAGTTTGCAAGAGAGATGCTTGCAGCCGGCGGCAAGATGATTCTTGGCTCTGATTCCCATACCCGTTATGGTGCGCTGGGAACCATGGCAGTGGGCGAGGGTGGACCAGAGCTTGTAAAACAGCTTTTGAGCAAGACATACGATATTGATATGCCGGGCGTGGTTGGAATTTATCTGACCGGAAAACCGCAGAAGGGTGTTGGACCTCAGGATATTGCACTTGCCATTATCGGTGAGGTATTTGACAACGGATTTGTAAAGAATAAAGTAATGGAGTTCGTGGGACCGGGCGTTTCAAACTTAAGCGTGGACTATCGTATCGGTGTGGACGTTATGACAACAGAGACAACCTGCCTTTCTTCTATTTGGAGAACCGATGACCAGGTAAAGGAATTCTACGAGATTCACGGAAGAAGCGAGGATTTCGCAGAGTTAAATCCTGGCGGGATCGCATACTACGACCGGTTTATTGAGATTGATTTAAGCGAGATTAAGCCGATGATCGCTATGCCGTTCCATCCCAGCAATACCTATACCATTGAGGAACTGAATGCAAACCTTATGGATATTCTGGACGACTGCGAGAAGCGTGCACAGGTCAGCTTTGACGGAAAGGTTAATCTGGATTTAAAGAGTAAGGTAAGAAACGGTAAGCTCTATGTGGATCAGGGAATTATCGCAGGCTGTGCCGGCGGTGGATTTGAGAATATCTGCGATGCGGCAGATATTTTGAAGGGAACCTCTATCGGAGCAGACGAGTTCACCTTAAGTGTTTACCCGGCATCTACCCCGATTTATATGGAGCTGGTAAAGAATGGTGCTGTGGCAAATCTGCTGGAGACAGGTGCGATTGTAAAGACTGCATTCTGTGGACCGTGCTTTGGCGCAGGTGATACCCCTGCAAACAACGCATTCTCTATCCGTCATTCTACACGTAACTTCCCGAACCGTGAAGGTTCCAAGGTTCAGAACGGACAGGTGGCATCGGTAGCATTGATGGATGCACGTTCCATTGCTGCAACGGCAGCAAATAAGGGATTCCTTACAGCTGCAACGGATATGGATGTTAATTACAGCAAACCGAAATATTTCTTTGATAAGACCATTTATGAGAACCGTGTATTTGACAGCAAGGGTGTGGCTGATCCCAGCGTTGAAATCCAGTTTGGTCCGAATATCAAGGACTGGCCGGCAATGAGTCCGCTTCCGGAGAACCTGGTATTAAAAGTGGTTTCCGAAATTCATGATCCGGTTACCACAACGGATGAGCTGATTCCATCCGGTGAGACTTCTTCCTTCCGTTCCAATCCACTGGGGCTGGCTGAGTTTGCTCTTTCCAGAAAGGATCCGGAATATGTTGGACGGGCAAAGGAAATTCAGAAGGCGCAGAAAGCGTTAGAGGCAGGAAATTGTCCGGTTGAGGCTGTTCCGGAGCTGAAAACAGCTATGGATGCCATCAAAGCGAAGTTTGGTGACCTCTGCCGTGATTCCTTTGGTTTTGGAAGTACTATCTTTGCAGTAAAACCGGGTGATGGTTCCGCACGTGAGCAGGCAGCTTCCTGCCAGAAGGTTCTGGGCGGCTGGGCTAACATTGCTAACGAGTACGCAACAAAGAGATACCGTTCCAACCTGATTAACTGGGGTATGCTTCCATTCATCATTGATGAGGGAGAACTTCCCTTTAAGAATCTGGATTATCTGTTTATTCCGAAGATTCGTGAGGCGGTTGCAGAGGGAAAAACAGAGTTTGAGGCATATGTTGTAAAGGATGGTGCACTCCAGCCATTTACTTTAAAGATGGGTGAACTGACACCGGATGAGAAAGATATTATTTTGAAGGGCTGCCTGATTAACTATTATCGTGGATAAGGAGGAACTCATGCCGGAGACAAACAGGACATCCCGGGAGGAAATCTTAGAGCAGGAAAAAGTAGAGGGACACAGGCAGAACATGCTTATGGTCAAAATCGGTCTTACCGTTTTTGTTACGTTTGTCTGCTGTATATTATTTTTCTTTATCCTGTACCGCTACAGGGGTGTTGCAAGTATCTTTAAAAAGCTTATAAAAGCGGCACAGCCGATTATTATTGGAATTGGACTGGCTTACCTTTTAAATCCTGTGATGAAAGTGCAGGAGAGGTGGCTTTATCCGCGGCTGGAACCGAAGATGAAAACGAAGGAAAAGGCAGCTAAACTGGCCAGGGGGATCTCCATAGTCGGTTCCATTGTTTTCCTTCTTATCATTCTTGTACTTCTGATTGCAGCGATTGTGCCGTCCGTTGTACGGAGTATTACCGGCGTTATAGAGACCCTGCCGGGAAATGTGCAGTCGTTTATTCAGATGCTGCGCAATGGAAAGCTGGGCGGCTATGAGGTTGCAGATACCATTAGTGTACTTTTGACCAGACTGGTCAATTATGTGGAGAACTGGGCGAAGACCACCCTGCTCCCACAGATTCAGACCTATATCGTACAGATTACCTCCGGGGTTATCAATATTGTAAAAGCGGTCCTTAACTTTGTCATCGGTATTATTGTGGTTGTCTATGTTCTTTCTATTAAGGAGAGCCTGATCGGACAGAGCAAAAAGATTATTTATGCAGTCTGCAAGCCTAAATACGGAAATATCATTGTAGAAGTACTCCACAAGGCAGATGATGTGTTCGGTGGCTTTATTATCGGGAAAATTATTGATTCTGCAATTATTGGTGTTATCTGTTACGTGGGATGTCTGATTCTGCATATTCCGGATTCGATTCTGGTGGCGGTGATCATCGGTGTGACGAATATTATTCCGGTATTCGGACCCTTTATCGGAGCAGTTCCTTCTTTACTTTTGGTTGTGATTCAGAGCCCGATCCATGCGCTGTACCTGCTGATTTTTATTATTGTACTCCAGCAGGTGGACGGAAATATCATCGGACCAAAGATTTTAGGAAATTCTACCGGTTTATCGGCATTCTGGGTTATGTTTGCAATCCTGATCGGCGGCGGACTGTTTGGTTTCTTCGGCATGCTGCTCGGGGTTCCGGTTTTTGCCATGATTTACTATATTATCCGAAGGCTGGTAAACCACAGCGTAAAAAAGAAGAATCTTCCTACCGTGACGGATATGTATGTGAATGCATCTGCTGTGGATGAGCGTACGGGACAGGTTCGGTATTATGAAGCAGTGGAAAAGAAAAAAAGAAAGTCCAAAGAACCTCCCAGGAAAGAGGAAAAACCAAAAGACTAGATTTATCAAGGGTTGTATGAAATATCGTACGGCCCTTTTTTTTCATATTTTTTTGACACCTTTTACCGCCTATGGTATACTTGATACTAGATAGTCAGACCCTTTAGGGGATACATTTAAGGAGACAGCAGTTGGATAAATATGAGTACACTCTGAGGCTTGATCAGATGAAATCCCGTTTTGCGGAAGAAAAGTATGAGGAAGCAGCAGAGATTGCAGATACTATCAATTGGAATAAAGTAAAAAATGTAAATGGTCTGGTTAAGGCTGGCGAGGTATACGAAAAGGTACAGCGATATGAGGACAGCAGGGATGTCCTGCTTATGGCATATGACCGCTCGCCCATAGGAAGAATGATTATCTACCGTCTTGCAGAGGTTTCCATCAAGATGGAGGATTTTCAGGCAGCACAGGATTATTACGATGAATTTGTGGAGATAGCACCCCATGATACGCTAAAGTACGTACTCCGCTATGATATTAAAAAGGCACAGGGAGCACCTTATTCGGATCTGATTTCGATTCTTGAGGAGTTAAAGGATCAGGAATATACAGAGGAGTGGGCTTATGAGCTGGCATATCTGTATCATAAGGCAGGGATGAGCGAGAAATGTATCGATGCCTGTGACGAGCTGATCTTATGGTTTGGGGATGGTCCGTATGTGGAGCGCGCTCTGGAGTTAAAGATGCTCTACCAGCCGTTAACGAAGGCACAGGAAGAAAAATACCGCTCTTTCCGTAAGGAGAGGGAGGATAGAAACGGTCTTACCCATATTGATGCGGAGGAGATGGTCCGTGCCGGGGAATACGTACATGATCCCGTTGCCATTCCGAAGGTTGAAGTGAATCCGGAGCGGTATAATACTGTGAATCTGCAGGCAGAAATTGCAAAGGGAATGCAGCAGATCATTGAAGCCACGGAAAAGGAAACCGTCACGGATACGATGGATAATATCAACCGTATGGTGGAGGATATTCCGTATCTGAAGATTCCGAAGGAAGAAGAGAAGAGGCCGGATGCAGAAACTCCTCATATCGAGACAGATGAGGAGATTGACGGGTCCCTTAAAATGAATTTCCAGGAAATGCTGGGGGAAGAATCTGATGGACAGATGAGCCTTGTCATGAATGATAAGTCCATGGTGGAGCACCAGATTACCGGACAGATTACCATAGAAGAGGTTCTGGAGGAATGGGAAAAGACCAGGAGAGCTGCTGAAGCTGCGCTGGAGGATGCGAAGCAGCGGAAACTGGAGTCTGCAAAGGCACGTGCACTGCAGGAAGCCGGAACCATTATGGACCGTCTGACCGGTGTTCTTCCGAAACTGGATGCGGGAGTGACTCCGCGGGAACTTCTGGAAGAAGAATATATGCAGGATAATTCAGAAACAGAGGCTCCTATAGAGCCGAATGCACCTGAAATGGGACAGCTCAAAAGACAGTCGGAGGAAACCGGGCAGGATTTACAGCTGGAAGCAGTGGAACCAGCGGCTGGCGAGTTGGAGGAACCGGAACCTTCGGAGGAAGAAGAATTATGGCCGGAGGGTATGTCCTTAGAGGAAATGGTTGCTGCCCAGCAGGCGAGAGCGAAAGAGGCCAAAGAGGCAGCAGAAGGCATTGAAGGGGAAGACGATTCTGTCTGTGATAATTCGGAACAGATGGAGGAAACGGAACCTTCAGAGGAAGAAATTGGTGGACAGGAACCGGAGCAGGAGACATCCCATGAGGTGGAAGAAGAGAAGAATGATATCGATGAGGATCGTGGTGCGGTAGAAATGGAAACAGAGTTAATACCAGAGACAATAACAGAGGCAGCCCCTGAAGCAGAGGTACAGCCGAAACAGAAAAAAGGCTTTGAGGAGGTCTCTATGGATGAACTTCCTGAGAGACCCACATTGGAACAGGAGAAGGAGGAAGAATTTGCTTTCGTGAGAAAGAAATCCAGCCGTCCATCCTGGAAGGAGAAAACGACGCGGATGCCGCAGTTTGATACTCCGGTGGATCTTGGCCGGGAAGAAAAGGTGGAACTGACCGATGAACAGAAAGCTATTTTCTCTTATTTTATGCCGGTAAAGGGAATGGAGGAACAGCTTTGCCATGCACTTTCTGTGGCATCCTACCATTTGAAGCATGACCACACGGCATCTATGGGAAATCTGGTTATTCAGGGTGGACAGGGAAGCGGGAAGACAACACTTGCCACCAGTGTTATTAAGGTTTTACAGCAGGAAACCGGCATGCTGACCGGAAAAATCGGTAAGATTCACGCAGAAGCATTAAACAAAAAGAATGTGGCAAATCTGTTTGAGAAGGTAGCCGGTGGCTGTCTGATCATAGAACAGGCTGGCGAGATGGATACCCAGACAATCAGTGAACTGTCGCTTTCCATGGCGGCAGACAGCAGTGGAGTTTTCGTGATTCTGGAGGATACGTCCAAGGGAATCCGGAAATTATTTGAAAAGAATAAAGACTTTTCGAAAAAGTTTTCCGAGCAGATTACGGTACCTATTTTCACCAATGATGAGCTTGTAACCTTTGCCCGCTCCTATGCGAGAGAGCTTGGATATAAAATTGATGACCTTGCAGTGCTTGCACTCTATAACCGGATCAGCAATATTCAGAGGCTGGATCAGGCAACGACACTGGCAGAGGTAAAGGATATTGTGGATGAGGCAATTGACCGGGAAGCGCACGGCGGCCTTAAGAAGGCAATCAGCATTCTGACTGCAAGCCGTTATACGGATGATGACAGAATTGTACTAAGAGAAAAGGATTTTGAGTAAAATGTAGGATATCGCAGAAAAAATGGAGGGTATTTATGAGTAATTTCACAGAAATGGACTGTTACCTCATGGGACAGGCAACACATTACGACATTTACCGGAAGATGGGTGCTCATCATATGACTATGGATGGCAAAGAGGGTGTATGCTTTGACGTATGGGCACCCCATGCACAAAAAGTGTATGTCATAGGGGAATTTAACAACTGGAATGAAACGTCCCATGAGATGAAGCGGGTAAAACCGGAGACCATGGGGGTCTATGAGCTATTTGTTCCGGGAGTTGGTCTTGGATGTATGTATAAATTCCTGATTGTAGCACAGAATGGCAAGAAACTTTATAAGGCAGATCCTTATGCAAACTATGCACAGCTTCGTCCGGAGACTGCATCCATTGTAACGGATATTTCTAATTTCAAGTGGTCGGATGCGGAATGGATGGATGCAAGGAAAAAACTTTCCAAGGAAGAAGTTTTTGAACAGCCCATGGCAATCTATGAGGTACATCCGGGATCCTGGATGCGCCATCCGGGGCGTGAAGACGATGGATTCTATACATACCGGGAACTTGCCAAAACATTGATTCCATATGTAAAAGAAATGGGATACACCCATATCGAAATGATGGGAATTTCCGAGTATCCCTATGATGGCTCCTGGGGATATCAGGTAACCGGTTACTATGCGCCCACATCCCGTTACGGAACACCGGAGGATTTTGCCTATTTCGTGAATGAGTGTCACCGGAAAAAAATCGGCGTAATTCTGGACTGGGTTCCGGCCCATTTTCCGAGAGATGCACATGGTCTTGCAGACTTTGACGGAACCCCCACCTATGAGTACGCAGATCCCCGCAAGGGAGAGCATCCGGACTGGGGTACCAAGATTTTTGATTATGGAAAAAATGAGGTCAAAAATTTCCTGATTGGAAGTGCATTAATGTGGGTGGAAAATTACCATGTTGACGGACTGCGTGTGGATGCAGTGGCCTCCATGCTTTATCTGGATTACGGAAAGCAGGATGGACAGTGGGTGGCAAACAAATATGGCGGAAATAAAAATCTGGAGGCCATTGAGTTTTTCAAACATATTAATACGGTCGTTCTCGGAAGAAATCCGGGAGCAATGATGATTGCGGAGGAATCTACAGCATGGCCGAAGGTGACCGGTTCGGTAGAGGATGATGGACTTAATTTCAGCTATAAGTGGAATATGGGCTGGATGCATGATTTCCTCGATTATATGAAGCTGGATCCGCTTTTCCGTAAGGACAACCACAATAAGATGACCTTTGCAATGAGTTACAACGAGAGTGAAAATTATATTCTTGTGTTGTCTCATGATGAGGTTGTTCATCTGAAATGCTCCATGCTCAACAAGATGCCGGGACTTGAGGGCGACAAGTTTAAAAACCTCATGGCAGGCTATGCATTCATGATGGGACATGCCGGAAAGAAACTTCTGTTTATGGGACAGGAATTTGCCCAGTCACGGGAGTGGAGCGAGGAGCGGGAACTGGACTGGTTCCTTTTGGAGGATCCAAACCATAAGAAGATTCAGAACTGGGTCAAGGCTCTTTTGCACATGTATCGCAAAAATCCGTGTCTCTACGAGCTGGATAACAAATGGGGAGGCTTTGAGTGGATTAATGCAGACGACAGAGAGCGCAGTATTTTCAGCTTTGTCAGAAAGAGCAAGGATGAAAAGAATAACCTGCTTTTTGTGATTAATTTCACGCCGGTCGCAAGGGATGACTACCGTGTGGGTGTTCCAAAGAGTAAGACCTATAAACTGGTTCTAAACAGTGAGGATCCGCAGTTTGGAGGAAATGATACGGATCGCCCGGTTTCTTACAGGGCGCAGAAGAAACCAATGGATGGAAGAGATTATTCCATTGCATATCCTCTTCCAGCATATGGTGTGGCTGTGTTTAAATATTAAATTATAGGCATATAAATGAAATAATGATAAAGTGCGGCTGGCTTGGACGGTCGCACTTTTTTTTACTTTAGTAGAAATTTAAAGATTTTAAGGGAAGTGGTCGATATATTATGTAGATTATGATGGAAGTGCTGCCAATTATTTTCTACAAGAATTACAGGATACAGCTGTAATTGATAATCAGGCAGTATGGAGGAACAAAGCATGCAGGTAGAGCAGAAGAATTTATGGGAAGATGTGACAAAAAATGCCCATCGTGGCAGGAGCAGTATGGCAATCGCTGCATATGAGGCGAATATTCCCCAGGCACCGGTGGCATTTGATACAATAACGGAGCAGTATACACGCACGAAAGCAGTATCTGAGTCGGGAACCATTGATATGGCAACCTATGAAAATCCTGCCAAACAGGAAGAGAAAACGGTGGTGGAGAAATTTACCCGGCAGGATTGTATGTCTGGGGAGAACCGGAAAAATGAGATGGTAGTCGTTTCCAATACCACATCGGTGGAGGATTTACAAAAAATAGAGGAAGAGGGGTATTCTCTTTCCGAGACAGACAGTCATACCATCATTACCGTGACAGATAAGATTAAAGCAGTTCTTGCAAAAGCCGGTGTGGATACTTCCTATTTTGGTGATCCCCTCTCGAAGGAACAGCTGGAGGAAATCACGGGAAGTCCTGTGATGGCCGAAAATATTATGCATGCTTTTTTAGAGAATGACATTCCGTTAACTACTGCGAATATGGAGGAAAGTGCCAGGGCTTTAACGCAGGCGGCTTCCCTTTCTTCTGTCAGTGAAGAGTCTATGGCATATCTGCTCCAGAATGAGATGGAGCCCACCATAAAAAATCTGTATCTCTCCAATTACAGCAGCAGTGCAGAGCCGGTGGTGGATCCGGAACTCTCAGGGATTGATTTTGAGGAACTGATTCCGCAGATTGGGAAAATCATAGAAGCTGCCGGTCTCTCCGATGATCCCCGATCCATGGACAACAGTAAGTGGCTTATCGCCAATAAAATTCCGCTGACTTCGGAAAATCTGAAGGAATTGTCCAATTTGCAGGAATTATCCCGGGATATGGAACAGGGAAGTGTGGACTGGAACGAAGTAGCTGGTTCTATGGCAAAGGCGGTTGCCGAAGGAAAAAGGCCGGAAGATGCATCGCTGCTTACTGCATACCGAAAGAGGGAAGAGAGCAGGCTCCTGATGGCAAGCAGTGCCGGAGCAGTAATGGAAAAAGCCGGTGTGAAAATGAATTTACAGCCATTGGCAGATCTGGTGGATGATTTAAAGAGCCGGGAACAGAAATATTATGAAGAACTGTTAAAAGATGCAGGAGTCGAAAAAACGGATCAAAAAGCCGGTCTTGCTATGCAGGCTATCCATATTTTTGAAGAATTGAAAACCCAGCCTGCTTATACGCTTGGTCAGATTAAATCAGAAGACACGGTAAGCGAAATACATGATTCCGGTGCGAAAATCCAGCACATTTTGGAGCAGGCCAACGAAAGCTATGAGGAAATGATGACAGAACCCCGCAGGGATATGGGGGATTCTTTGAATAAAGCTTTTGACAGTGTGGACGACATTTTAAGTGATTTAGGTCTTGACAATAGCGTGAGAAATCAGCGGGCTGTCCGGATTCTTGCCTATAACCAGACTGACATCACAGAGGAAAATATTTTCGCAGTTAAGGAAAAGGACGAGCAGATGCAGCGC
The DNA here is from genome assembly GCA_022772675.1 of Agathobacter sp. Taxonomy (GTDB): domain Bacteria; phylum Bacillota; class Clostridia; order Lachnospirales; family Lachnospiraceae; genus Roseburia. The sequence goes on along the minus strand of JALEZW010000024.1, from coordinate 68,742 downwards.
GCCTTTTCCAATATGAAGCCGGCAGTTACGCTGGAAATGATCCGACGGGGAGTCAATCCACTTGATATGACAATGGAACAGCTGAATGAGGCGGCAGAAGAAATCCGCAGAGAAACCGGAGGAGAGGAACAGGAACGTTTTAGTAAATTCCTGTGGAAACTGGAGAAAAATAGTAAAATTTCCGAGGAGGAGAGGAGCAGCTATATCGGAATTTACCGGCTGATTGCCCAGGTTGAAAAAGAGGATGGTGCAGCACTGGGATTTCTGATGAAGCAGGGAACTGATGTTACGATGCGGAATCTTCTGACAGCAGTACGCTCTAAGAAGAAATCCGGGATGGATTACAGCGTGGATGATGACTTTGACGGGGTGGAGAGTACCGTAGAGGGACAGCGGATCGATGAACAGATCAGTGCAGCTTTTCAGACGAACTGCCTTAGGGATGTGCTGGAAACGATATCTCCGGAGAAACTGATGCATCTTGGCGGCGAAACCGGCTGGCAGGATATGACACCGGAGCAGCTGGCGGAGGCACTGATGCAGCAGGAGATATCGGAACAGGAGAAGGAAGCAGAGAAGAGTTACGCAAGGGAGCAGCTTACCACATACCAGCAGACACTGGATTCGCCGGATCAAATCTATGCTTATCTGGAACGATACGATATTGCAAATTCTATGTTGAATGTCATGGCTGTATCGGAAATGTTTCGTAAGCCGAACCAGATGATGGACCGGCTGTTTAAAGAGAACAGATTTTCCAAAGATTCCAAGGAAAAAGTGGAAGACCTTAAAAATCAGGTACTTCAGGATTTTTCCGAGGCACTTAAGAATCCATCAGAACTTGCAGATGCCCAGGAGACCCTTGCTGACGTGGCAGAACATGTTATGGATACCATGATTATTGAGGATCCGGAAATCAGTACGCTGGATATCCGTGCTATGAGGCAGACCGTGGCTCAGTTTTCCCTCTGTGCCAGGAAAACAGAGGAAGAGTGCTACATGGTTCCTATACAGACTGGGGATTCTGTTACCGGGGTTTCCTTAAAAATTGTCCGTGGTAAGAAACAGAAGGGGTTTGTGGATATCTTCTTTGAGGGAGGAAAAGCAGGAAAGGTTGCTGCCTCCCTGCGGGCGAAAGAGGATGGCATTTCCGGAACGGTTTCTGCCAGTGAAAAAGAGACAGCATCACAGATTGCAAAACATCTGGAGGAATTGCAGTCTGCCCTGGGAGAGCCGGTAGACCTCCATGTAGCCTGCAATCCGGAAGTATCGCTTAAGAGCCATGAGATGGCCGGGCTTAGAAGAGAGCAGACCATGGAGGAACAGGGGGAACTGGCAGAGGACCGTTTAGACTCTGTACAGACAACAAGGCTGTATCACATAGCGGAAAGTTTCATACAATCCATGAAGGCATTCCTAAATCAGAGATAGCATCGAGCCGGAATTTGCATCTGAACAGGAATCTATGGCTGAGTAAGGCTCAGCAGTTGAAGCAGAATTACTGTCAAAGTCAGATGTTTCAGTTGAGCCTGAATCGGTTTCTGTAGGAAAATTTTCCGGAACAGAAGAATCGGGAGGATTCTCAGAATCAGAAGAATCCGGGTTGTTTACGGAGTTAAGGTATTGGCATACCCCATTATAAATTGCCCGTGCCAGCTTCTGCTGATATGCATCGGTCGTCAGCTGATTCTTTTCATCTTCATTACTTAAGAACCCACATTCTACGATTACAATAGGTGTGGGTGTCTTTTTTAATATGTAATAATTATCGTTGGATTTGGACACCCGGGGTTTGGGCGGATTTAAGGTAGTGTTCAGGCTATCCTGTAAAACGGCAGCAATATCAGCACTTTCTTTCGACTGTTCAAAAAAGAACACCTGGGGACCGGAAATACTGCTGTCCGGAAAGCTGTTCTGATGGATGCTGACAGTCATGACAGGATTCGTTTTTGTAATGAGTGCCACCCGGTTTCGCATATCTTCCACCTTAACGTTGTCAGAATCATCACTAGCCATTACTTTATCGCTTTTTCTTGTCAAAACAACTCGAAAACCTTTATTTTCAAAAAGTGTTTTCAGTTTTTTTACAACGGCCAGATTAAGGTCTTTTTCTTTTATATCATCATCGGTGACTTTTCCTGGATCACTTCCTCCATGCCCCGCATCCAATACAATGCAGGGCTTGTTGGAAGAAGCGTTTTTGGCAGATGTGAGTGCTGCGCCGGCCCGCGCAAGAAGAAAAGAGCTGGCGAACAGACAGATTACCATGAGAATTTCAACTTTGCGTTTCATAAAACCTGCTTTTGGACTTCTTTAATCCAATTTATGCAGATCCTGTCTTGTACCATTACATGTATTTGATAATAGTATCCCAGATATCGCTGGTTTCGAATCCCAGCTTCCAGAAAGCAGCCCCGGCCAGTTTGTTTTCCTGCATTAATTTGAGACGGGCTTCCATGGAAGAAGAATCTTCCAGCCATACCTGATAGGTATTGCTGTCATCTTTAAATTCAGCATAATTCTGTCCACAGTCAGCCTTCCATTCTTTTGCAGCACCGTAGGTGTTTAGCAGATCGGAAGCGGCCTTCATACCGTAAATTTTTGAGGATACTTTTGAACTGCCGGTATCATCAGACGCATCTTGATTGTCAGTACCGGCAGGCGATTCCCAGACTCTGGTATAGAATGGCATTCCGAGAATCAGCTGGTTTGCTGGAACTTCCTTTAACGTATCCGAAACTCCCTGGCTTACCCAGCTAAGGGAAGCAACGGAGCCGGCATCCGTACCGGCATAGTGTTCATCGTAGCCCATCATGATCACATAGTCTGCAAAATTTGCCTGTTCTTTCCGGTTATAAAATGAGGTGTATGCCATTGGAACATAGTTATCCACAGAGAGAACTACGCCATTATTTTTGCATTTGATGGAAAGCTCCCGGACAAATTCAATATAGGCATCTCCCACTTTATTTCCGTTTAAAGCTTCGAAATCCAGATTGATTCCATCCAGGTTATACTGGATGGCCATGGAAACAATCTGATTCACCAGATTCTGCCGCTTGGAGGTGTGGGTGAGCACCTCAGTGGTGTCAACATTGGAATTTTCCAGATTGCTGACAAGTGCCCATACCTCAACACCCTGATTATGGCAGTAATTCACGTAGTCAAGACTCGCCAGATTTGCAAGGTTTCCCTCGTTGTCATTTAAATAAAACCAGGTAGGAGAAATTACATTAACCCCTTTGGTACTGGAGAGCACAGAGCTGATGGAGGAATTTGCTCCCTTTGCTGTCACCTGATGCCATGCCATACAGATGTTAAAATCCTTAGTAATGTGGGCAAAAGTTTCGGGTACTGCATCACTTTTCCGTTCTTTTTTCTGCAGGTTGGACAGCATGCGGTTTTTCAGATAACCGATGATTCCGTCTTTGGTTGATACCTTGGTCCATTTTTCGCCCTGTTCCAAAACTTCTACCTCCTCTTTGGAACCGGCATTTTTAAGAATCGGGCTTTTAATACCGCCTCTTACACGGATGGCAGAATTCTTTTTGACAGAGGCTGTCTGATATTCCCCCCACTGGTTGTTTATAATGATGCGGTGAGGATTTTTTTCATATTGGTATTGAAAATCCGAATATTCTTTTACAAATTCCAGGTCAATATAAGCACTGTCGGAAGCTGCTTTCACCACAGGACGGCCATAATCGACAGATGATTTGGTAATCAGATATTTGTCTTGGTCTGCCTGTGCGGATATCAGATTCTGTGTGGTTGCATAGAGAAGAATATTTTCGTTGTGGTCCCAGTAAAAGCGTGGATTCAGATTGTCGTGGACAAAGCTGTAGTCCAGATAGATATATCCATCTATTACTTTGGCTTTTGCGGAATTGATTTCATTGTTTAAAACAATTGCTACCTCATCCTGGTCTTTTAAATCATAGTAGGTTTTCAGATCTTCATGTTCTTTACTTGGGGTGTATTTACGGACAAAAAGAAACAAAAACGTAAATACGATAACAAGAACAGCACATACGGCTATCAGGAAAACCGGTGAAATTTTTTTCTTCATGTGTAATCCTTCCTTTATCTGTATAAGTACTTTCATTCATTCCGATTATAACATTGTGTATGTGCATATTCAAATAAATCATGGAAAATTAAGAAACCCGGGGGACATTTTATCCCCCCGGGTTTCCATCTCTTTTTTCAGTAGTCAGCATGGTGTGCTATGCATTGAAACTCATTTCCCGAGTGCACATTCCAATTTGAACAATTCCAAAATATTATTTGCTGACATTCACACCGGTTAAAGTAATTACCAGCCCCCGGTGCATTTCAGGCCGGAATTCAATAATTAGCTGATTCATAGGTACATTCATTGTGATAACTACATTCCTTTCCATATATTTTCAAAGAATCCAAAATAACCAGAGGAAATGTGGAATGGATTTTCGAGAATTGGAACAGGAAGCACCCGGATTCCATAAGCTTTGTAGATTCTCCGAAAGTTTTTTTCTGATTTCCCCAAACAAAGAAAACTGTATTTTTTTATTTGATCCTTTCCTATATTTTTTCCGATTACATGGAGAAACTGTTCAAGCTGTCTGGTTTTCCAAATTCCTGCGTTTGTAAACACCACATGATAATCACAGTGTACATATTCCGGAAGTGTGTGGGGAGTTAGAACTCCGAAATCCAGAACTTTGTATTTATAAGGCAGCTGTTTTAATTCTGCAAGGCTCCGGATGGTTACTTCCGGATAATAAGATACACCCTGATGCCGAAACGGGATGGTCTGATCCGATTCAGGCGAAAAAGAGGAAACAGCATGGCTGGCATTGACCTCCAGGTAGGCTGTCCGTGCGAGATATCTGCTGTGCAGAACATTACATAATGCGATACAAAAGTGTGTAACACCGGAATTAGCGGCTGTGCCGCAGACTCCTATGGCTGCAGGAGCCGGTATAAATGGTTTTTTAAACGTAAAAATAAGTGTTCCCGTCCTTTCTCTGGTATCAGCCAGTGGACAAAGTCCTCTTTCCCCCGGCTGTTCCTAAAAATATCCGTGTCATACGGGTAGGGATAGACCGGCTGGGAAAATTGTCTGGCAAAATAAATGGCAGCGTTTCGGTCACACAGGTTTGCTGTAATCCGCAGTCGTGAGCCAAAATTCTGAATTAGATAATCCTTTGGATTTGCATCACTTCTGTGCCAGACTGCGCCTCCACAGACATATAGAATCACGTCTGCTGTTGCAAGGTCGGGAGGAGAATAATCACATCCGTAATCGTCTACGATTATTTCCGCAGTCGGGGCCGGAAGTTCGACGCCGATGTCATATTTTGGATATCCCACAAAACTGTGGTAGTAGTAGCAACCGTTTTTTTCCCAGATGTGATCCATCTGTTCTGCAGCTTTCCGCAGGGCGTTGCTCCAGTTTTTCTCCTGATAGACAGTTGTAATGCCCATTGCATTGAGCGCGGTTACTAATGATACTGCAATATGTGTGCTTCCGCAGCCGGAGTGGTCTCCAATTACTGCGATGGTCTGCCTGAGATGCGTTCCTCCCGTATTATCAAAAGTTGTTTCCAGCGCAGAGTATAGTTCCTGAGATGATGTATAGCGCTGCTCAGGCTCTGCAAGTATAGATTTTTGGATAATCGGTTGAATCGTCCGGGCACTGGCGGCATCCAGAAATGTCATCATGTATTCCATGATTTTCCCGATACTGTAAATATCGGAACTCAGCGAGACCGGTCCTGCCGAGCTAAGCTCTGGTGCGGAAAAATCCAGATTCCCGAAATTTTTGAAGTCATTTCCATTACTGGCAGCAAAAGATGCGACACTAAAGTCAATTAACTTAATCTGCATTCCACATACTATAATATGCTCCGGCTTTAAATCCTGATAAAGGATTGGTGCGGGTCTTAATGTGTGCAGATATGCAAAAATGTCACAAAGCTGTTCACAAAATTTTAAAAACAAATTTTGGGAAATTGACTGATGATGAAGCAGAAATTCTTCTAAAGAGTCACCCTGAACATATTCTTCCACAAGGTAATAAAATGATTCATCTTCTTCTAAATCATAAATTGTGGGGATTCCGGGATGCTGAACAGACTTTAGAATCTGTGCTTCGGAAATTGCGAAGAGCGGCTGCGCGGTAGTTTTGGGGAATATTTTGATTGCGCGGTACTGCTCTAAAGATTGCTGTCTGGCGAGATAAACACTACCACACTGACCTTTCCCAAGGGGACGGATCAGTTTGTATCTTCCAGACAATATGAAATTTTTGTTTGTCATACGCTCCTTTGGGGTGGAAACGCATCTCATGCATAAGTTTATATCACAGAAAATTTTAAAATGCAAGCATTTTTTTAATAATTTTTTAATTGATGCAAACTTTACATTACTGAAACATTTGTTTATAATGAGTTATGATTGTTCAGACTAAATGGATTCTGGACATTGCAATTGATTCCACAGGTAAGGATGTGATTAAGATGAAAATTGAAAAAGTAAGTGAAAATCAGATTCGCTGCACCCTGACAAAGCAGGATCTTGCAGAACGCCAGATTAATCTAAAGGAACTGGCATATGGATCTGAGAAAGCCAAAGGACTTTTCCATGATATGATACAGCAGGCAAATTATGAATTTGGGTTCGATGTCAGTGATAATCCGCTTATGGTGGAGGCAATTCCTCTTCCATCCGAATCGCTGGTGCTTTTGATTACCAAGGTAGAGTATCCGGAAGAACTGGATACCCGTTTTTCTCAGTTTACAGAGGCTGACGAGGATGATCTTTTCCCCAATGGCGGAAGTGACGACCCGTCTGAGTATAAGGGTGCCGATGATATACTGGAATTATTCAATAAGATTCGCGGTGAGATGCAGGCAGAGAAGGAAGAGAAAAACAGTGCAGATAAACAGGAGGAGCCTGTGGCAGCAGTTCCTGCCGATCTGACCAAGATGTTTGAATTTTCATCTCTGGAGCAGATAGAGAGACTGGCCCATGTGCTTGCAGGTTTCTATAGCGGGCGGAACGATCTGTATAAAAACGAGAAAACGAACCGGTTTTATCTGGTAGTTCACAAGGACGACCACACACCGGAGGAATTTAATAAGGTTTGCAATATTATCTGTGAGTATGCAAGGCAGCAGAAGTACAGCCCGGCCATGGGGGCATATTTTGCAGAACATGGAAAGAAAATAACGGGACCGCAGGCATTAAAGGTGCTTGCATCGCTTTAAAGAAAAAGGGAGTGCGATGTGCACTCCCTTTTTGTGGAACATGATTATGCAGTTGCGTCATGCTCAATGAAATCATTGATATCGTTCACCAGATCATCAGGATCAATTCCGTGAACCATAGCAGCTTCTTCAATTGTTTCCATCTGGGATGACGGGCATCCGAGACAGTGCATTCCGATATTCAAAAGCATAGGTGCTACGTTTTCGTCAATCTGAAGAAGCTCTCCGATCATCGTATCCTTGGTTACTTTTGCCATGGGATATATCCTCCTTTGCAATTATCTTTTTAATGTTGCTATTATAATACCTTTTCCCGTTAATTGCAAATTATACTTTTATGAATTTTTATTTCCAGGTTAAAAAAGATGGGGCAGGGGACGATATATAAAACAGGTGAAAGACAGGGATTGTTAATACAGGGGCATGGAAGCTCAAGGGTTAACGGATGTTAGGAAATCCGGTGTGCGGGATTGATCTGCAGGTTAACATGCAGAGAGCATTTCGCAGGAACAGAAAGGAAAAAAATGAAAATCAATCGAAATATGTCAGCTGTTATGACAAACAGACAGCTGCTTCGCACGGAAAATAAACTGAGTGCATCCATGGAGCGCCTTTCCAGTGGATATAAAATTAACCGTGCAGGAGATAATCCGGCAGGAATGGCTATTTCCAACAAGATGAGACTTCAGATTGACGGATTAAACAGGGCAGAGAACAATTCGGCAGACGGGCAGTCGGTACTTAAAATTGCAGATGGTGCGTTAAATGAGGTGAGCAATATGCTTCAGCGTATCCGGGAGCTCAGCGTACAGGCCGCAAACGGAACAAATTCTTTAAGTGAGAGGGAGAGTATTCAGCAGGAGATTAACCAGCTGACAAAAGAAGTAGACCGGATTTCGAAAGATACCGAGTACAACCAGAAAACTCTTCTGGACGGGTCTTCCAATGTACGGAGTTATTCTAAACAGGTGGACAGGCTGGATGTGTCTGAGCATGTGCTGTCGGGAACCTACAGGATGACCGTTACCCAAAAGGCAGCTGCAGCATCTGCTTCTTTTGATGTGTCAGGTGCGTCGGCAGACGGAACCATTTCCATCAATGGAATTGGTGTGGAATACCAGCAGGGAATGGATGAGGAAACTTTTTATGAGAATCTCAGACAGTGTGCGGAAGAGGCCGGTTGTAAGGCGGAAAGAGAGGGCAGCGGTTATAAAATTACTGCCGCCACAAAGGGAGCTGCGGAGTCTGTGAAAATTACGATGTCAGAAGAACTGGCTGTATCGGCCGGATTTGGACAGTTAGACGATAAGACAGGCGTATATACCGTTTCTGAGAACGGAAAAGATGCAAAGGTCGAGCTGGACAGGGCTGGTTCGGAGGATACAAAAGCTTTTTCCGGGACTACAACGGTTTCTACAGCCGGAGACCGCATTACAATTACGGACAATGGCGGCTTTTCCATTGATTTTATGATGAAGGATGACATAAAGGATGGTGATGAGGTCAGCATTGATGTGACAGAAATCGGTGCGCTTTCCATTCAGCTTGGTGCCAACCAGTATCAGGATATGGATGTCCGGATTCCGGAGGTATCATCCAAGAGCCTGTATCTGGATACCATAAATGTTATGGCGGAGGGTGGTACAGACAAAGCACTGGTTACAATGGATAAGGCAATAGCAAAATTAAGCTCGATCCGTTCCGGTATCGGTGCCTACACGAATCGTTTGGAATATGCGCAGGCCAGCCTTGCAGAATCACAGGAAGACGTGACAAGTGCCTACTCCGGACTTATGGATACAGATATGGCGGAGGAAATGACAGAATATACGCAGCGGAATGTACTGGAGCAGGCGGCAATTTCGGTATTGTCCCAGGCCAATGATCTGCCGCAGCAGGTACTTTCTCTGTTACAGTAAGCGTTAAATGTTGTGGATTTGAGGTTTTATATCATGAATAATGAATTAAAACAGGATTTTACAAGACGACTCAGCCAGTGTAATTCCGGAGAAATGATCGTCATCATTTATGATATTTTATTTGCTTATCTTGATGATGCAAAAAAGGCACATGAAAATGAGCAGTATGAAGGGCAGAAAGACGCGATTCGAAAGTCTCAGCGTGTTTTGGATGAATTGATGGGAAGTCTTGATTTTTCTTACGAAATTTCCCATAATTTGCGGGCCCTGTATCAGTTCTGTAAAAATGAATTGTCCCGTGCGATGTATGAAAACCGCATGGATGGTTTGGATGAAACAGAGAAAATTATGAGACGGCTGTATGGAGCTTTTGTGGAAGCTGCAAAACAGGATCAGAGTGAGCCTGTCATGAAAAACACACAGCAGGTGTATGCCGGTATGACATACGCCCGCTGTGCGTTAAATGAGGACTTTGTGGATAATGGAAATCAGAGAGGATTCCTGGTGTAGGAGTCCTCTAATTTTTTTACACAGCCCAGCAGGAATTTGTATCGCATCTGGACCGCTTTTGCCTGATAAATGTAATAATCAATCAAGTCCGGTTCCACAACATTTTCGAGATTTTCATAGGCATTTTGAAGTTCGACAGTGGTTTGCTGCAGATCCTGCAGAAGTGTGGCATACCCGTCTTTTTCCGGTGGGGTTGTCTTAAATAATTTCACTGAATCACCTGCTTTCCTAATCCCCTTTTTAACAAGTATAAGCAGAAATGGAAAAGATATACAAAAATTTTTTTTAAAAACTGCTTGACAAACAAAATTCTCGTTGCTATAATTCGACTCACAACAAAGGGGTGATGCAATTGATTTCGATGCAGGGGGCATCGGTACTGACGCTGTATGCAATCATAATTGTGGCAGTGGTTCAGGATTTTAGAAACATGAGGATCAGTAACCGGCTGATCATTGTGGGTTTCATAGCATCGTTGGCATTCGGTATAATCCTGGGTGGAATGCCACGGGTCGTTCAAATTCTTTTGAACATTTCATTTCCGGTTATCATGTTATATCTGTTATATCTTCTGGGAGTTTTAGGGGCAGGAGATATCAAACTATTTTCCGTTATAGGTGGATTTACAAATTTCAAAACGTTGACAGACTGTATGTTGTTTTCTTTTGCAGTCGGTGCAGTGATTGCTGTTGCAAGATTACTCTGTAATCATAATCTGCAGCTTAGTCTTTTGAAAGCACGCATGTATTTGCAGGATGTGCTTGGGGGACGTATCACTTCATACCGCAGAGAGTGGGCGGAGGAAAAAAATCTGATGCATTTTTCCATTGCGATTCTTTTCGGTTTTGTGATTGCAAGGGTAAGAGTTTATCTGCATGCAGGCTGAAGACAGTGCAGGATGAGGTCCATTGCCGAAAGCAGTTATGCGTGGACTGGCGTTTAAACAAAGAAAGGAGGTTCTATGAAGCGGGTACGATTAGGACTCTGCATTGGAGACCGGGAATATGGGGACCGGTTTACCGGCTGTCTGATGAATCATTACAGGGAGCAGCTGGAACTGCATATTTTTACGGATGTGAAGGCATTATGGGAGGAGAGAGGAAACCTGGATGCAATCGTATTGGGGGATGAAGTGGATCCGGTGCTTTTGGAAGGGGATTCCCCACCGGTAATTTATCTGTGTGATGGGGAAGAAAATCTGGATGTTTTAGAAGGAAAGGGGGTGTTTTTTGTGGATAAATATCAGGAAGTCAACAAAATTGTGGACGAGATACTAATGCAGATCGGGGAGGAAATTAAATACGGCAGCTGCGCCGGGAATCTTAAGAAAAAAATGCAGATTTTTGGAGTCTATGCGCTGGCGGAAAATGAAATGCAGCTGCCTTTTGCAGTTACACTTGCATCGATACTCAGTGAAAAAGAGAGGGTTCTTCTTTTAGATCTGCAGGAAAACAGCGGGCTGACACAGCTGCTTCAGGAGCATTCGGCCTGTGGAATGGAGGAACTGCTGGTGATGGCGGAAAGTGGAAAATATTCCAGAAGCAGAATGGTCTCCTGTATCGGCCACCTTGACCGGGCGGATGTAGTGTATCCTCTCGGAAATACAGAGTGCCTGTGCGAAGTGAAATATACAACGTATCAGAAATTGTTTCAGATTCTGGCACAGGAGATGGATTATACAACTATCGTACTAAACCTTGGATCAAGATTTGTAGGTTTCTTTGAGCTGTTGGGGAGCTGCAGGGAAATTTACCTGATGAAAAGCAGAGGAGGACTTGGACAATGGAGAGAGAAGGAATTTTTTGCAGAGCTGAAAACACGTGGCGAGGATCGGGTTGCAGACAACCTGCGCGAAATACAGCTGCCGGTGGTTACAGCGCCAACCGTATCCTGCGAGCGGCTGGTCGAGCAATGGAAATGGAACGAATTTGGGGACAGTATCCGGAGGATGATGCCGGTTGGATGATTTTATAACACAAATTAGAAAACATGTATTGGAGCGGATGGATCTGTCACGGGAGATGACAGACCAGGAGATTGAAAATCTGATTGGGGAGGAGACATCCCAGGTTTTACAGGGAAGTTCAGTTTCCATTGCCGAACGCATGCAGCTGGAGCAGCGTGTGTTTAATTCCCTGAGAAAACTTGATGCCCTGCAGGAACTGATTGATGACCCGATGGTATCGGAAATTATGGTCAATGGACCGGAGCATATTTTTTACGAGAAAGAAGGGCAGGTATATCCATGGAATCAGCGCTTTGCAAGTGAGGAAAAAATGCAGGATGTCATTCAGCAGATTGTGGGTCGGCATAACCGGGTGGTAAATATGTCAAATCCGATTGTAGATACCAGACTGGAGGATGGTTCGCGAGTGAACATTGTTTTATCGCCGATTTCTCTGGATGGATCAACAATTACGATTCGTAAGTTCCCGGAGAAACCGCTTGATATGAGGAGATTGATTGAAAAGGGGGCACTTACGGAGGATGCGGCAGAGTTTCTTTGCATGCTGGTTAGGGCAAGGTACAATCTTCTTGTATCCGGAGGAACCAGTTCCGGTAAAACAACATTTCTTAATGCATTGTCGCAGTATATCCCGGAGGATGAACGTGTGATTACAATTGAAGATTCTGCGGAACTTCAGATACAGGGAGTTCACAATCTTGTAAGACTGGAGACAAGGAATGCAAACATGGAGGGAGTCATGCCTGTTACGATTCGGGATCTGATTCGGACGTCTCTGAGAATGAGGCCGGACAGAATAATAATAGGCGAGTGCCGTGGAGCGGAGGCTTTTGATATGCTTCAGGCACTTAATACAGGGCATGACGGAGGTCTGTCCACTGCCCACGGAAATTCCAGCCGTGACATATTATCCCGGCTGGAGATGATGGTTTTAATGGGAATGGATCTGCCCATTGCTGCAATCCGCCAGCAGATTGCTTCCGGCATTGATGTAATCGTGCATTTGGGCAGACTGCCGGATAAGAGCAGACGGGTTCTGGAAATATCAGAGCTATGCGGAATCAAGGATGGAGAAATCTGTCTGGAGCCGCTTTACCGTCTGCAGGGAGCAGATGGGGACTGGCATTTGGAAAAAACAGGACAGCTCCGTAATTTAAAAAAGCTCAAGATGACGGGGATCTCAATGGAAAAAGGAGAAACACATGGATTATCGCATATATCATCTTAGCAGGAGAGAAAAGTTAAAATGTTTGGGCCTGTCTGCGCTTCTTACCTTTGTGATTGCATATTTGTTTTATTCCAGCTGGTTCGGACTTCTGCTGCTGCCTTTTCTATTCCTGTTTTTTATCAGACAGGAAAAACGTGCCGGGATAGAGCGTGTGCAGGCGCAGCTGGCAAAAGAGTTTATTGATGCTCTCCGTACCATCAGTGCAGCACTGCTGGCGGGATTGTCTATGGAAAACGCATGGAAGGAAGCAGAGGGTGAGATGCTGGCACTCTATGGGGAGGACTCTTATCTTTATCGGGAACTGGCGGAAATGAATCATTCTATCGCTCTAAATATTCCCATAGAACAGCTGCTTTCAGACTTTTCGAACCGTTCCGGGAATGCAGATATAGCAAGCTTTGCAGAGGTATTTGCATTTGCAAAGCGTAGTGGGGGAAATTTTGTAACGATTATGGAAGGAACTGTTGGAAATATGCGTGCAAGGTATGAGACGGAGCGGGAAATTCAGGTTCAGGTTGCTTCCAGAAAAATGGAACAGAAAGTTATGAATATCATTCCGCTTTTTATTCTGGCCTATCTGAAACTGACATCCATGGATTTTCTGGATGTCTTATATGGAAATGTGCCGGGGGTTTTGTTTATGACTGTCTGCCTTCTGGCTTATGGTGGAGCCATTGTACTGGCTGATAAGATTTTGAAAATCCGGGTATAGAAAGATAAAACAAAAATACGAAGGGAGGAGACCGATGAATAAGAAAAAAATCTGGCAGGTACTTGCGGTGTGTGTACTTCTGCTTTTTTTCGGAGCATGTGCAGAGATGACCGGCAAGAGTCTGGATGAGAAAAACCGCATTATCCGTGGCAGTCCGGGCAGTGGAAAGCAGAGTGTGGATTTGGAATTGGATGCCGGCACTGTATTAAAGAATTACAATTATGAACTCACGGTTCCTGCCGAAAAAGTGAATGAAAAAATGGCAAAAGAGTATTTCCGAAAAGCTGAAGAGGAAATCGATAAGGATTTTTTTACAGATGGGGAGAAGGCAGATTATGTGACCGATTCCGTACATATGAGGGAGTCCTATGCAGATAAAATGGTAAAAGCAGAGTGGACGTTGGATAGCTATCAATACGTGGATATTGATGGAAAAATTCAAAGTAAGAATATTGGAAAGGATGGAAACCTTGTAAAAGCATCTGTTGAACTGTCCTGCGGCAGCTATCGTGAAAACTATGCATTTTCATTTCAGGTATATCCAAAGAAATTGTCAGAAAAGGAACAGATTTTAAAGGATATTTCAGCAGCAGTGGAAAAACAGTGTGACCAGGAGGGAAGCAAGTATCTGAAATTACCGGAGAAGGCAGGGGGGATTGCCCTGAAGTGGAAAGAGAAAAAGCAGCACCTGGTATTAAAGATTCTGTTTTTTGAGATTCTCATTCTTGTCTTATTAACTCTGACTGCGGCAGAGAGAAAAAGGACAGAGGAGAAGAATCGAAAAGATCAGATGCTTTTAGATTATTCTGAAATAGTGAGTAAACTACTGATTTTACTGGGATCCGGGATGTCTTTAGAACAGGCATGGAATAGAATTTCCGCGCAATATCATGATAAAAGGCAGAAAAAGGAAATTCCAAAGAGGGCCATTTACGAGGAAATGGTGATTACCAATTATGAAATTATGGATGGAGAAAGTGTAAAACGTGCGTACCAGAAATTTGCAGAACGGGTTGATGTAGGGTCTTATCAGAGGCTGATCCGTATACTTTTACAGAATCTCCAGACTGGAAGCAGGGGATTGTGCCAGCTTTTGGAGCAGGAAGCAGAGTCTGCTTTAGAGGAGAAGAAGGCTCTTGCAAGAAAACTGGGTGAGGAGGCAGGAACCAGGATGCTCATGCCGCTCATGCTTATGCTTGGGATAGTGATAGCCATTATCATGGTCCCTGCAATGATGTCATTTCGATTATAAGGAGGAAAAATTATGTTAGGATTTAAAAACTTTTTGATGGATGAAGAGGGCGTTGGAGTTGTAGAAATGGTGTTGATCGTGGTGGTATTAATTGGTCTTGTTTTGATTTTCAAGAAACAGTTAACATCAATTGTTACAGACATTTTTGGTACGATCAAAGACCGTTCAGGGGAAATCTAGTGAAACGAAAAGGAAGTATCACAGTCTTTGCGGCACTGTCCTTCATGCTGATTGCGCAGATGCTGTTTACTCTTTTGGAAGTGGCAAGGTATCATGAGTTTGAAAAAGTCCTTCCGATGAACAGTGATTCGGTTTTAGAGTCGGTGTTTGCGGATTACTGCAGCCCTCTATGGGAAGAGTACAGGATTCTCGGTGTTTGTGCAGAAGATGCGGCAGGAAACTTTTCTTTTAATCAAAGGGAAGCGGAAATGAGAAACCTTACCGCATATAATCTGGGAAGCAGGGGAAAAAATCCCCTGTCTTCCGGAATGAGTCTTCTTACTGCGGAAATGACAGATATCGAGTTTACACCATATCGTTTGATGACCGATCAGAACGGGAAAGCGTTCAGTCAGGTTGTTTGCGCTTACATGAAAAAAAATATGGCATATGAGATGGCAAAGTCTGTGTACAACAATTATGAGTCTGTAAAAGAAGTTTCCAAGGACTGTGCAGATACAGATGAAAGTATTAATGAAGCAATGGATGCGTTAAAGCATCCGGAGAAATTTGATGAGCAGGGAGCAGGCAGCACATCATCCGGTAACTTGAAAAGCACTTCCGCAGAAAAGAGGAAGTCAGCACGAAAGGGTGCGGCAGTCAAGAGTGAATCCGGAGCGGGTGATTCAAAAGAGGAAAATTTGCTGACTACGGTAGCAGAGATAAAGAAAAAAGGGGTTCTTTCTCTTGTTCTGCCGGAAAATGCACAGGTGTCGGATAAGACGGTGGATTTAGCGGATACAGTATCACATCGAAAGTTGGAGACGGGAACCATGAAACCTGTTACAAATGAGGATTGGTATGAGCAGGTACTGTTTAATCAGTACTTAATCAATTATTTAAGCAGTTATACGAATCCGGGAGAAAATCGGGGACTTTCCTATGAAATTGAGTATGTATTGGGAGGGAAGGCGGAGGACAGTGAAAATTTGAAAATAGTTGTGGGAGAACTGTTAACACTTCGGGAACCATTAAATCTGGCATCCCTGGCAGCATCACCGGAAAAACAGGAGGAGGCTATGACGCTGGCATTGGCTCTGGCTGGAATGTCCGCAAATCCGCTGGTTATCGAGGCTGTAAAATATGGAATTCTTGCGGCCTGGGCATTTGCAGAAAGTGTGCTGGATGTTCGCACTTTACTGTCGGGGGGTAAAATTTCCCTGATTAAAAGTTCAGTGGACTGGACATCTAATGTGAATGCGCTGCCAGAGCTGCTTTCCGGCTGGAGCGTAGCAAAAGATTGTCCACAGGGGCTTGATTATGGACAGTATCTTGCAATGCTTTTACTTTTCCATGGAGAGACAGAGCTTGCAATGCGAACTATGGATATTCAGGAAGCTGCCATTCGAAAACAGGAAGGATACGAACATTTCAGAATGGATCATGTGCTTTGCGAGACAAAAATCGTAGCAGCTTATGAATTTAAGCCGGTGTTTCTTGGGTTTGTCAGTCTGCTTGGTGCCCGTGGGGACAGATTTTGTATACGGACAAATTCCGAATATAGCTATATTAAGGGAAAGGAGGAGGTATAAGGATGTCTTTTTGTCGAAGGAGTCATAAGAATGATAATCCCCTCGACGTTCAATCTTTTCCGAAGCAGGTAAATAAAGAGAAAAAAATAAATGAATATGATATAGAAGCTGTTCCGCAAAACAGTTTTTCTCCCAAACTAAGACTTTTTGGCAAAAAGACATCCTTGTGCTCCCGCCATAAAGGGTCTTATACGCTGGAAGCTGCTGTTATCATTCCAATTCTGGCTTTTTTCTTTGTTACTATTTTGTTTTTCTTTCGAGTCCTTCAGGTACAGACACAGGTGCAGGAAGCTCTGGATTATGCAGGCCGAAAGACCGCATGTGTTGCTTCTTCTGTTTCGTCGGAGGCAGGATTATTTACTTCCGCAGAAGGATATTTTAGAAAAGAACTGGAACAGTATCCTCTCACGGAAAGGTTTGTGAAGGGAGGAAGAAACGGTGTGACTTTGCTGCAGTCGGATATGAAAGATAATTATGTCAGCCTGCAGGCAAGTTATTATATGAAAGTTCCGGTTTCATTTTTTACTGTCAAAGGTGTTATGATTACACAAGGCAGCAGAAGCCGCAAATGGACAGGAGACAGGACAGATGGAACGACAGAAGATTACGTGTATGTAACGGAGCATGGAAAGGTATATCACAGGGACCGTAAATGTCATTATCTGGATCTCAGCATTCAGACTGTAAATATCGCCCAAATAAAGGGACTGCGAAATAAAGATGGGCATAAATACTACGCGTGTTCTGATTGCGTGGTAACTAATTCAGGAAAGAAACAGGTTTTTATTACGGATTATGGAACCTGTTATCATGACAGTCTTTCCTGTTCGGGGTTAAAAAGGACTATTTACCTGATTCCGATTTCGGAAGTCGGGGGAAGAGGTCCCTGTTCAAAGTGCGGATGATCAGGCAGACAGGAGGAGTAAATGAAAGTAACGATAGGTGTGATAAAATCTCTCGTTCTGGGAGTCGGGCTGGGAGTTTCCGCATTTGAGGATTTCCGTACAAAAAAGCTCAGCAGTCTGCCGATATTTTTGACAGGACTGGCAGGAATTATTTTGACTGCAGTGGGAGGCGAATATAAGAACTGGAATCTTCTTTTTCGGCTGATACCGGGGGCTCTTGTATTTCTGGCTGCGTGGAGCACAAAAGAAAGCATAGGATATGGAGATGCCTGGATTATTTTGGAACTGGGCTGTTTTCTGCCGGTAGAGGAAATACTGTCTGTATGTATGGCTGCAATTACGATTGCGGGTTTTACAGCGCTTCTTCTCATTGTGGCAGGACATAAAAAAGGAAAAACACAGATACCCTTTGTTCCTTTTTTGTTTGGAGCGTATATTCTGCAAATGTATGTGGTGGGGCTCTGAATAGATAAAAAATATTGAGGTGATATTGGATGCGGAAGTGGAAGGGAAGCTATACAGTGGAAGCAGCAGTTATTGTTCCGATTATGATTTGGATGATGGCGGCTGTCATGTGTATGGGGATTACATTAGTAAAAGATGTTCAGATGCAGGATGAACATAAATGTGTGGAAACAATGTGGGAAGTGGAAGATTTCTATAAATATCAAGCAGTGAAAGAGGTGGTAAAGTGATTAATCGGGAAATAATTTACGAGAGGAATCTGACGGGAAGTTATATGAAAATCCCGGCAGGTATGGGGGCAAATCTGGATGAAAAGCTTATGTTGAAACGAAAACTGCCGGGGCTTCTTCCGGTGGAAAAGGCATATGTGGATGGCGATGGCCAGTATTGGTACAACATATCGGGAAAACAGTCGCTGGATACTTACTGCCGGATGAAAGAGATAGGAATTGAATTTATTGAGCGTCTGATTATCAGTATCTGCAGCGAGATGGAGATACTGGAATGGAATATGATACATACCAGTTGTCTGATGCTGGATCCGGAACTGATTTTTGTCACAAACAGTAACAGGGAATTTATTTTTACGGTGTATCCTACAAGCAGTGGGAATCTGGAGAATGATTTTCAGCAGCTGATGGAGTTTCTTCTGACAAAAGTGGATCATAAAGATGCTGCAGCAGTACGTGCCGCCTATGGAATTTATGAGAAAACGCTGGCAGATGGATATTCTATATGGGATATTCGGGGAGAAATTATGAAGGTCAGGCAGGAAGAGGCAAAAGGGCAGGGAATCCCGATAGATCATCCTGTATCAGGGGACAGCGGCGTAAGGCAGATGACAGCAGAGCGGGAGAAAGGTGCTTATCAGGCAAGCTCCCAGACAGTTGAAGCCGATCGATGGAAGCCGGAAGGGCAGCAGTTCAGTGAAAGGGGAAATAGTTCTTATAGAGGAGGTAGAGGAGGATATACTGCTCCAAAGCCGGAAAATCGGATGAATCAGGAGAGGGATAATCCTGTAGAGGAAAAAGGCAGAATAAAAATGCATTGGAAAAAGGAGAAAAGCAGCAAATCCGGTGAATTCCGACCGGCTGATAAGCCGGAAAAGAAGACATTCGGAAAAGACTCTGTGAAAAAAGAAAGAAATCCATGGATGAAAAAAGTAAAAGAACTTTTGATGGAATGGGGGATTTTAGAGCCACAGGAAGAAAACCGGATGCCTGTGCAGCAACAGAAGAAGAAACAACCGGAGCCTGTTGTCTATCCGGAGGAGGAAATGACAGTTATTCCGGAGCCGGCATACAGACCCACGGTCTGCCTGAGCAATATGGGAGGAAAACCGCGAGGAATGCTTTTATACCAGGGAAATGACCAGTTGGAGGATCTTTGTGTAACAGCCCGGATGACACGGATTGGCCAGGGCAGGGATGCAGATTTACGTATTGACAGAGATACCATCAGCCAGATGCACGCAAGAATCGATCATGAAGAGGACAGTTATTATATTGAGGATTTGAATTCTACAAACGGAACCTTTGTGAATGATGAGCCGCTTCCTTATAAGGAGAGGAGAAAATTAAATAGCAATGATATTGTGCGGTTTGCGGATATCCGTTACCGATTCTGCTGAAGTTTCTTGTCATTCTGCCGGAAAGCAGTTATACTACAGACAGTAAATTGATGACCGGAGGATAATTATGCAGGAGAAAAGCGGGAAAAAACCCATAATAACAATTGCCCTTGTGATAATAAATGTTATTGTCTACCTGATACTGGAACAGCTTGGTAGTACGGAAGATACAGAATTTATGCTGAAGAAAGGGGCTGTTTATCCGCCGGAGATATTGCGGGGGGAATACTGGAGACTTTTTACAGCAATGTTTATGCACTTCGGATTTGAACATATTTTAAACAACATGTTTGTTTTCATATGTGCGGGACCGATTCTGGAACAGGGGTTAGGTCATGTGAAGTATCTGATTCTCTATCTGATGGCAGGAATGGGCGGAAGTACGCTTTCCTGTCTGCATATGCTGCAAAGCGGGGAGTATGCAGTTTCTGCAGGGGCATCCGGAGCTATCTTTGGCATAATCGGAGCTCTTTTATGGATTGTAATACGGCATAAGGGAAAATATGAGACTTTAACAGGAAAAGGACTTGTCTTTATGATTTTGATTACACTGTATTACGGAGTCAGCAGCAAGGGAGTGGATAACTGGGGACATATTGGCGGACTTTTGATGGGATTTGTGATGGCAGTGATTTTATACCGGAAACCGCGTAAAGCAGTTGATTTATCAGAAGAAAATCCCTATACTAATTAGTGTCGGAATGCGTAATGGGTTCTGATATTAAAACAAGGAGAATTTACAGATGAAAATCAATGTGTATTATGGTGGTCGGGGACTTCTGGATGATCCGACGCTTTATGTCTTAAAAAAGATGGAAGATGTTTTACGAGAGCTGCGGGTAAATATTGAGCGCTATAATATTTTTGAACATAAGAATGAGATTGCAACGCTTCCTCTAACCTTTAAGGATGCAGATGGTATTATTCTGGCAACAACTGTGGAATGGCTTGGAATCGGGGGATATATGCAGCAGTTTCTGGATGCCTGCTGGCTGTATGGAGATAAGGAAAAAATCAGTCGCACCTACATGCAGCCCATTGTTATGTCTACCACTTATGGAGAGCGGGAGGGAGAACTGACCCTGATGAATGCCTGGGAGATTCTCGGAGGGCTTCCCTGCGCAGGATTGTGTGGATATGTGGAGGATCTGGCGGATTTTAAGCAGAATAAAGATTATACGTTAATTATTGAAAAGAAGGCGGAAAATCTGTATCGAACGATATCTCAAAAGATCCGAAATCTTCCAACCAGTAATCAGGCAGTCAAGCAGAGCGTACTGCGGACGCAGCAGTTGAATCTTACACCGCAGGAGAGTGAGCAACTATCCAAGTATGTTTCTGATGATTCCTATGTAAAGCAGCAGAAAGAGGACATAGAGGAACTGGCTTCCATGTTTAAGGATATGCTTGGAAAACCCAATGAGGATGAGGACACACCATTTATCAAAGAATTTGAGAGCCATTATGTACCGTTAGATGAGTTTTCTGCAAGTTATTCTTTTATAATAGAAGGGGTGAAGCGTCCGCTTTATGTGGCAGTTGAAAATGGAGAACTTTTGATTCATTATGGACAGGAAGACCAGATTGATGTGGTGGCAAAGCTTTCCAGAGATGTTATGCAGTCTGTGGTTGATGGACGAATGACTTTCCAGAGAGCGTTTATGACGGGCGAGATGACAGCGAAGGGCAACTTTAAGACGCTGCGGATGCTCGATCAGATATTTGTATTTTAGGAGGATTGTAATCATGAAGGATGAAAATTGTATTTTCTGTAAACTGGCCAATGGAGATATTCCAACAAACGCCATCTATGAGGACGAGGAGTTTAAAGTGATTCTGGATGCGAGTCCGGCGACCAAGGGACATGCATTGATTCTGCCAAAGCAGCACTATGCAAATATTTATGAGATTGACGATGAAATCCTTGGAAAAGCGGCAAAGCTTGCTAAAAAAGTAATCAAACACGAGAAAGAAGTTCTTGGTTGTGATGGATATAATGTTCTTCAGAATAACGAAGAAGCAGCAGGGCAGACCGTTTTTCACTTTCATATGCATTTAATTCCACGTTATGCAGGGGATCATGCGATTCAGGATTGGGATCATTTGTCTCTTTCTGACGAGGAAATGAAAGAAATCTGTGATAAAATGAAACTGTAAATGAAAATGATAAAAAGATCAAGATTCAGAAATCGTCCCGTTTATATAGGAGGATTTCTGAATCACAACCTGAAATGACTGTTTTATGGAACAGGTCGAAAGCCGGTACTTCCGGTTTTGGAAAACTACCGGAGACCAAATCTATATAACGTTATTTAGATACACTCTCTATTAATTTTACAATGGTTCCGATGGAGTCCATCTGACCACTTTCGGACATTGCTTTCTTGTATTTATCCCGATCGTGATAGACGTTGTGGATGGCATCAAGCAGTACCTGTTCTGTCAGATTCTCCTCCTCAATTACATAAGAAAAGCCCTGCTTTGCAAAGGATTTTGCATTGAGAATCTGATCGCCACGGCTTGCAGCAGCGGAGAGTGGAATCAGAATGTTCGGCTTGTGCAGTGCGAGAAGCTCGCAGATGGAATTAGCCCCTGCCCGGGATACTGCAAGGTCAGCAAGCGCAAACATGTCCGTAAGCTCAGCACTGGCATACTCAAATTGTGCGTAGCCAATCACTCCTTTCAGGTGTTCATCCAGATTTCCCTTTCCACAGAGATGAATAACATAAAATTGTTCCAAAAGCTCAGGGAGTACTTTCCGTACCGCCTCATTGATGACTTTTGAGCCGGAACTGCCTCCGACTACAAGAAGTACCGGTTTATTATGGTCTGGAAAGCCACAGTAATGAAGGGATTTTTCGGCATCCCCGTTAAATAATTCCCGGCGGATGGGAGAACCCGTCAGCACTGCCTTATCGGCCGGGAGATATTGCATGGTTTCCGGGAAGTTGCAGCATACCTTGCTGGCACCGCGAATGGCAATACGGTTGGCAAGCCCCGGTGTGATATCGGATTCATGAATGATTGCCGGAATATGACAGTGTTTTGCTGCCAGCACGACGGGAACAGATACAAATCCCCCCTTGGAAAATACTACATCCGGCTTAAGTTTGTGAAGAATGGAAATAGCCTGGCCATAGCCTTTTAAAACCCGGAAAGGATCTGAAAAATTCTTCCAGTCAAAATAGCGGCGCAGCTTCCCGGAAGAGATACCAATATAGGGAATATTCTGAGCCTCAATCAGTTCCTTTTCCATTCCATTATAGGAACCTATGTAGGTGATTTCATAGCCTGTTTCCTGTAATGCCGGCATCAGTGCAATATTTGGAGTAACGTGACCGGCAGTACCGCCTCCGGTCATTATAATCTTTTTCTTTGTTGACATAAGGGATACTTCCTCTCTGATTACTGAATAGTATATGATACGTAACATCATATACCATCATTCGGAAAAGTCAAGTCTCACCCGCTGGAGGGCAGAGGATTTCACACTATTTTTGGGGGATCTAATCAGAACCCATCCCCATACATCTGCAAAACCGCACGACAAGTCGTGCTTTTTATGTAAATATACATATAAGAAGAAACCCGCTTTGCGGGAACTGTCGAAACTTGCGACCGAAAGGATATTCCTGTTAGGACAGTCTTTCATTATAATAATAAAAGAAAGGACAACCCGGGTGACCGGTATCAGGAAAGGAAGGTAATGATATGACAATGATAACATGGCTTTTGACATGGCAGGAGGAGATTGTAAATGCAGCAGTATTTCTTCAGACGGTGCTCCTTTTTATAATGATGATCTGTTTATTTCGTGTCAGGTCAGCGCAGAAAAAATCGGAGAAAGCCAGCAGGCTGATGGCAGAATATCTAAAGGACAGAAAGGACAATCCGGCGGTTCCGGTTGTCAGGGCACCGGTTCATGAAGAGGTAAAGAGAAGGGAACGTGCGGATGAAGAGGAGTGCCAGCTGATTGCAAATGTTTTAAGCGAAATTTTTCCGTAAAGCCGGCACCATATATTGAATGTCATTTTTAAGTTAAGAGGAAACAAAGACATTTTTCTCGCTTTACATGGAGAAAATATTGCAGAAATTGTAATATTTGAGTAAAGTTTTTCTAAGGCAATGGTACTGAACAGAATCTAAATATATGCAAAGAAAATGATGAACCCATTTTTTACATAAATAATAGATGAAAGTGGAGGAGATATCCCATTTTTAACCAAATATTTGACAAAACTGTTTTCGTATGCTACAATGCACACTGTAACAAACTTGTAACAAATGAAATAAAATGTTTAAAAACGCAACATAAGTGTAATACTTATTGCATAAAATGTTACGTCTCCACTTTAGGCGGAGTCAAAAAACGGTTTTATCAGATTGGCTGTAAAGGCAAAGGCTGGTATTACCGACATGGAGGTTCATCAATGAAAGCAAGCAAAAAGGTGATTGGAAGTGTTGCAGTGTCAGGATTGGCAGTCGCACTTATGGTCACTGCAGTTACCGGAAATCAAGTTTTGTCTGCGGACCGTACAGCAGCCGCAGCAGAGTCGCAGTTAGTTAAGAATGGAATGGCAGGATTTTCAGTAGTCATGAATGAATATGAGTTTGAGGCGGCTGATTATCTTGACAGTTATGTATCCATTGAACCGGCAGAGACAAATCTTGTAGCATCCTCTGCTCAGGAAGCTGTGGAAAACACACCGGAAGAATCCGAGGAAAAGACGTTATCCAAAGAGGAAAAAGAATGGCAGGATAAACTGATGGCAAAAGTGGACGATTTTCTTTATGTCCGCGAAAAAGCAGATGCCGATTCCGGGATTGTCGGAAAAATGTATAAGGGTGATCGGGCTTTGATAAAAGAGGCAGGAGACACCTGGACAGAAATTGAATCCGGCAGTGTAAAAGGATATGTAAAAAATGAGTATTGTGTCATGGGACAGGATGCACTTAAGTACGCAAAGAAACATTGCAAGACAGTTGCAAAGGTTTCCACGGACGGGCTTCGCATTCGTAAATCTCCAAGCACAGATGCAGAAGTAGTAAAAACAGTTGCATCAGGGGAAAAGTTCGATGTCAATAAAAAGGCAGATACAAAAGATGGCTGGATAGCAATTAAAACAGATTCAGGCACCTCTTATGTGAGTGAAGAATTTGTAACATTGACATTATCCACAGGTAAGGCAGTTACTTTGGAAGAGGAAGCAGCTGCTAAAAAAGCAGAGGAAGAAAGAAAAGCACTGGAGCAGCAGAAAGCACAGGCTGCTCCAGTGCAGAGCATCGCCGAAGAATCGAAGAGTTCGGGCGGTCAGACATCTTCTGAGGGAAAATCAACCCAGAACAGCCCGGTTGCAGCATCGGCAGATGATGAGACGCTTCTTGCAGCATTGGTACAGTGTGAAGCCGGCGGAACAAGTGTGGAATGTATGACAGCAGTCGGGGCAGTTGTTATTAATCGTCTGCATAGTGGCTATGCAGGTTCCATTCGTGGAGTAATATACCAGAGAGGGCAGTTTGGACCGGCTTCTTCCGGGAGACTGGAAGCAAGACTGGCGAGTGGAGTCAGCTCCAGCGCAAGACAGGCAGCTCGCGCAGCATTAGGCGGTTACGACCCCACCGGCGGTGCAAAGTACTTTAAGCTCGCATCCAGCGGACATAACGGCGTTGTGATTGGTCCAATCGTGTTTTATTAAAAGATAATCGTATCTATTTTTAAGGGTTCTGAAGAGATATAAAATCAATAAACATTTTCTATAGGATTTAGATAAAAGAGATGGTGTAGAATGATTTCTTCCGTCTCTTTTTTTATATCGGTTTCGGAATCATTTGGTGCAGTATTTTCCCTAATACAATATGTCTTGTAATCATTGGACAAATGGAGTAAAATAAGCTCATTGTTAGACACAAGGAGGAAGAGCAATGACATTAAAGGGACGTAATTTTTTGAAAATGATGGATTTCACACCGGAGGAGATTCTTTATCTTGTGGATCTGTCTGCTGAACTGAAGGAAAAGAAACACCAGGGAATTATTCATGACAGTCTGGTAGGAAAAAATATCGCATTGATTTTTGAAAAAACAAGTACGAGAACCCGATGCTCTTTCGAAGTGGCAGCACACGATCTCGGAATGCATGTTACTTATCTGGACCCGAGCGGTTCCCAGATTGGGAAAAAAGAGAGCATAGCGGACACTGCGCGGGTACTTGGAAGAATGTTTGATGGAATCGAGTACCGGGGTTATGGGCAGGACATTGTAGAGGAATTGGCAAAGTATGCCGGAGTGCCGGTCTGGAACGGTCTGACCAACGAGTCCCACCCGACACAGATGATTGCAGATATGCTTACCATCAGGGAACATCTGGGACACCTGAAGGGGGTTAAATTTGTATATATGGGTGATGCCCGCTACAACATGGGCAATTCTCTCATGGTTACTTGTGCAAAGCTTGGAATGAACTTTGTGGCATGTACCAATCCGAAATACTATCCTGACAAAAAGCTGGTGGATTACTGTGTAGATGTAGCATCTGCAACAGGAGCAACCATTACATTGACCGATAATGTGGCGGCTGCAACAAAGGATGCGGACGTGATCTATACGGATGTCTGGGTATCCATGGGTGAGCCTGAAGAAGTCTGGGCAGAGCGTATCAACGATTTAAAGCCATATCAGGTAAATGAAAAGGCCTTTGAGAATGCCAAAGACTCTGCCATTTTCATGCACTGCCTGCCGGCATTCCATGACCTTAAGACCACCATTGGAAAACAGGTTTACGAGAAGTTCGGCCTTTCTGAGCTGGAAGTAACCGATGAAGTATTTGAAGGCAGCCGTTCCGTTGTCTTCGATGAGGCAGAAAACCGTATGCACTCCATTAAAGCAGTTATGAAGGCAACATTATCTGATTAGTACCAAACAGGAAATGATGATATGAAAGCAGAAATTCTAAGGCTGCTCCGGGAAACGGACGGATACGTGTCCGGGCAGGAGCTTTGCAACAAATTCGGCGTATCCCGTACTGCAGTGTGGAAAGCAATCAACCAGCTGAAGGAAGCAGGATACGAAATTGAAGCGGCACAGAACCGGGGTTACCATCTATTATCGGTTCCGGACCGTATGGATGAGACAGAACTGTCCAGCATCAGGCAGACAGAGTGGGCAGGCTGTGAGACTTATTATTTTGACTGTATCGACTCCACAAATACAAAGGCAAAGGAATTGGCGGAAGATGGACACCCCACAGGAACCTTTGTTGTGGCAGATCAGCAGACAGCGGGAAAAGGGAGGAGAGGCCGGTCATGGGATTCCCTTCCAGGAACCGGAATTTATATGACCCTGTTGTTAAAACCGGATATCAATCCCAATAATGCCTCCATGCTCACACTGGTTGCGGCTATTGCAACGGCAAATGCCATACACCGTGTGACGGATGCACAGGCACTCATTAAATGGCCAAATGATGTGGTGATTAATGGGAAGAAGATCTGTGGCATTTTGACGGAAATGAGCGCACAGTTTGATTATATTAACCACATTGTAATCGGAATCGGAATCAATGTGCATAATGAAAGTTTTCCGGAGGAATTGGCAGACCGCGCCAGCTCGCTTCTGATGGAATGTGGGAAACGGTTTCACCGTGCAGATTTAATAGAAGCCTTTCTGGAAGAATTTGAACGGACCTATGCTTCTTACCTGCAGACGGAGGATTTGACAGGGCTGCAGAACGAATACAACAGTCTGCTGGTCAATATGGGCCGGCAGGTTCGCGTGCTGGATCCGAAGGAACCTTTTGAAGGAAAGGCAATGGGAATTACAAATAGGGGAGAACTCATCGTAGATACCTGGGAATCAAGAAAAATGGTATCTTCCGGTGAGGTCTCTGTGAGAGGAATATACGGATATGTCTGACGAAAAAGAAGTAGTATTATGTGTATCCAACGCATATCAGAAAAAATTTTATCTGAATGAAAATTTCCAGGGACTCCCGCAGTCCATCCGTGAGGAACTGAAGATTATGTGTGTGCTGTACACAGAGGATATTGGCGGAATCTTAGAGCTTGTTTTTGACGAGGAGGGAAATCTCCAGTTCCGGACAAGCTGCAAGGAAGGGGACCTCTGCTATGACGAGATTGGAAGTGTGCTGAAAATTAAGCAGTACCGGAATACCAAACGGGAACTGCTAGAGGCACTGGAAACCTATTACCGGGTTCTTTTCCTGGGCGAGGGCTGGGAAGAAAATGAGTAAAAAAGAGAGAACAGACAAAAAGGAGAACAGAATATGATACTGACAATAGATGTGGGAAATACCAATATTACCTGCGGAATTTTCCGGGGAGATGTTATTGCGGCTAATTTTCGTATTACAACCAAAATGCCGCGAACTTCAGACGAATACGGGATGCTCCTGTCCAATCTGCTGGAGCAGAACGATATTCACCCATCGGAAATCGAGGATGCCATTATCTGTTCCGTTGTTCCAAATGTCATGCACTCTCTGCGCGGAGCCTTGATCAAATATTTTCATATCACACCGATTGTAGTGGAGGCCGGAATCAAAACGGGTATCCGCATCGTGACACCCAATCCGCAGCAGATCGGAGCCGACCGAATTGTGGATGCTGTGGGTGCCTATGAAATATACGGAGGTCCGGTTATCGTTATCGATTTTGGAACGGCAACAACCTATGATTTTGTGGACGAAAACGGCGCATTTCTGGGAGGAATCACCGCTCCCGGAATCCGCATTTCCGCAAAGGCACTCTGGGAGGATGCGGCAAAACTCCCGGAAATTGAAATCAAAAAACCGGACACCGTACTGGGAAAAGACACCATCACCAGTATGCAGTCAGGCTTAATTTACGGTCAGATTGGTCAGACAGAATATTTGATCAGCCGTGTAAAAGAAGAAGTGGGGCTGGACAATATCAAAACAGTCGTAACCGGCGGATTAGGCCGAACCATTGCGAATGAGACCAATGCCATTGATGTCTATGATCCGAATTTGACACTAAAAGGTATTTACCGCGTGTATAAAAAACAGAATCGGAAAATAAAATAGTTATGATCAAACCATTACAGATAGGCAGTGTGACACTGCCAAACAATTTAATACTGGCTCCCATGGCAGGCGTAACGGACCTGCCATTTCGCTTGCTGTGCAAAGAACAGGGGGCTGGGCTTTTATGCATGGAAATGGTAAGTGCCAAGGCAATCCTCTATAAGAACAAAAATACGAAAGAACTCCTGACCATCGATCCCCGGGAAAATCCGGTCTCCCTGCAGCTGTTCGGCTCAGATCCGGATATCGTAGCGGGAATCGCCCATCAGATTGAGGACAGACCCTTTGATATCCTGGATATTAACATGGGCTGCCCGGTTCCCAAAATCGTAAATAATGGTGAGGGTTCGGCACTTATGAAGAACCCGAAACTGGCGGGAGAAATCATTAAAAAAACCGTCAATGCCGTTCAAAAACCTGTGACTGTCAAAATCCGCAAAGGCTTTGATGATGATCATGTCAATGCTGTAGAGATGGCAAAAATCGCAGAGGACGCAGGTGCTGCTGCAATTGCCGTTCACGGACGTACCAGGGAGCAGTATTATGCAGGCAAAGCGGACTGGGATATTATCCGCCAGGTAAAGGAGGCAGTCTCCATTCCGGTTATCGGAAACGGGGATTTATTGACCCCTGAGGATGTAACTGCAATGAAGGAACAGACCGGCTGTGACGGATTTATGATCGCACGGGGGGCTCAGGGAAATCCGTGGATTTTCAGGCAGATCCTCCACTACTTTGAGACGGGGGAGCATTTGGAAAAACCGTCATTTGCTGAGGTAACGCAGATGATCTTAAGGCACGCACGCATGCTCATGGATTTCAAGGGTGACTATATTGGAATCCGGGAAATACGTAAGCATGCCGCCTGGTACACGGCAGGATATCCGCATTCATCCCAGCTTCGTGTGAAAATCAATGAGGTGGAGAGCTATGAGGAACTGGAGGAACTTTTGACAGAGGCAGATAAATAATTACGGTATTATTCACACATCGCCTCCAATCACGTGCAGCGGGAACAGATCAGTAACCATGACTATTATGTACAAAGGAGAAACTGTCCGGAAATCTTGACATTATGTGGGCAATTCGATATAATACCTTAGTTATTTAAGAAGGTTTGCGATTCTATTTCGTTCTTATTGCCCATCGGGAATGAGACGAATAAACAAAATATATAGAAATCGGGGTAAAGAAAATGGATAAGAAAAATATTTTGACCTATGAAGGTCTGAAAAAACTGGAAGATGAGCTGCAGGACCTGAAAGTCAACAAACGTCGCGAAATTGCGCAGAAGATCAAAGAGGCCCGTGAGCAGGGAGATTTGTCCGAGAACGCAGAGTATGATGCAGCAAAGGACGAGCAGCGGGATATCGAGGCCCGTATCGAGGAAATCGAGAAAATTTTAAAGAACGCCGAGGTGGTTGTGGAGGAGGAAGTCGATCTGGAGAAAATCAGCATCGGCTGTCTGGTAAAAATTCTCGACTGCGAATTCAACGAAGAACTGGAGTACAAGATCGTTGGTTCCACAGAGGCAAACAGCTTAAAAGGCAAAATCAGCAATGAGTCACCGGTTGGTCATGCGCTTCTTGGTAAAAAGGTCGGTGACGTGGTAAAAGTAGAGACACAGGCGGGAGAGTTAGAGTACAAGGTGCTTGAAATCCAGCGTTCACAGGTAGACTAATTGTGGCATATGAAGGATGTACCACGGTCATCAGCTCATTTGCAGAAAGCAAATTATACATGGGCTGATGTTCGATAAAGAGAGGAATAGAAAATGGCGGGACAAAATAACGCAAATCAGGGTGGTCAGCAGGATATCAACCAGCTTTTAAAGGTGCGCCGTGAAAAGCTGGCAAATCTGCAGGCGGCAGGAAAGGACCCTTTTCAGATTACAAAATATGATGTAACACATCACACCTCCGATGTGAAAGAAATTTATACTGCACATGAGGAGAAACTTCTGGCGGGCCGTGCACCGTTAAATACCGACGGGATGGACGAGGCAGAGGCAAGAGAAGCACAGAAGAAAGATTACGAGGAGAGAAGAAGCATCATGGATGCTGACCCGATTCATGTATCCATTGCCGGACGCATGATGTTCAAGCGTGTCATGGGAAAAGCATCTTTTGCCAACATACAGGACTTAAAGGGAAACATCCAGATTTACGTGGCAAGGGATTCCATCGGCGAGGAGCTTTATGCGACCTTTAAGAAATCCGATATCGGTGATATCTGGGGCGTGAAGGGTTATGCATTCCGTACAAAGACCGGAGAGATTTCCATTCATGCAGAAGAGATGACCTTGCTCAGCAAGTCTTTACAGATTCTGCCGGAAAAATTCCACGGACTGACCGATACGGATATGCGTTATCGCCAGAGATATGTGGATCTGATCATGAATCCGGAGAGCAAGGAAGTATTCATCAAGCGTTCCCAGATTCTCCGTGAGATCCGTAATTTCCTTGCAGAAAGAGATTTCATGGAAGTAGAGACTCCAATGCTTGTCTCAAACGCAGGCGGTGCTGCGGCAAGACCATTCGAGACCCATTACAATGCACTGGATGAGGACGTGAAACTCCGTATCTCTCTGGAGCTTTACCTGAAGAGACTGATCGTGGGCGGCTTGGAGCGTGTCTTCGAGATCGGCCGCGTATTCCGTAACGAGGGTGTGGATACCCGTCACAACCCGGAATTTACCCTGATGGAACTTTATCAGGCATATACGGACTATGAAGGAATGATGGAGCTTACAGAATCCATGTTCCGTTATTTGGCAGAGAAAGTCTGCGGAAGTACAAAGATCACCTACAACGGCATCGAGATTGACCTGGGCAAGCCATTCGAGCGTTTGACCATGAACGATGCCATCAAGAAATATACCGGAATCGACTTCGATCAGGTGCCGGACGATGCCGCAGCCAAGAAGCTGGCGGACGAGCATCACCTTGAATATGAAGATCGTCATAAGAAGGGCGATATCATTAACCTCTTCTTCGAGGAGTACTGCGAGAAGGAACTGATCCAGCCGACCTTTATCATGGATCACCCCATCGAGATTTCTCCGCTGACCAAGAAGAAGCCGTCCGACCCGAGCAAGGTAGAGCGCTTCGAGCTCTTCATCAACACCTGGGAGATGTGTAACGCATACTCCGAGCTCAACGACCCTATAGACCAGAGAGAGCGTTTTGCCGCACAGGATGCCAACGCTGCTGCCGGAGATGATGAGGCAGAGCATACGGATGAAGATTTCCTGAATGCCCTGGAGATTGGTATGCCGCCGACGGGTGGAATCGGGTATGGAATTGACCGGTTGGTTATGTTACTTACGGATAGTGCTGCTATTAGAGACGTATTATTATTCCCGACGATGAAGTCGTTGGACAAGTAAAACCCAGTGTTTATGCGGGTTTCAAGCCTTTCCAGGAGCCTCAGGTACACCATTTAGTGCACCATTTTCGTAATTTGAGATAAAGAAAAATAAGCTCAACTGACGGATATATTGAAAATCTGACAAGATAAGATTCACTTAGAAATAAGGACTTTCCTTTAGATATGATCTGAAGGAAGGTCCTTTTTCGTATGCAAAACTTGTGATATGGTCAGCCGCAATGATACGGGTCTGGAAAGGAGAAAATGATTTATGGAGAACACAGCGACAAGTGCAGGAAAAAGAAAGATAGTATTTAAGAACGAAAGCCACCGGGAATTTTACGAGAAATGGCTGCCAGGATGCCGGTACCAGGATGAATATCATAAGGCCCTGGTCTACTGTCTTGGACTGAGTGAGGATACAAGGAACCATGCAGAGGAAATCTATGATTTTAAGACGGGATGTGTACGGACAGAGTGCCTGCAGAAGGGATGGAACACCAGCGGAACCGTGAAGATCATCCGGATGGCCTTTAATCTTTACTGCAACGGGGTTCCAAGTGTGGATGATTATAAGGACAGTGAGGACCAGCTGACGGAATGCTGCCAGTATACCGTTGAGGAGCTGTTCTGCAGCGGCTACGCCAGATATTTCTGGGAGGCAGTGAAGCTCCGGTATCCGGAATACTGCTTTTATGTGGATATGGAGGATCTCATCTATGATAAAGATTAGGAGGCAGGGGACAAAAATGGGAAAGGTAATCATTTGTGCAAATCAGAAGGGTGGCGTGGCAAAGACCACCACGACAGTAAATCTCGGCATCGGGCTGGCAAGAATGGGAAAGAAGGTGCTGGTCATTGACAATGATCCCCAGGGATCCCTCACGGAGGCTCTGGGATACCAGGAGCCGGACCGGCTGGAGACCACGCTGGCAAAGATCATGGACTGGGTGCTGAATGAGGAGCCCTTTGACCTGGATGCAGGCATCCTCCACCACGAGGAGGGTGTTGACCTCATGCCGGCAAACATCGAGTTATCCGGGGTGGAGACATCCCTCGTGGGGATCATGAGCAGTGAGACCGTGCTGCGGGAATATATTGAGATGATCGGAAAGCGTTATGACTACATTCTTGTGGACTGTTCCCCGAACCTGGGGCAGCTCACACTGAATGCTTTGGTGGCTGCGGATGAGATCATCATTCCGGTGCAGGCGGCATACCTTCCCATCAAGGGTCTGGAACAGCTTCTAAGGACCATCAGCCGTGTGAAGAGAAAAATGAACCCGAAGCTGCATATCATGGGAATCCTGCTGACGATGGTGGATTACCGAACCAACTATGCAAATGAGATTACAGAGGTGCTGTACCAGGTGTACGGTTCAAGCATCCACATCTTTGAAAATGTGATCCCGATGTCCGTGCGTGCGGCGGAGACACCGGCGGAGGGAGTCAGCATCTACAGGCATGATCCTAAAGGAAAAGCAGCCGCTGCCTACGAAGCATTGACAAAGGAGGTCGTAAGCCATGAGTAAAAGAAATCTTGGAGATAAGATTAAGCTGGCATCCTATGATGATATGTTTGGGACAATGGACGATCCGGCGGGGCCTGCAGCTCCTGACGGGCAGGTTAAGGATGTGGCTCTTTCCGAGCTGCACCCCTTCAGGAACCATCCGTTTAAGGTCTGTGATGATGAAAAAATGGAGGAGATGGTGGAAAGCGTAAAGCAGTACGGAATTCTTGTACCTGCCATGGCAAGGGAACGGGAACAGGGAGGATATGAGCTGATCTCCGGGCACCGCAGACACCATGCGGCTGCACTGGCAGGCCTTTCTTCCATGCCGGTCATGGTCAAAAACTGCAATGACGATGAGGCGACCGTCATCATGGTGGATGCCAATATCCAGAGGGAGGACATCTCCATCAGCGAAAAGGCAAAGGCCTACCGTATGAAATATGATGCCATGAAACACCAGGGGGTTGCCGGCGGCATCTCCCTGGAGGAAATGAGCGAGACCGCAGGGGAGAGCAGAAAGACCATTCAAAGGCTCATTTATCTTTCCAATCTTTGTGATGGCCTGCTGGATCTTATCGACCGGAAAAAGCTCGGCGTCGCGCAGGGAGTGGATCTTTCCTTCCTTTCCACAGATAAGCAGGAGACGGTTCTTCGTGTGATGGAGGACATGGGGATCATGGTCAGCATGGAACAGTCGGCAGGAATCAAAAAAGCCGCAAAAGACGGACTGTTCAGTGAATCGTGGCTGCGGGAAAACTTAAGCCGGAAGAAGCCGCCGGTACGGAAGGTGGTGTTCAGCCAGAACCGGCTGGATTCCTATTTCGGGCCGGATATGTCCAACAAGGATATCGAGGATGTCATTGTAAAGCTTCTGGATGAATGGAAAGCGAAAGGGGGAAGAGACTGATGGAAAAGCTGGAACTGGATTTTTATTATGGAAAAGAAGCAGAGCAGTTTACCTTTTACAGACTTCCGAAGGCACTGATCACAGACAGCCGGTTCAACGGGCTCTCCAACAATGCGAAACTGCTCTATGGCCTGATGCTGGACCGGATGTCCCTTTCCCAAAAGCGGGGATGGTTTGATGAAGAAAACCGGGTATTTATCAAGTATTCCCTCAACAACATCGAGGAAGATCTGAACGTGAGCCACAAGACGGCGAGTGTGCTCCTGCGGGAGCTGCAAGCCATAGGACTCATTGAGATGGTCCAGAGGTCCGGAATGGCAAATATCATCTATGTCAAGAATTTTGTTTCAGGGAGCCGTGCAGTTTCGGAACCGGTGGAAAAATTACACCCGTGCAGCAATGGTACTGGCGGAAAAACGGAACAGGTGCAGAAAATAAGCCAGTCCGTGGAACGTGCCGGTGCAGCTGCTTCACCGGTGCAGATTTTACACGGGTATAAAAACAGCAGGGGTACCGGGGAAATTTCTGCAGGGGAACCGGTGGAAATTTTACCCCCGAGTAATACCATCAAGAAAGAACGGAAAGAGACGGATTCTATCATTCTATCGGATCAGCCGGTGGATGCAGCAGATGAGGCAGAAACATATATGCAGCTGATTCGTGAGAATATTGATTACGATGTTATGATGGAGAGAAGGCAGTGGAGGGACCGGGAGCTGTACGATGAACTTTACCAGATCATCTGCGATGTAGTGTGCGTGCCGCGGAAGACCATCCGGATCGCAGGGGAGGATTATCCTTACAGTCTGGTAAAAAACAAGTTTCTGAAGCTGAATTCCAGACATCTGCAGTATGTGATCAGCTGCATGGAGAAGAATACAACAAAGATTGCCAATATCAAGGCATATCTGATCACGGCACTTTACAATGCACCGAATACCATGAGCCACTACTATACAGCGGAAGTGAACCATGATATGTACGGAGTAGGATAAAAATCCGGTTTTGGTCAAGTTGGCCAAATCCGGCAAAGGGAGATGATCATATGAGAAAAGAAGATTACATCAAGCTGATTCGCGTGGCAGAGGGAATCATGAAGATAGAGGAAGCCAGCAGGATCCTGTCAGGGTGCGGCCTGGATGAAGGGGAATGCACGTCAGTTTATCTGCTGTGGGAGGTGCTGCGGGATAACGCAGCGGAAAGATTTCGGAAGTCGGATGATATGGAGGAGGATTCGGAGAATTACCGTGTGTTTACGGAAATTTTGGAGAACCGGGAGATGACGGCAGAGGAGAAGTGGGAGGAATTTATGAGGTGACAGATACATATAAAAAGGAAACATTTTGGACAGTCAACGTAGGAAATGCTACGGTGGCTGTCCATTTTGTTTGCCAATATAATTTAGAAAATTAACACTCATATTGGTTTAAGCATTGCAGAAAAAAGAGTGTAATACTTCGCTATACCAAGTGTTCGGATCTCAATTCAGCCTGATATAGTGATGGCAAAAATAGAGCAAAATAGGATAGATAAAATGTTGATCATTATAATATGATTAACTTTGATTTTATGTAATAATAGTTTTTACGGGTAAAAAAAAACTTTAAGAACCTAAATACTCGTATTGTAGAAAATGAATATGTGTGATATGCTATAATCGTACGGAAAAAATAGGGGAGTATGGTTTAGAGGTATTGTGAATATGAAAACATCATATAACGGATTATGGAAAATTTTAATTGACCATGGAATGCAAAAGAAAGACTTAGCGGAAGAATTGGGAATTAGCTCATCTACTATTGCAAAAATGGGAAAAGGGGAAAATGTTTCTTTAGATGTTCTTGCAAGAATATGTGCTCATTTCAATTGTGATATAGGCGATTTGATCAGCTTTAAGATGGATAATTAAGAGGAGTCATTATGAGCAAAGGACAAAGAACTAAAAAACAGGCAGGACTAATAGTATCATATTATTTATCACGATGTGATATGAAAGCAGTGCGGGCCTTGGGGTATAAGAGTTTTACAGAAGCCTTTCATGAGATAGGCAATATTCTTAATGAAAATCCTAATAATATTAAGAATATGAGAGATGAGTTTGATCCATATTTTGATAATGGGCGCAAAGGCTGGTATCAAAGAGAATTAAGGGCATCTCGCCAAGAGGTATTTGATGAAATGGCTCATTACACAGATGAGCAAATTGAAATCCTTGTGAAAGAAATACTACATATGGCAAATGGTGATTTGAATATGGAAAATATTGATATTTTAAAAGATTTGAGAGCACTTATAAGACAATCTACAATCCATTATAATCAGGATTTTATGTGGCAGGATATTGAGTTGACTCGGGAATTCAAAGATGCTTATGAAGAATATTTGGACAAGAATAAAGCAAAGATTGAATATAACACAGCGACTTCGGTAATAACGACGTCCACAGCTAGGAATATTTTTGTTCCAAATCAGTGGTTTGTTATGGCATCATATGCGGTAGGCGTATATAATGAATTACAAAGATATAAAACTTATTTTGAAAAGGTAAGTGAGATGCAGCATCAGCGTGTGGATGTTTATGCAAGAACTTTACGAGATCAACCACACACTGTTGATAAAGCTGCATTTATTTCAACTGGAAATAAAGTGTTACAGGTAGATGTTGAATCGGGATATAATGCTAAAAAGGCAGTAGACAGGCTGTGGAGGTTTGCGACGGATTATTCGTGGTGGTCTGGTCAGAAGACTGTTGATCGAGGTGATTTCTACTATTCGGTAGTGCTTAATATGCTAAATTTAGTAAATGCGAGTCAAGGATACGTGGCAGAGATTGTTAATGCTTACGGGTCAAGTCCTAAATTACTTGCATTGACGAAAGAGTTAAGTAGCTTTACTGCAAATCTAGAAGGGAGGACATATGATATTCCTATAGTGGCAGAGGATACACAGGACTATGATGTGGATTCTGTTGAGCATCCGATTAGCTCAATACCGACAAGACATAGAATATCTATCTCAGCAAATAGTATCAAGAAGATAGGGGGGAAATGAGATTGACCGGCAGATGGACTATCAGCAATAACCACATAGCATTTATTTATGAAAACCAATTATTTCACCCAAATGGAGAGGAAGTCTATAGGGTTTTGGATAATGAGGCTGATAGCTTTATTGCAGACATACCTTGTCGAAAATTAAGAGATGAGTTCTCAAATGTTCATTTTTCAAAAATAGGTTCTCCAATAAAATGCCAGTTAGATAGTGAAAATGACGAAATTATGTTACTGCTATATGTAATGCGAAAAGGTAAGAAAATTGTCATAGACATGATAGAGGGTGAAATTATTGATCAGTGTATACATGGTGATGAATGGTTTTATGTCTCCGGAAGCATTCAAGAGTTGGCTGAAATATTCAGAAAAGCTGGTGTGAAAAGTTGTGGGCGATTAACCTGTGCGCAATATATTGAAATAATCAAAAATCAGGATAGTTTTGAAAAAGGGACAGTTATCAATAATGTTAAGATAAGCCTTTTAAATAAACCCGTTGACATATATGCTGAGTTACCGAGAAAATTAAACGCAAAGCTATATACTTATCAGAAAACAGGATATTTCTGGATGAGATATATGTTGGAAGAGAATGGTGGATGCATTTTGGGAGATGAGATGGGACTTGGCAAAACCCTTCAAGTGATTACATTGATGCTGGATTATAAAAACAAGGGGAATACTCCGATGCTAGTAGTGGCTCCTGTATCATTATTGCAAAACTGGAAGAGAGAGTGTGAAAAATTTGCACCTGATTTAAGATGTTGTGTACACCATGGGGCTCATAGAACAGGTCGTTTTAATGAATTTGATAATTATGATGTTGTTATTATTTCCTATTCCATTGCCGTAAATGATGCTTCGATTTTAAATATGGTTGAGTGGAAACTGGTTGTGTTAGATGAAGCACAAAATATTAAGAATCCGGACAGTGAGAGGACTAAGTTTGTAAAGAAAATACCAAGAAGACGTAGTATT
The DNA here is from genome assembly GCA_022772675.1 of Agathobacter sp. Classification (GTDB taxonomy): domain Bacteria; phylum Bacillota; class Clostridia; order Lachnospirales; family Lachnospiraceae; genus Roseburia. The sequence goes on along the minus strand of JALEZW010000024.1, from coordinate 30,272 downwards.
GCGGTAACTGGTACACCATTTGAGAATCACGTATCTGATATATGGTCATTGGTTGATTTTGTAATTCCAGGATTATTTGGAACACAGGAAGAATATGCGAGGACTATTACCGATGATTTAGATGGTGCAGATAAAATCGAGCCGATGTTATCGCCTATTATGATTCGCAGGATGGTAAAGGATGTTGCTACAGACTTACCGGATAAAATAGTTATTCCGCAGCCGTTAGTTATGTCATCAGCTGAGGGAATGAGATATGAGACGTTCCGAGAGAATGCGAGAGCCTCTTCACAGAAGGGCAATATAAATCTTGGGGTTCTTCAAAAACTTCGGATGTTTTGTACACACCCTGCGATATGTGAGGAAGACTGTAGGGATTATTATACAGCATCTGTCAAATACCAGAGATTTTGTGAGATACTGGAAGAAGTTTGTTCACTTGGAGAAAAGGTTATTGTGTTTACGTCATATCAAAAAATGTTTGAAATAATAGGTAAAGATGTGTCTACGAGATATGATATACCAGTATGGAAGATTAATGGATCCACACCGGTCGGAGAACGTCAGTCAATCGTGGATTCATTTAATGAATTTCAAGGAAGTGCGTTGCTGGTACTTAATCCCAGAGCAGCAGGGACTGGATTGAATATTACTTCTGCTAATCATGTAATTCATTATAATTTGGAATGGAATCCAGCATTAGAGGATCAGGCATCGGCAAGGGCATATAGACGTGGTCAACAAAAAACAGTTTTTGTATATCGCCTATATTATGAGGATACTGTAGAACAGATAGTTAATGAAAGAATTGAGCGTAAACGTGAAATGGCATCAGCCGCTGTGGTAGGAACCGATGGAATGGTAGAAAATCGGGCAGATATAATTGCGGCATTGAACATATCGCCAATTAAGGAGGAAAATGATGGTTAAGACAAAAATTGATTTTGGTACGGAGATAGAAGAAAACGATGTTAACTGTCCGCCTGATCCAGAGCGTATTGTAGAAGGGTTACGTGATACGGGATATAATTTTAATACTGCTATTGCTGATATTATTGACAATTCAATAGCTGCAAATGCGTCAAAAGTGAATATTATCATTAATATGGATCCGGCTGGTATTATTACTGTATATATTGCAGATAATGGCACTGGCATGGATCAGAAAGGCCTTATAAATGCCATGACATATGGATCAAAAGTCAGAGCTGATCTTGGTAGTTTGGGAAAATTCGGTTTGGGTTTAAAGACAGCATCTACGGCTTTTTGCAGATCATTGTCTGTAGCGTCAAGAGGTGAAGATGGTGTAGTTCGAAAGGCTCAATGGGATTTGGATTATGTAGCACAAAAACATGAATGGAAATTAAAAATGATGGAACCAAGTCGCGATGAAACAGATATTTTGGATGAAACCGCAGAGGGGGGAACAGGGACACTTGTTATCTGGGAAAAAGTAGATAGGCTTTTAAAGAGTTATAGTAATTTTGGTAATGCAAAAAATGCACTAAAAAGAAAAATAAGTGACTTACAGTTTCATGTTGGCATGGTATATCAAAGATTTCTTGATCATGATGATAAAAGAGCCAACAATGTAGATATTCAAATTAATGGAGTTAAAATTGATGCGTGGGATCCTTTTGCTGTTTCAGAATCGTTGACAGAAAAGCTTGCGGATGAAGAGATTGATGTTGATATGCCGGATGGTTCCAGTCCAAGTTTTACGTTAAGAGCATATTTGTTGCCTAATAAAGATAGTTTTTCAACGCCTAAAGCTGCAAAAGAAGCACGATTAGGGAATGATATGCAAGGTTTTTATGTATACAGAGAAAATCGTTTAATACATTATGGAGACTGGCTGGATTTATTTACAAAGGAATCGCATGGGGCCTTACTTAGAGTAGAGTTTTCTTTTGATCATCAATTGGATGATGCGTTTAATGTTGATATTAAGAAGTCAAGAATTCTTCCGGCAGAAGAAATTCTGGATTATATTAAGGGGTCGTTTATACCTGCACCAAGAAGAGCAGCTGCGGAAAGATATCGACACGGAACTGCTCAACAGGTTTGTAAGAACGCGGAAAAGAGGGATGCACACGCAGAATCCAATCGTAACATTGATGAGAAAGCACAAAGTGTTGAGAGTGCAAAGATAACTGTTACGAAACCGGATGAAGCAACGATTGAGAATCAGAATGGTACATTTACTCATAAAATAACAATTATTTCCAATCCGAAGCCCGGACAGGTGAGGGTAATACCAAAGCCTACTTTGGAATATGGGCAGCTATGGGAGCCATGTATTGCTGATGGAAAACATGCAGTACAGATAAACCAGAGTCATCCTTATTATCAGAAGATATATGCGCCGATTCTTGCGCAGAATGTAATGGTGACAGGAATGGATGCTTTGTTATGGGCATTGGCGGAGGCTGAGCATAAAACATATAATGAACAAATAAAAGAACAGTATGAGGAAATGCGAATAGCGGTATCCAGAATTTTGAAAACACTGGTTGCAGATTTACCGGATCCAGAAGAAGATGAGGATGACGAATAAGTATGAATACAGATTGCATAGCTATAAAGAGAGATCTGGAGAAGAAATATGATATTCCTTTTTCTGTAAATTACAAAAAGGAATATAATGATCCAATATATATAATTGTACCAGAGAATGAACTGGAGGAATTGTTCGAGGTTAGACTTTCTTTTAGGCAGAATATCAGACTGATAATTGAGATCCAGCCGCAAAAATATGCAGCTGGTATGATTGATGATATACAGCATGCCGGAATGGAAAAACGGGTAGTATTTTTGAAATATCTTGATTTGTTTATGGAGAAAAAAGCAAAGGTGGAGGTTTATATTAACCAGCAGTCCAGAGATATGCGTAAACCATCTTCGTGGGACGGAGACTGGGAAAAATTTGGAATACGTGCAACTAGGATAATGGCAGGTGAAATGGAAAATGATACTCAAGTATCTACAGCGGTTGAATGGGCAGGGATATCAGTTGGAATGATGCTGGCGCTTTTGAATGTTGAATCATCTGATGTGAAAGAAAAAAGGTATCTCGAAGGAGGCGTACAGAAGGCACTTGTAAACAAATACGAAAGAAATCCTGCAAATAGGGAATTGTGTCTGGCAGTTAATGGATACCTGTGTAAAATTTGTGGATTTGATTTTGAACAAGTTTATGGCGGATTGGGACATCATTTTATTCATGTTCATCATATCAAAAAGGTATCATCATATGAAAACCAGTATTATCTTGACCCGACAACCGATTTGATACCGGTATGCCCTAATTGCCATGCGATGCTTCATAGAGTGGATCCTCCCATGGACCCGGAAGAATTGAGGCATCTTATGCAAGATATGAATAGAGAACAGGAGACTAATGATGCAGAAATCGGAAGCAATAAAGATTAGAAGAGAAGAACTTGGATTAACAGTTAAAGAATTATCTGATGCCATTGGTATGGGAAAAAACGGTGATAAGGAATTCCGATTGTGGGAAAAGGGCCTTTCGGTTCCGAATGACATAGAATATAAAAAAATCATGTCATTTGCGACGGTGACACCATTTATTAAAAAGCCGATAAAGCCAAGATTTCGTTACATAGATCTGTTCGCAGGTATAGGAGGAATACGTATACCCTTTCAGGAATTGGGAGGAGAATGCGTATTTACTTCCGAGTGGGATCATTTTGCGCAGAAAACATATAGAATGAATTTTGGCGGTGTTATCTATGGGGATATTACACAAGTAAATGAAAAAGAGATTCCTGATTTTGATATTTTACTGGGTGGCTTTCCCTGTCAGCCATTTTCGCAAGCGGGATTACATAAAGGATTTTCTGATACACGTGGAACATTATTTTTTGATATAGAAAGAATTATCAAAGAAAAAAGACCGAAAGCTTTTCTCCTGGAAAATGTCAAGCAGTTGAAGGGGCACGATAAGGGCAGAACGTATAAAGTAATAGAAGAACATTTGAAGGCAATGAATTATTCTGTAAATTCAGCTGTTTTACGCGCGAGAGATTTTGGAGTCCCCCAGAATAGAGAAAGAATTTATATTGTTGGACTTAATAGAGAATATTTTGATCTACCGGAAGACTATGAATTTGAATTTCCAACTCCGCCTAAAACACCTACCAGACTAGGAGATATATTGGAGAACAATGTCGATCCTAAATATACGATTAGCCAGCGATTGTATGATGGACATAAAAGACGGAAGGAAGAACATAAAAAAAGGGGCAATGGGTTTGGATTCTCAATTTTTGATGCAGAATCTGAATATACCAATACACTTAGTGCCCGTTATTACAAAGATGGTAGTGAAATTCTGATTGACCAGGGAGAAGGGAAACTACCCAGAAAATTGACACCAAGAGAATGTGCTCGTCTGCAAGGATTCCCAGAGGAGTTTATCATTCCTGTTTCAGATACAAGAGCATACAAACAATTTGGAAATTCAGTTGCAGTTCCGGTTGTTAGAGCGATAGCAAAAAATATCATTGCAGAGATGGCAACTCTGCCAAAAAGATGAGCGATAAACTGACGCCGGAACATAGAAGCTGGAATATGAGCCGGATAAAAGGAAAAGATACAAAAATTGAAGTTATAGTCCGTCAATACCTCTTTAGTAAGGGGTACCGTTTCAGGAAAAATGATAAACGGTATCCTGGAAAACCGGATATTGTTTTACCTAAATATAAAACAGCGATATTTATACATGGCTGTTTCTGGCATAGGCATTCTGGTTGTAAAAATGCGACTGTTCCTAAAACAAGGACGGAGTTCTGGAATGATAAATTTGAGAAGAATGTAAGAAATGATAGGATAAAACAAGAGCAGCTTGAACAGATGGGATGGAAGGTAATTATAATATGGGAATGCGAACTGGAAAAGAATTTTTTGCAGACAATGGAAGCGTTAGAATCGGAATTGCAAAGACAGGAGGAGACATAATGACAACTGGTAGTTTTTCAAAAGAGATGTTGGAATATTTTGGCGCAGAGGAGGGAGCCTATACTGCTTTTACAGATAGGGAGATCCAAAAAGGGACTTTTAATGTAAAATCTGTAATCAGAAATCTTCTAGTGAATCATTTGGGATATGATAATATTCCGCGAGCGGGATCCGGTGATGATCAAGACATTGAATTCAAGGTATGTGAGAAGAGTAAAATATATAATTCTGATACATTAAAAATTTCGTGTAAGTTTTCCAAGCCTGATAAGGATGAAATGACAATTTATTTTAAACGGGAGCAGATGTCGCTATTTCATAAGGGTGATTATTGGTATATATATTTTAAAGAACATGATGATATGCCAGTAATCGGTATATTGTCTGATACGAAGTGGCGTGATCTGTTTGATATCGATGAAATAGATGAAATGAAGGAGCCAGATGAAGAGAATAATATTGAGATATCCTATATGGTTCCTGTATCAGAAATGAAAATCACTGAAGAAGTTCCGCCGAATGCTGGTGACGTTATTCGGACTAGCTGTAATAAAGTAAGAAAAAGCATGTCTGCGGATGAAGCGGCGGTAAAGGCACATAACAGAAAAGCAAAAGGAAATATGGGGGAAGAACTTGTAATTGAAATTGAAAAAAGAAGGCTCGAATCACTGCATCGGGAAGATCTTATTCCAAAGATTGCACACGTGGCGAAGGTAAAAGATGGGTTGGGATATGATATTATATCGATGGATGTGGATGAAGACGGTAGTGAACAGGAAATTTATATTGAGGTAAAAGCGACCGCAGGGGATAAAAATATGCCGTTTTATGTATCTAGAAATGAGCTGAAAGCTTCTAAAAAATATGAAGAGTTGTATTATATTTACCGAATATATAATCTGTCAAGTAACAGTGACTCTGTTAATTACTACCGGTTGAATGGTGCAATTGATAAAAGTTGTGAATTGGAACCGGTGGATTATATTGCGACTCCAGGAAAGAAATAATAACAGATTAGATTTACTTGCTATGGTGGGAGCATAAAAATCAGGGAGAAAAGATAAATAAGGATTTTATTTTCAATTATTAGGATTTACAGGATATAGGATCGACCAAGGCACTGGAATTTTACGCACTTTTTGTCTTGTGTTCAAATGCACTGGTCAGATCAGCGTAGAGGTTTATGGATGTAATTGGTGAATAAGGTATTGGTGGAACTATTTTGAGGGCAGAGGATGTGGCAAGTATGTTTATGATACAACCAGAAATAGAAAATATTATGACATGGCAAGAGTGATTTCCGATAAACTGCTTGTGATAAAACCTGATATTGCTTACTGGAGAATAATTAGTTACAGCTTCTAAGAAGAAAGAGGGTGTTTTCGGAAAAATTGCAGGAATTGAAACATATAGAAGATAGGGATGACAAGATGGCGATTTACAGGGTAAATATTTTTCTGAATAATAAAGGGGAGGGCCTAAGGACATTGGATGAAATGATTGGCGGAGATGTGAATTTGTTCGTGGCATATCCCATATAAAATCTGTTATTACACAGAAGCTGCTATAACGCAATGAATAATAGACAAGTGTTTATTGGAGATTGCCTAGAGAAATAGGAGTGATATTTTGGGAATTATTAAAAGCATTATTGAAAAATTAAAATTGAAGGAACTGTTTGCAATTGTGTTCATAGCGGCATTGACTATAACCTTAATACCTGATTGGTTGGCTAGTAAGATGAAAATAGATGCCTTTAGAAATACATATCAAACATATATTAGTTTATGCATAATGGTCATAGGTGCATATTATTTTTTATGTATGCTTATATGGATTAAGAATTCTATTTGGAGAAAATTTCATAATGGAAAGAAAATTGCTCTCGACTATATGAAAAAATATATGAGTCCGGATGAAATGTGTCTATTAATTGAAACATTTTATGATGACAGAAATAAAAGATTTTGTTCTTCTGGAAAAATTGATTATACTGATGGAAGAAAAACACCATTGCAACGTAAACATATTATTTATTTGGCTTCTCGAATGGGGAATCTCATTGAAGGATTTTCTTATAATCTACAACCATATGCGCTCGAATTTCTTAATAAAAATCTCGCAGAGGGAAATATTCAAATTACTGGAAATCATATTGGATTTCAATTGAAATAGCAAGGGGGACGAATATGCAGGTCTTGACCAATGACCACTATGAGAAAATATTAGACCTATTTGATGGGACCAAGAGAGAAATAAAAATCATTAGTCCCTTTATATCCATAGCTATGGCAAAAAAACTATGTGATGTGGTGAGTAATGACAATATTGATTGTAAATTTATAACTAGATTTTATCTAGAGGATATGTTTGCAAAAGCAAATAGTATGGATGCCATTGAGATGATGATGGATGCAGGAATAGAAATATATGCGTTGAAAGGGCTTCATACAAAACTGTATCTTTTTGATGACGATTATGGGATACTGGGTTCTGCGAACTTTACTGCCGGTGGATTCAAATCCAATATTGAACTATCGCTGCTAATCAGCCGCGATGATGGCATACTGGGGGAGCTTAAGGCATATTTTGATGATTTGTTGAAAAAAATCAAAGAATCTGATGAGGGAAGGATTACCAAGGATGTTCTTGTGTTGGGTAGGAAAAAGTACAAGTTTACCTTCAGTTCAAAAAAAGGGAAGGACAAGGTGATAAGCACATTCATGTATGGTGCGGCTTTGAACAGAAGAACGACATTTGAAGATTCTATAGAGGCATTGAGTGAAATTGAAAAATGCGGGATGGACGAGGACCTCGTTGATTCGATGTTTAAAACATCTGAACAGAAGGAACAGGTATTTTATGATCATACGATATGGCTTAAGTTTGAAGGCGAAGGCAATGACCGTCTGGAGGCAAAGGACGGGTTCCCTATGACTATGGTTGATGTTCCAGATGGAACCTGGTATTTGTCAAACTATCCTTTTAAGGTGCATTCCGTCAAGGAAGATGATGAGATTTATTTTGCGGCATTGACGATGGATGCCAAGGGAAAGAATCAGCCTGTCATAGTTGGAAGAGGGCATCTTGCAGCTTTTCAGGATGAGAACCGCGTGAAGGAAGAGTGGGTAAGCCAGTATAAATGGATGAGCAGATATCCATGGTATTGTATTATAAAGGATTCAAGAATTCTGGATATGCCGGTCGAAGATGGCATACCGATGGATGAAATCTGGGATGAGCTTGGTTCAGATACTTATATATCCTCATTCGGAAAAAACGAAAGAATATCCGATGTGGCAAAGAAGCATTACCAGAAGGCTCATATCAGGTTATCGGGGAATGCGAAGGACTATATCGACGGACGGCTGGCAGACTTGGAGAAGAAGTATGGAGTGATTGAATATAATTCAGATTTATGAGGGAATAGAAATAACAGCAATAAAATCAAAAAAAGCGTGAAGGATGTGAGAAATGATGGATATGAATGGGCAACCAGAGCAGGGCAGCTTTATTGAGAAGGTATTGGAGGAGTATTATAAATATTTTAGCCTGAATGTGATAGATGTGGATATTATGTTTAGTAGCAGAATTTCGGATGCTGTCATGAAAATAAGACCAGATTATTTAGACGGTGAAATCAGGACAAGACCGGAAGAAATCGACAAATATCGAGGAATGATAATTCCACCAAGAGAAAGAGAAGGAAAGTTTACCATAGTAATAAGTTATTATTATCTGCTCGATTCATGTCAAAGGGATGACTTTCAATGGGTAGGAACCCTTGTACACGAAATGACACATGTTCAAGATTATGTTGAATATGCAGATATGCATGATATGAAGAGTTATGACAAGATTCAAAGGAGAATAGAGCATAGACCATTCGCATTGTGGACAGAATTCAATGCAAAAGCAAAAGGCTATTTCTTCATGAGTAAATATCAATATTCTGAAAGCTATACGGATATATATGATAAAACGCATACGGATTTTATCTTGCAAAAAGAACTTCCTTTCCAGATTAAAGCATTCAACAAATCATGCAGTGCAGCTGAGGGAAACATGGATGAGCAGTTATATTCGACGATGCAATTTTTAGGTCGATATTCTGTATGGGAAAATCTGTTCCCTAATATCTTTGACAAGAATATGAGGGAAAAGGTAATGGAAGGCAACAAGCAGATGTACAATTTGTATTTGTTCTTGATAGAACATCAGAAACTTGAAGATGCTGATAAAGAATGGGATAAGATGATGGAAGCAATTGGAGGCAATTATTATAAACATTGGGCAAGATTTAAAGCTGAATAAAGGAGTTTGGATTTTCGAAATAAAAAGTATATGTGAAACTTAAGAGTGCCTATACATCCATCAAGAGATGTAAATTTTTGTGTTTTTCAGAATGATAGAGAGAAATGATGTTTTCTATCATTGGGAGTGAAAACAGGATATGCTTAATATTGTTCTGATTGGTCCTTTCAATGAGCTGCCAGAGCAGGACGAAAAATATGAGCTGCATCGTTGCTGTGAGCTTAGTGCCCCGCACGCTTATATCAGCCTTGGCACACCCAAGTGCAAAAATAGTGGAGATTACAACGACGCAAAGGAAGGTAGCAGATGTGTTCGACATCGAACAATCGATCAGATAGTATAGTTAAAAATGGTGGTTGACAATTGGTTCAAAGTTGAGTAGTATGATAGTACATAGAAAAAGTTTTACTTTTGCGGAGCGGCATTGTATTTATACGATGTTAGCTCTGTTTTTCTTTATGATTATATAAGCAGTATTGATTATTATGGTCAAAGATGGCTTAAAGGATATGCTTAGTATTGTTGTGAATAAGGATGTGAGCGTTATGTGTAATCTGAGTCAGGGAATTGTTGATGAAACCAGGGCTGAAACTAGAGCTGAAACAAAGGCAGAAATTATAATGAATATGTACGAGAATAACTTTACAGTACAGCAGATATCGCTTGCAACAAAGCAAAGTGTTGAGGAAGTGGAAGGAATCATTAAGGAGCATAAGTCTGTACTTGTATAGACGGGATTACAGACTAAAATAGCATATGTTTACTGTAGGGGCAGCCGTGCTAGGCTGTCGCCCAGGCCGGAAGGCTCTGATTTTCCAGATTATGATTTGGAGAGTCAGGGCCTTTTTGATTGCCGAAAAGCACAGCTGTGGGTTCCTGCAGTCAACATATGAGAAATGTTTTGGCCAAGTTGACCAAAGCCTGACCAGAATTGATTTTGTAATCCAGAGCAATCTGGATACGGCGCACGACATAGGAGTGCGGAATCCCGGCGTAAAGTTTATGCAACTTTAGGCGTATCCTGTTATCTTATTCCCATCATAATTGTCCGAAGGACCGGAATGGTGTTCTGTTTGTCGGAAATCCAGTAAATTCAATAGCCAGAGGGTGTTTGAAGTGTCGGACATCCTTATTTTTTGCCGGAAGTCATCTTATAAGGCTGTCCGGGAGAGCGAACAGCCGTCCGGAACGGTGAACATGAATGATTCAAAAGTTTTCTGCAATCAGCTCTTCCAGGCTCCAAGTAACAGTTAGAGGGCAGGAGCAAAGGAGAGTGATGAAGATTGAAAGAACGCATGAAAAGCCTTCAAAAATATCTGGAAGTGTACCGCTGTGTAGGAACGGATATGCTGGATGAAAACGAATTAAGGGCCAGACTAAAGAACCAGGTGTCCAGATCCGTGTTAAGTGACAAAGTGAAGGAAGCTTTTGGCGGGGATGCCGGGATGCTTGTGGTACGGGACGATCGGGTCGGAATTGATTTTGGTGAGTTTCGCTCCTTTATTGAGGATCTGTGCCACGAATTTGGAACGGATGCCTATGTCCTGTTTGCCGGACCGGTTCCTGCAGCGAAAGGGCGAAAATGTGAGGAACCGCAGTATGCAAGGATTGAGGAGACGAAGGAGTCCCCGCAGACCAGGCAGATGCGAAAGGAAAACGCAGAACTTCACAGGAAGGTGGCAGATCTGGAAAAGGAGATTGACCGGCTCAAAAAGGTCAACATGGAAAAAATATGTCAGGCAGTGGATGGTTCCATGAATAAAAAAGTGCTGATTCTTCCATCTATCCGGTCGTTTGGACCTGCGGTGGAAGAGGATATTTTTCTGCATGATCCGGCGAAAATGGTGGATACCTCCGAGGCGGTCAGCAGACATGGCGGGAATCGGGATTCTTTTTACGAAGTGGATCATGAGAAAAAACATCATCTTACCATTTCCAATGTAAGAAACAGGATTGCGGATGCGCTGATGAGATGTTCCTTTTTTGAAAAGCTGTTTATGGATGAAGAAAAGGCAAAGGCTGCATTACAGAAAAGTGAGCAGAGCAGGGAACAGATGGATGATGTGATCCGGGAAAACAGAAAGAAATCGATTGAACTGCTCCTTAAAGATGAATCTTTAAGTAACCAGGCAAAGCTTGCATTTTATGCGGGCTGGCATGAATACCACGGAACGGAGATGGAGGATCTGCTGAATTTCGCAGGGGACCATGGGCTGGAGGCGGATTACGTGATCCGGCTTCTGGAGAAACCGGAAGCCTGCCACAATTATGAAAGCATCAGGGGCTTTTTGAGACAGGCGTGTAAAGCCAGCGAAGCAAGAATAAAACGGGAAGCGGCAAGGGAACTGATTTCCGGCGAGTGGTACGTGGCTGCAGAATACAACGGAAGAACCTGTCGGTTTCAGATGCTTCCGGTGGAGGAACTTTTGAGCTTCCGGGATGCCATTAAGAATAACATGAGCGAACAGGCAGTATTTACGCTGGATAAAATGCTGGGAACCCGCCGCCGGGCTTTCTTTGAAGGAGATAATCCCGAAAAGGACCTTGTGGTTCAGGACACAGGATTCACAGAACTGGACGAGAATTATTACAAAAAGGCGGCTGAGATGATTCATCAGTATGACGAGCAGCGCGAGGCAGAGATTCATATGCCGGTGGATGGAGATGACTGCGGAGATGATTTTTCCGAATATGAGGAGGAAGCGGATGGCGGACAATAAAAGGCTGTTTCTTTCCCTGCCGGAGGAGGATGTAAAGAAGCTGGATGTTTTAAGGGCAGAGCTTGGAATGAACCGTTCCCGGTATATCCGGTATCTGCTGTCCGGACAAAAGAAGCAGATCTGTCCGTCTATCCGTTATCGGGAGTTGATTGAAAAACTTTCGGGGATTGATCTAAAGCTTCGGGTTCTTGTATTGAAGGAATCCTTAACCAGCACGGACAAGCTTTTGATCTACAGTAAATTACAGGAAATAAAAAGGATATTAAGTGAAGGAAATGCTTTTGGTCAAGTTGGCCAAAGCAGGACCAGGGAGGTTGATGATGGAAGAACAGGAAATGGATGCTGATAAATTATTTCATTTTTTAAATGAACATGAAGGGGAGTATTTTGTCCGCGTGGTATGGAATGAGGAGGGAGAGTTTTTTGGAGAAGAAAATGGATGTGGTGTCAGTGAGGCTTATCAAGGATGGGCAGATCTGGTCGGACAGGCCTATTAAAGGACCGAAGGATGCCGTGGAGGCTCTTGGAAAAGAAATGTGTGAACTGGACAGGGAGGTTTTGTGTGTCATTAACCTGAAAACGAACGGAGTACCGATCAACTGCAATTTTGTCAGCATGGGAGCTGTGGATTCTTGTGTTGCACATCCCAGGGAAATTCTTAAGAGCAGCATTTTATCCAATGCCACTACAATGCTTCTTATGCACAATCATCCCTCCGGAAGTCTGGAGCCAAGCGAATGGGATACGATGCTCACAGACCGGCTTTTGAAGCTGGGGGATCTGATCGGGATTCCTCTGGTGGACCATATCATTGTGGGAGGAGACAATCTTTCTTATTTCAGTTTCAAGGAGCGGGGGATTCTGGAATTTGAGCATAACCAGTATGAAACGGATTATGTAAAGATGCAGCCGGAACGGTTTGCGGTGGCAGAAGGAAAGGCTGAGGAACCGGCTGTGCCCAGAAGGCACCGGTCCCGGTAATTTTACAGATTTTCTGCAAACAGCATTTTAAGGCTCCAAGTATGAAGTGTAAGGAAGATACCGTACAGGAAAGGAGCTGTAAACATGGATTATGTAGCTGACAATGATTTGACGGTTGCGTGGGAGAGGAATGAAGAGAAGACGGCCATGATGACCGCGTATGATGAGAACCTTGCCGCGGAACGGGGAAGAGAGGAAAAGGGAAAGGAGAAGGAAAAAGATGCTTAATTTTGACGAGTTTCAGGAGTATGCAAAGATGAAGATTCCGGAACTGATCGCAGAGAAGGGAGAGCAGGTGGAGGTGATGCTGAACCATGTAACCAAAAACAATGGAGTCATTCTTCATGCAGCCACCGTGAAAACAGAAGATTCCTGCATTGCTCCGAATATCTATCTGGATGGGGCATTTAAGCAGTATGAAGAGGGGGCAGATCTGGATGAACTGATGGACAAGCTTGCGGAAACTGCGTTTAGCAATCTGAAAGCGCCTGAGGAACTGGCTACAGTTGGAAAGGATTATCAGAATTTCGATTTTGTGAAGGACAAGATTATCATGACGGTCGTAAATGCCGAAAAGAACCGGGAGCTTCTTGCGGATGTACCCCATGAGAACCGGGAGGATCTGGCCATGATTTATAAGGTCATGCTGAGTAAGAGTTCCCAGGGCTTTGCGACCATCACGATCCGGAATGAACATATGAAGGCCTGGGGTGTTACAGAGGCCGAGATTCATGAGCTGGCGATGAAAAATACCAGGGAGATTCTTCCTGTGACTGTTCAGAGCATGGGGGAAGTGCTGGGGGAGTTTGCAGGTGAAGCGGGTATTCCGGAAGATATGAATCGCTCTCTGTTTGCCGACATGCCACTGGATGAGCAGATGTTTATCATCTCAAATGCATCCAAGGTAAACGGAGCAGCATCAATCTTTTATGAGGATGCCCTGTCAGATCTTGCGGATAAGATCGGGACAGATCTTTATATTCTTCCCTCATCCGTGCATGAGTGCATTGCTGTTTCCACTCATATGGGAACACCGGAAATGCTCTCAGAAATGGTGCGGGAAGTTAACGGATCCGAGGTGGCGGAATCGGAACAACTTTCGGATCATGTGTACCGTTTTGATGCAGAGACAAGGAAACTGTCACTGGCGGATACCACCATGGAAGAAATCCTGGCTAAGGTGTCCGAGGATACCAGGACCTATGAAGCTGCATCGGAGGCAGGAGAATCCTCCCGTCCGCATCACCACAGATAAAATCAACAGTAAGAAAGGGGAAAGATTATGCAGGTATCAGAGGTACGATTAAACTTACTTAAAACAGACTCAGCAGTGAGAGCGATTGGAAGCTTTGCACTGGACGGCGCATTTGCTGTCCGCGGGGTGCGTGTCATGGAAGATAAGAAAGGCCATAATTTTGTGGCGTTCCCTTCCAGGGAAAAGCAGGACGGTTCCTATGAGGATATAGCGTTTCCGTTAAGCAAGGAACTGTACGCTTCCATTACAGGAGCAGTCTTGGACGAATATCACAAGCAGGTGGAACAGAAGGAGCAGGAGACTGCTGCGGAGCAGACAAAGACAGAGGAAGCAGGGGAAACAGCTCCGGCTCCGAAGAAAGGAAAGAGCAGATAAGGAGGGCGGTGCATGCAGGTTACAGAGGTCAGGTTAACCAGGGCCCCGCAGGAAGACAGCTGTCTTGCGTATGGAAGCATCACTTTAGATGGTGACTTCGTGGTATGCGGGATCCGGGTGCTGAAAACAAAGGATGGAAAACGGTTTGTCGGTTATCCGTCCAAGCAGAACAGCCGCGGGGAGTATAAGGATGTATGCTTTCCGATGGCAAGAGAACTCAGAGAGGAGATCAGAAAAAAGGTCCTTGAAGAGTATAACAGATTATAGAGATTTCGTTATTTATTGATAAATCCTCCTTTTGAGCAGCTGCCCGTACCGGGCGGCTGTTTTGCGGTTATGGCAAATGAAAGGAGATTTAGTAGGGGGGGAAAGCGTTTGGCACAGGGAATTGTAGTAAAGATCTGGAATGTAACAGCGGGAAAACAGACAAGGTCCGGTGCAGCACAGATCAGAAGTTCCATTGACTATATTGAAAATCCGGAAAAGACCGGTGTGAAGCTGGGAGAGTTGCCTGTCAGGCAGGTGGGAAATGAGCTCTCCTATGTCACGGATGACATCAAAACGATGGATGGATTATATGTAGGAACCCGGCATATTTCAGATGTGAGCCATGCTGTGGAGGAGATGATGCAGGTCAAAGAATTTTATGGAAAACTGGACGGAAGAGTTGCCACACACGGGGTAATTTCCCTGGATGAATCGGAATCGGATCCCTCGCATGCAGGAAAACTCATGCTTTTACTGGATGAGTTGATGAAACAGGTGTTTCCGGAGAATCAGGTGGTGTATGCGGTCCATACAAACACGGAGAATCTCCATATTCATTTCATTATTAATACAGTGGGGCTGGATGGGAAAAAGATTCACATGGACAGAAAATTTATGAGCCGTGTATTGGAACCGGCAGTCAATGCATTAGCTGAAAAATACGGGTTTACGCCGAACGGGCAGTGGAGAAGAGAGAAACAGCCGAAACAGATCCCGCTTGCCCAAAGGAAAACGATTCTTAGGAAACTTGTGGACTATGCAGTGGAACAGACGGATGACTTTGCGGCATTCATCGCGTATTTAAGGTCGGAGGGACTGGTGGTCAATGTGGGGAAAACGGTCACACTGCAGATGGAGGGAATGGAGCACGCCATGCGCATTGGACAGCTGGGGGAAAACTATACACCGGACGCACTGCGCAGGCGGCTGGCTTCAAAACTTGACCCCATCGTCTGGAAAGGAATCGGCCCGCATGCCCATTATATATCGCAAAAGGATATGCTTTCCTTTACGCCGGCTAAGATGAAACAGTACCGGGATATGAATGAACAGGAAAAGGCTCATGCAAAAAGACTGCTGAAGTTGGGGAGAAATCCCTGGGAGGAGACTGGAAAGGATAACTGGCAGTTGAGAAAGATGGAAAAGCAGCTGAATGAGACAGGCTATGTGTGCGAGCTGGTGCATTATTATTCCGGTGGCAGTGATCATGTGAAGGATGCACTGGATGAGCTCATAAGGAGAAGAAAAGAACTGTCAAGGGAGAGGAAGGAACTGCGGGAGAATTTGAAATCATATCGGCCGCAGACTGCCATTTATGAGGAGATGAAAAAGTATATGCTTCATGCCTATCTGTATGATGTCTGTGGACAGACGGAGTATCAAAGCGAGTTTGAGGCATACAGCGAGCTTTCACAGAGACTTGAGAAAATATACGGAAAAACCGTGGATGAGGTAGCGGCTTTTGTACGTGACCAGAAAGACCAGCTTCTCTATTCAAAGGCACAGGAAACAGAGCTGAAAGCACAGTATAAAGCAATCAGGGCCTATGAAGAAAAGGGAACCTTCCGCACGGATGAGAATGTCCTGTCATTTTTCCGGGCGGTGGGCCATAGCGAAGCCAGACAGGAGGCAAGGGATTATGGAATCTGTACCAGCAGCCTGAAATATATCACGGCGCGGGGACGGGAGGATATCGTCGTCCGGGTGGTCACGACACCGGATGTGGTAAAAGGAAAGGCATCTGTTGTCACAGAGATTACGGTTTTAGGGGAAAAAGACGAGGTCCTGCGGGAGATTTCCTCAAAGGACATGGATGCAAAGGCATTCAACGATGCCATCTTTGCACTGGCAGGGGAGTATGGATTAAAGGACTGTCAGGTACACAGGAAAAATACCAGAAAAATTGTCCCGTAGTTTCTGTAATCAGCTTTCTTATGCTCCATGTACCTAATGGGAGGTGAGAAATGCGATGGGACGGCTGAACTATGTAAAAAAGTCTGACGGGAAGTTAAAGCAGAAGTCGGAAATCTATCACATTAGCTCCATCTATCAGGATGAAGAGCTCAAAGAGCCATTTTTAAGGATGAAGGCCAATGTATGCGGTTTAAATCCGGCCCTGGTCACGAAGTGCATAACCGGAACAGAGCAGGATTTCATCATGCTCATGAACCGTGCGAAGGATTTCCTGGCTTATGCTTATCCGGCACTGGATTCGCAGAAGACCGGAAAGCTGTTGGAAATGTTCCGGCAGTGTGTGTTTGGTTATTATGTCCTGACTCCGCTGATCCGTGCAAAGGATGTGTCAGATATTAAGGTGCTGGATTACGACCATGTGGTTGTAAAAGCAAACGGAAGCAGATATCTGGCAGATGTAAGCTTTTTCGGCGAAGAGGATTATGCGTCCTGGTTTGAGCGGATCCAGAGAATTCACGGCCTGGGCAGAACCGAAGCGGATGCCCTTGGGCACTGTACCGACCGGAAGGGGGAGGATTCCTACTATCTTCGTATTGATGTGCAGCACTCCTGTATCACATCAACAGAAAAGAATAATATCCATATCCGAAAGATGCCTAAGGAAAAGTTTTCCTGGGAGTATCTAATGGAAAACGGAATGCTGGATGAGGATATGGAGATGTATCTGAGGGACCGGGTTCTTGCGGGATATGGTTTTCTGATCTCCGGAAGGGGAGGATCCGGAAAGTCTACTCTCCTTAACAATATGATGGACTGGATCCCCTTTGAGGAATCCGTTCTGGTTTCCCAGGAATCTGATGAACTATACAGCAATGTGCATCCACAGATACAGTTTGAGCATACAATGGCAGATTTCACATTGGAGGATGAACTGCGGCTTGGGCTTTTGCAGGATATTGACAACTTTGTGATCGGGGAGATCAAGGGAGGCGAGGCACTGCATGTGTTTACCACCGCGCTGAGTACGGGGGCGAGATTTTTCGGTACAATCCATGCAAATGACGCCAGAAGTTCAGTGGTCCGGCTCGCCCAGTGCGCCCGGTATGTGTCAGATTATCCGATGGAAACGCTGGAGGAAATGCTGACCTGTGTGCCTTTTGTGCTGGTTCATATGAGCCGCTTTTCCATTGATGAGATCCTTGAGATTGATGGATGGGATGCAGCAGAAAAGAAACTTCGGTTTGCGGAGGTTTACCGAAAGGAGAGCGGGAAATGACGGCTTTTGTATATGCGGTTCTTACGGTGGTGACGATTGTGCTGCTTGCTGCGGCTTCCTGGCAGGATCTTAAGGATCGGATGGTGTATGCATTTCCTATCCTTTTTCTGCAGCAGGCCTGGAGTTTTTATCTATGGCTGGGAACGGACTGGCCGGATGATTTCCTAAGCCGTTTCTGGCTGATGCATCTTCTTATATATGTTTTGTTAAATGCCTGGCAGATCTGGGGAGGGGCAGACAGTGATATATTCCTTCTGTTTGGGAATGCCTGTCTTGCTGCAGGGCCAGTGGCGAATGGATATGCAGTTGCAGTCAGGGAGTGTCTGACACTTTCTTTGGGACTTATCCTTTCCATTTTTATCTGCCAGATAGAAAAGAGGAGAAAGAAAAAAGGTGAACTGCCTCCGGAGGTAGCTGTCATACCAGGACCAGCCCTGGTCATTGGCATATTGCTGGCGGGAGGCTTGATTTGGAGGCTTATGTAAATGGAAGAATTTCAGATTTTAGAAAAGCTGCTGCTGTCGATGGCGGAGGTTATGAATGCGGTGCCGGGAGAGGAATTCCGGATGAAGGACAGCGAGACCCTTCTGATCCTGCAGCGGAGGCTGGAGGAATGCGATCTTAAGCAGGCACTTTTGGGCTTCAATGAGATCTTTGCAGAGACAGGCGGATGCACCGTAGAGGGAATCTCGCGGGCAACACTTTCGTATATCCGGGTGAGGATTCTGACGGAGAACAAAAAGAAGAATCTGACACCTGCTTTGTGCAGGGAACTGCAAAAGGAATATCAGGATCAGATGACAAAAGTGGGAAATATCATCCGGCTGTCGGTTATGAATGCTATGGCAGCAGATGAATTCCAGAAAGAGCAGATCAATCTCACGCTGGAAAAGAATAAAGCCTTTCGTGATGCCCTCCGTATGGCAGAGACGGCACTGGAAAATAAGATGAAGCGTCTGCCACCGGAGGAGGAAGAGGTAAAGGATGCAGGAATCAGCAGGGAAAACGTAAAAGAGGATGCCCGGCCGGATCATCCGGAAGCGGAGCATGAGCTTAAAGAGAAGGCAAAAAAAGAAAGAAAATCTCCTTTCCAGGCATTTGCAAGAAAGGTATCTGCGCCGGGGGAGAGGAAAAAGCTGGAGGAAGAACTGAAAGAAGCAGAAAAGGAAGAGTCTACAACCAGATGCAGGGAGATTCCATATTATGAGAAAAAGCTCCTGTACACAGAGGTGATTGGGTGTAAGGATATTCCCTCGTATTCCCTTCTGAAAAAGAAAAATAATGTGTATTTTGGGCACACGGAGAACATAAAGCCATCCTTTTATGACAATGAAGATCAGTCCCTGGTGGAACTGACAGAAGCAACGGAGGAATTTATTTTGTTTATGTCCCGTGACATGCTAAAAGGGAGGGAGAAATTGCCTGTGTTTTCTGAAAAGGAAAGGGACGGGCTTAAGATGTATTTTGATTTTGTGTCCGGCTGTTTCCGGAAAAACATCGGTGTGACGCTTTCTGTGCAGGAATACTTAAATTTTAAGAGTTACTACAATCGTCTGGTCCTTAACATGCTGGAACAAAAGAAAAGGGACAAAGCGGCATATTACAGGGCTTTGGAGCTGGCGGATTCCTATCTGTTCTATATGGATGTATATGGTATTTCCGGGTCAGATGACCGGGAAAGCCTGGCTGAAAACATCATGAAAAGGGATATAGAACTCTTAACAGCCGGCATAGACAAGATCACGGAGCTTCACATGGTGGATCCGGATGCAAAAAAGAGCCTGCACAGGCTCCGGTCAGAGATTTGTTCCTTTGGGGAGCCGGAGGTGCCTGTACCGGGACAGGAAGAAAAGGAGCCATCCAAATCAGCGGTGCTGGAATATGTAAAGGAAGTACAGGAAAGAAGAGAACAGCCTTTTCACGAAGCGTGCGGGATGCAGCCGCAGAAGAGCGGAATCGGGAAAGCAGTCCAGGGCCAGAGCCATGATGCCCGGGAGGCGCAGATTGTGGTACAGATCTTAGATAGAGAGCATGAAGTGGTGGATGAGGCCCTGTATGCCGGCAGCAATATGGAGCAGGCATTATATGATTATGAGACCAGACCCGGATTCATGAAGCGGATAGGCTTTCGGAACAATGGACAGGATGTATTTTTCAAAGAAGATAAGGAGGCTAAGGAGTGAAAAGAAGAATGAGTACAGTATTCATGGTAATCTTACTGACAGGTGTCGTTATGGCAGCAGGATGTGGAATGAACAGGAAGGATAAGTCAGAGACTGAAACTAAATCGCCTGTTGTCAGTACAGAAAAAACGGAAGCAGGACCATTTAAGGATAATTTTCAGGAATCCTTTGGAGCAGCAGATCATATCACGGTGGAAAAGGTGGAGCGGACTACAACGGAAGACCTGGATGGAAATTCAAAAACAGAATACGCAGCCTATCTGGTGTCAGATGTGAATCTAAAAAAAGAAAGTGACCACACAGAGGATTATTCTGTATCCCTCAAAGAGGAGCAGATGGATGATTCTCTGGTAAAAACAGTGGATTTTGAGGAAGGATTCGGTTTTTCCTATGAAGGCATGGATGGCCGCCAGGTGTTTGAAAAACTGCTGGAAACCAGTGGGGTGGATGGGGACTTAAACCAGGCGGTATATGATAAGGAAACCTATGAGATGACAAAGGAAAAGACTTATGTGCTTAAGAATCCATGCAGTGTGCTGGAGAAGATGCTGCAGGGAACCAGGTATGACGAGCTTCTGGAGAATAAGGTCTTTTATCAGACAACCGAGACAGAAGACGGGAAGCTGGTTCCGGACAGCATTACAGCAGTTGTACAATACCGCAGTGGGGATGAAACAATTACAAAAAGCCTGTTTTTACAGGTTAGCATCAATAATTGGAGAGAAACGGAGGAGTGAACATGAGGGAGAGAAGTATCTATAAATACGCAGTGATGTTTCTGCTTGCAGTTTCAATGATTTTGTCTTCCATATCCGTAGTATCTGCAGATGAAATTGCAGAAACGGGAGACACGGATCAGGGTCATGTGAGTGGATCGAATGTATATACCTATTATTACCGATACAATGCACAGACGGACTCCATTGAGCTTAAGGTAGTGACGGAACGGCCAATCCGGACATTCGGAAATTCCACGACACATACTTTTACCAGCGCAGAGGATGATATCGTATTGAATACCCAGAATCCAAGACTGGGAAGTTCTCTAGATAGTGCGCTGAGCGATATGATCCGAAGGGGTGGTTACGACATGACCGTTGCAGAGACCAAAGAGCAGCTTAGAGAAATGGGATATTATGATAACGGAAACGGAATCTGGAAGGTCTCCGGCGGATATCTGACCTTTGTATCTGCTGGGAAGATCAGAAAAAAGACGCACACAGTTGCCTACGATGCCAATGGGGGAACCGGTGCGCCAGATAGCCAGAGAAAAAAGCAGGGTCAGACATTGACCTTGAGATCCGGGAAACCGACCCGGGAGGGGTATTCTTTTCAGAACTGGAAAGCAAGTATTGGGGGAACCTATAATCCGGGTGGAAGTTACACCCATGACCAGGACGGCGGAACCGTTACCATGAAGGCAAACTGGAAAGATGAAACGGGACCGGATTGCAGTGATCTGATTGCGAAACCGAATCACTGGAGTGCGGGAAATGGTTCTGTAACATTCCATGCGCAGGACGAGGGCTCTGGAATATCGTCTATTACACTGGAGAGATATTCTTTTGTAACCAGAACCTGGAGTACAGTGAAAAGCTGGTCCTGTGGCGGAACGAAGGATATGGTCTATGGAAGTTACACGGAGAGCAGCGAAGGTGTGTTCTATTATATGCTGACGGTTAGGGATAAAGATGGCAATTCATCGGTAAAAACATCAAGGACCATTTATCTGGATCACTCTGCGCCGGTTTTATACGGGATGGAAAATACGGTCAGCGACTGGACAAATACGGCACCGGTCATTGCAATTTCGGCAACGGATTATCTCTATGGAACTACTTATAACGGATCCGGTCTTGCATCCATCGTCATTCAGGATGACAGTGGAAATATAGTAGCCAGTGGAAATGAAAGAGTCCGCTATGAGCTGGCGGATAAATATGAGGGAATTCATACCTGGAATATTACGGGAACGGATAATGTAGGGCATACCGTGTCTGCAACTGTTTCGACAAAGTATGATATTACACCGCCGGGAATGGATGGCACGGAGGTTACGCATGTAGAACATGGAATCACCTATTCCGGGTACTGCCAGGATAATATCATCAGCCAGCACATCGACGATGAGGCACACAGAAGCCCAAATCATCCGAATTGCACTTCCGGGCTTTCCAGTGTTATTGTCTATAAGGTAAAGAATGAAGTGATGACGGCAATCTACAGCTCCACCACGCAGAAAACATGGGGTGCACCGGATACCCATTCCAGCTTTGATGTCTATTACGATATCAACCCCACCAATGATCATGTGGATTATTATCTTGTCATTGCAAGGGATTTTGCCGGAAACACGGAGACTAAAAAGCTGACCAGTCAGAGAACACTGCTTAAGCTGTTTCACACGAGTATTGACAGAAGTACGTATGAACATGAATAATCAGGAACACTCCCCGTGAGGGGAGTGTTTGCTGTATTTTAAAATATGAATAAAGCTGATTTTTCTGAATAAAATGTGAAAATATTGACACCCTATAAAATAGGGTATAATATATTATAAAAAGATGAAAGGTAATGAACGAATGACAAGAACATTTATCGAGGTACCACTGTTTACTAAGAGGTGGAAAGAAATCGGTCTGGGTGATGATGAACTTAAGGCATTGCAGATTATGTTGTTAAAAGATCCGGAATCAGGGCCGGTTATGGAAGGAACAGGGGGCATTCGTAAGGTTAGATTTCCATTAGAAAATAGGGGGAAGAGCGGAGGAGTTCGAGTTTGCTACACAGATTTTGAGGAGTATGAAGTGATATATTTGATCACTGCCTTTGAAAAGAAGGAACAGGAAAACCTCACAAAAGAAGAAAAAAATGTACTTAAGAAGCTGGTAAAATCCTTAAAGGACGAGGCGGCAAAGAATAGGAGGTGATTTCTTTGAGTTCATTATTTGATGATTTAAAACAAGGTCTGGAGGAAGCGATTGATTACGAGAAAGGACAGGGTGAGGCTAAAGTAAAAACGTATATGATATCACCTGTTAAGGAGTATTCGGATAAAGAGATTCGTAATATCAGAATGAAAGCAGGTATGACTCAGAGTGTGTTTGCCTCCTATATGGGAGTTTCCAAAAAGACAGTCGAAGCATGGGAATGTGGCAGGACACATCCGACGGGACCAGCGTTTCGTCTGCTTGATATTTTAGCAGCAGAGGATTTAGGTAAAACGGAGTTTGTTGTAGCAAAAGAGGACAAATGATACAGAGCGGTTAATTTGGACTAAAAGTTCGAATTAGCCGCTCTTTTTATGTTATGGCAAAGCATTGGTACAATTCAATTCTGATTTTTTTTCAGCATTTCTTTATCAATTTTTCCGGAGGCAATCGTCTGTTCCACCCATAGCTTTAAGGATTCAATGGACAGTGACATTTTTTCCAGATGGTCCTTGATTTCCAGAAAGTCCGGTATTTCGTCATCCGTGATCTGACCGTCTGCAGCAATATCAATGAGCCGGTCCTTTTCACGGGAAAGTGTGTTTAAGGTGGAGAGCATCTCCAGTGTGATTACAGAAAGATCCTTGGCAGTTACTTCCGGGACATACTCCTGGCCAATCGGGCATTCGTGGGAACAGTAGTAGTTGCACAGGGAAGGATTCTTGTAACACTGTGCCATTGCAAGAATTTCGTCCGGATGCGGGACGGAGGTTTCATTTTCAATCTTTTCAATTCGGTCAGAAGAGATGAATTCCATTTGTTCGGCTGCGGCTTCTCTGGACAGATTCGCCTCTTCCCGGCTGATATGGTAAATGTTCTTGTTGTCTTTGGTAGATTTTCTTCCCATGATGCGCCTCCTGATAGTCAGTGTTTTGATAACTCTTATTATACACGAAAAGTCTGGTAATTGAAAGAGCGTAGCTATTGGGGTAGGAAAAGAGGAAATAGAGGGGGCTATTTCGCAGAAGTGACACTTTTTTACAAAGTGTTTGTTGCGTATAATGAGACTATAAAGAACAGGTTTTAAATCAAATAAAGGAGACTGCGAGATGAGTGTAAAGGAAAGAGTGAGGATGTGCAGACTGATTGATCAGATGGAATGTCACGAGGAATATAGCAAAAAGCTTGGTTTAGAGAATCAGTCAACATTTTGCGGAGAGAGAATTTATGATGCCTCCGGAAATTTGAATCGATGGAAGGATGTTCAAGAGAGGATGGTGTAGAATGATTACAATTTTGATCTGTCTGGTGATATTAGCGGTATTGTTCTGGGTTGGATTTGCTGTAACAGGTGCATTGTTAAAAGCCTGCCTGTGGCTGTTTATCCTTCTTCCAATCGGGGTGGTGTTGTGTGTGATGGGAGCAGTTTTCTGTTGTACACTGATTTTGATACCACTTGGGGCTAAGGTTTTTAAGGCTGGTATTCATGTGATTTTTCCGGGATAGATGTTCTTATCACTGTGTTTTAACCATGTAGATCATATGGGAATAGTTTTATACTTAGTTCATACAACAAAGGAAATACAATCCGACGGAGGAGAAATAAATTATGAGCGAAGATGCGTTTGTTGATTTGGCGATGTGTAAAGTGTCAAAGTTCATAAGAACGGAAGAAATTTGAAGATTATTGATGAATTTAATACCTATATTCAGCCGGAGCATGGAAGAAGAATTGTTATAGGAGCTCATTGATATCTACATATCAGACGAGTATAATAGGCATTAGAAGATTATTCAGGGCAAAACTGATGAAAATCAGTGACGCAAAACTAAAGGGCCTTTGAAATGGCAGCCAGTTACAATTGGTGAATGACATCATAGGCAACTATGATGTTTTTCTTTATAGGGGTGTATAACTAATTGTATTATTATGGTATAGATTCATTCAAAAATTGAGAGTTTTGATTAATTTACAAAGCGAGTGTAGCAAGTCATAAAAAAGAATGACAAAATGTGTCTTAAAAAGGTTGTATAATAAAAATGGGTAGTTTTTGACACTACCAGCGTTAAGGGAGAGGTATTATTATGGCAAATGAGAATGCAACAATTTCAAAAAGTAAAAAACATGAGAGTTTAGATTTTGACGAGTTGGAAAGACAGTTACAAGAGAGTCTGGACGAACAGATGGCTGATTTGGATTTTCTAGATGAGCAAAAGGAACAGATTGGAGATCCGGATGCTTTGGGTAATGTCATCTTAAACACTGTTTGGGAACAATTTACAAATCAAATTGCAATCCAGGCAGGTGAGGATTTTATTAAAGACAATAATATGTTGAAATTGGATTTAAGCAATGATGCGCATATTCAGACTACAGACAATTTTGAATATGGTAAGCTTGCGACCCATAATACAAACACAGATTATAAGGAAAAATATGATAAATATATGGGGCAGTTTAAGACTGATCCCAATGAAGAGTATAAGTACAAAAATAGTAAAAACCATAAATATGATGAGAAAACAAAGACATGGTCATATTATAATGAAAAAAAGGGTATTTGGGAGCCTAAGGAGCGATACAATGATAAAAAAGGTGTATGGGAATCCTATGATAAGATAGATGGTGAATGGAAAAAGAAGATTAAAGATAATTCGGTGCGCAAGCCTTATGATGAGGGACGACCAGTAGGGAAAAATGGAAATCATGAAGATCATCAGGTATCAGCAGGGGAAATTATTCGTGATCCGTCTGCGAATGCTTTTATGTCAGAGAAAGAGAGAGTAGATTTTGCAATTTCGGATAAAAATCTTAACGAACTGGATTCATCCGCAAATGAATCAAAAAATGACCACAATGGTGAAAAGTGGGCTAAACATGAAAGGGAAAAAGGAAGCCAAGGGGAAGGTCAGACAAATGCAGAATTTTTTGGACTTGATGAAGATGAATATGTAGAAAAAGACAGAAAAGCCAGAAAAGAATACGAAAAACTTAAGAATGACGCAGAAGAAAGGGCAAGAGTAGAAGGAAAAAAATCACAAAAAGCAGAAACTTTAAGAGTAGGAAAAAAAGCAGCACGTGCAGTTGTAATGACATTGCTGGCAGAGTTGATAAAAAAGATAATTGCGAAATTTATTCTTTGGCTTAAGTCGGCAAAGAGAAATTTGAAATCCCTTTTAAAATATGTCAAAGATGCGATTGTGACCTTTGTCCTTGATTTAAAGAACAATGTAGTTAATGTTGCAGATACAGCAGTCACAGTGATTGCTATGTCAATTCTTGGTCCGGTTGTGAATACAATTAAAAAAGCTTGGATGTTTATTAAGCAGGGATGGATGTCATTAAAGAAATCGATTGAATATATTAAAGATCCAAGGAATAAAAATAAGCCAATAGGCATTCTTATGATGGAGGTTGGTAAAATAATAATAGCTGGTTTAACTGCTGGGGGAACTATTGTATTGGGAGAAGTGATAGAGAAAGGATTAATTACAATACCATTGTTTGCAGTGGAAATACCTTTATTTGGAAGTCTTGCGAGCATAATTGGAATGTTTATGGGAGCAATAGTTTTAGGAATTATTGGAGCACTTGCTATTAATTTAATTAATAGCCTTATTGCCAAGAAACAGAAAGCCCAATTGACCAAAGAAAAAATTGAAAAAGGAAACGAAATCCTGACTACACAGGATAAAATAAGGGATGTAGCCATTGCAAAAACCGATAAAGCAAAGGAAGATGTGATTAACTCCATTTCAAAAAGGCATATGGAAGCATCTGAAGTATTGAGGGATGCATTAGAAACAATCAAAGAAAATGGCGAAACAGATTATGAAGATATTGATCATAGCGAGGAAATTGCGGAAATGGATCAAAGAATAAGAAAATTGCTCGAAGAGTAGAGAGAGGTATATATGAAGGCAAAATATGTAGTAGGCATAGTTGCTGTTGCAACAATTGGATGTGGTGTATTTTTGGCAGTTAAAAGTCAGGCGAAGAACAAAAATGTAGAAAAGGAACAGACGAATCCGAGTGCCTCTATGGCAGAAAAAAATGATACAAAGAGTGATTTCCAAGCTGAGGCGGAAAAGAGTGCATGCACGAGAGCATATGTTCAAGAGAGTATAGAGAGAAGACACAAAGAGGCCGCTAAGGTAATGGATGAGTCATTAAAAAATATTGTTAGAGAACCAGTGCAGACACCTGTATCAGAGGGGGAAGAAGTATTCGAAGAAATGGATAGAGCATTGGATAAGTTATTAGATGACTAAGATAGTGGAGGCAAGAATTTGATAAATACCGAAGATATGAAAAAATCTCAGGGTAAGATAGGTGAGGTAGCGGATTTTGATGTTGAAAATGGGATACAAAATGAATTGACCATGATTCCGATGGAGCATGAGTTGAAATTTACGTCTTTTAAAAATGCAAAGAATGAATTACAATCTTTTTCTCAAAGAACAATGTCAGATTTTGGATTAGATCATGTGCCGACTTCAGGTGGTCTGTTCGGTTTAGGCGAGCATAAGGTCACTGGAAATGAATTAAATAATATAGTATCACAGATTCAAGATTATTTAATTACATTACAGGGCGTTAATACGGACGTGATTAAGGCAGTGGGCCAGGTGTATATTGCTTTGGAATCATTGGACGGGCAATATATCCCAGCCATTCTTTCTGCTGTAAAAGGGGCTGAACTGGCAAGTAATCAGGCCCAAAAGGCGATAGACAATGCTAGAAAAGCACAGGAAGAGATCAGTGAGGCTGTACGTAACCAAAAACAGATGATCAAAGTCCTAGAAAAGCATAAGGATAAATTAGATAAGCTAAAACATCTGGAAAATGTTGATGAAATTTGGAGGTCATTACAAAGCCTTGAGAAAAAATCAAGAGATAATTTAAAAGATATAAATAAGAAATTGTCAAGTCTTGAGAAAAGTATAAAAACCTTACAAAGATTTGCTGATAGTATTCTTGATTATGAACATATAGAGGATGTAGATGAAATTTGGGACAGAGTGTGCACAGCAGAGGAATCCATCTCAAAATCCAGGTCAGATATTGAGGATATTCATGCTGCCATGCATGGTTTTGAACATGCCATAGAGAATCTTCAAAAATCAGTTAATCAGATAAATTCATATGAACATTTACCTGAGATAGATGAGATGTGGGATAATATAGAAACGTGCAAAGAAGATATTGATGCTATGTATGAGCAGCAAAAAGAGATAGATTCCTCAGTTACAGGTTTGAAACAGGACAGTGCTGAATTAAAAGAAGCGGTTACAAAAGAAATTGAAAAGAGAAAAGAAGATGTTTGTGCATTATCTGATATTCTAGAGGAGGAAAAAAGTATACATCAGACTGCAATCGAGAGATTAAAACGGAAACTTGTGATAGCATATTCCGTAGCAGGCGTTGCAATGGGATTGGGGATTATGGACTTGATTCTGAATATACTGGGTATTTTTTAGTGATGAATATATATGAAAAAAATTTTTTAGATATTGCATCTAAATTGGATGCTATGATTGAGGCATGTGGGAAAATAACAAAATGTGCAAATAAGATTGTCGATACACGTGATGAAGAAGAAATTAAGAATATGGTAAACAAAATATCTGAAATCTCATCAAATGAAAATTCGGGTAGGGAAATAAAATCTTTTGTTAAGGCTCTCAATGATTGTTTACTGGAATATTGTGGCTATTATTATGTAAAATCAGTGTGTGACAGTGACAATGAAGATTATGGAGATGAAAGATCACTTGCTGAGCTAATGGACGAATTAAATAAACTGATAGGATTAGTTAATGTCAAGCAGCAAGTAAATGATTTAATAGCATTCCAATCGGTTCAAAGAATAAGAAATGAACACGGACTAAATAGTGTAAAAAGGACATTACATATGGCATTTACTGGTAATCCGGGAACGGGAAAAACCACAGTTGCGCGTATAGTTGGACATGTATATAAGCAGCTTGGATTACTATCAAAAGGGCATTTTGTGGAAGTTTCAAGAACGGATTTAATTGCCGGATATCAGGGACAAACGGCGTTAAAGGTTAAGAAAGTTATTGAGAGAGCTAAGGGAGGGGTTTTGTTTATTGACGAGGCTTACAGTATAACAGAAAATGACCATAGTGATTCATACGGAAGAGAATGTTTAACAGAATTGACAAAAGCACTTGAGGACTACAGGGAGGATTTAGTTGTTATTGTAGCGGGATATACAGAGCCGATGAAAGTTTTTTTTCAATCTAACCCGGGATTACAGTCTAGATTTAATACATTCATTGAATTTAGCGATTATTCTGCTGATGAATTGACAAGTATACTAGAGTCAATTTGTGAAAAAAATGATTATCATTTAAGCGCGGAATTAAAAGATGAAATCAAGGAATATTTTGTATATGAAGTAGAACATAAAGGTGATCATTTTGCTAATGGAAGATTGGCAAGAAATATTTATGATGATTTGGTCATGAACCATGCAAAAAGGGTAGTATTGATACAGAATCCAACAGATGAAGAATTATCATTACTTGTTCCAGAAGACTTTGAATATAATTTTGAACCAGAAAGTGACGTTTAATGGGCTGGTATTTCCCCCTGGGAGTCGGGCAGGGGGCAGGGGGTGGGAATGGTACCCGAAGAAAACTGCATAGTTTCATAGAAATCTCAGGAAAACAAAATTTCCTGGGATTTTTTTTGCCCTTTTCTGCAATCAGCAAAGGAAGGCTCCATGTACTTTACGTAGGGATGCAGAAATGATATTTCTTTCTGCCGGACCTGCAAATCAAAGGAAAGGAGAAAGTGAAAATGGAGAAGATCAGAAAGAAACTTGATTCTGCTATCATCGGAGCACAGAACAGACTTCTGTCAAAGAGAAAGGGAAGCGACCAGCTGATCGTGATGTTTATCATCATTGTTTGTTGTAAAATAAAATTACCCAAAGTTGCAAAGTAAATTTGGACATTGTTGCAAAGCCAAAATGGACATTGTTGCAAGTCCAAATTGGACAAAGTTGCAAAGGTTATACAAAGGCTCTCAGGAACGGTGCAGCGCCT
>JALEZW010000070.1 GCA_022772675.1 Agathobacter sp. | reverse complement strand
TCCGTTGATTTTCCAAGGAAAATCACAGGGTCATCAATCAAAGATTGACGACAGTCCTCATGTGTGTGCGGGTCAACAAGTCAGAGCTCTTATCCTGCAAGCAGGAACGAGTTCTGACCTTTTGACCCTTGTATCATAATATGGATTTGGTTGCTGCGGCTGCTGAGTAGTCCAAAATCTTCATACACGCTTGCATATTTGGTTCTATTTTGTATAATATCGATATAAAGCTATTTAATTTCGAACACTTTTGTCAAGGAGGTGTATAATATGGCACAAGCAACGTTTAGTATCCGTATGGACGAAAATCTAAAAAAGCAATTCGATGCTCTCTGCTCAGATTTCGGTATGAACGCAACCACAGCATTTAATATTTTTGCCAAAGCTGTTGTACGAGAAAGAAAAATCCCATTCGAAATTTCCTCTCCATCCGATACTACCAGAGCGGAAGCCAAAGCTGCATTTTGGGAAATGCGAAGTATTGCTGCTGAAAACGGTCTGCAAGATATGACGCTTGATGATATCAATGCTGAGATTGCTGCTGTACGTGCAGGAAAGTAGGTGATACAGTGCAAAATCTTGTTGTAATAGACACAAATGTGATTGTATTCGCATTATTATCCAAACATTCAGACGCTTCTACTGTACAAGTTATCAGCAATTTCAAATTTACCGTTTCTAAAAAAGGCAGCTAATTATACACAATTAACTGCCCTATCTGATTAACTATATCATCTTATTTTCATAATCCTGTAATTCATGAAAAATATTATCAACGATTGCAACCATGCCTTCCAAGCGATACAGCATAAAATATCTGTGTGACAAGAAATTCATTCTTCTATATCCGAGAGCTTTTAATTTCGGATTGTCACACAATTTTAAACTTCCTGCTGTTCTTGACAAACTTTGTTTTGTTACTTCAAAATCGTTAAGCACATTTGTTGCCGCCTGTTCATTTTTCTTCTCAAATAATAGATATCTGATAAATCCCTCTAAATCCTCTTCCGCATCAGATGTAATCACTACTCTATATTCCATACTTTTCCCTCATATCAGATATTACATCATCTGCATCTCTAAATTTACCTTCATCAGCATGTTTTCTGGAAACTTCCAGTTTCTGTAATAATTCCTCTTCTGACATGGCCATATAAGGACTTTGAACTGTCTTTTTTATTTCAAATGGAAATCCATTGTGAGCAACTGCCTGTGTTAAAAACATTCTGATTGCAGTAGTCGTGTCAGTACCAAGATCCTTAAAAAGATTATCTGATTTTATTTTTAATTCATCATCCACTCGTATCTGAATTGTACTTGCCATACTATTTACCTCCATATATTTTATGTCATTATACTACTATATCATTACTTTTTCAATGTATTTGCAATGATAACTATATACTGCCATGTACTTTCTTTCGGGCACGTCTTCGTACCGGATCGCATTTATCCAGGAAGCCTATACCCCGCCGCATCCATTTTTCTTTCAAATTCCGCCTCGGTCATCCCGCTTTGCTCTGATGCTACATGTCTGCTTTTCATAGAAAAACTGACACATCCCGTCAAAAAATCCTGCTTATTAATTTTATTATTGGAAATTAAAAGCACGATTCGTAAAAATGCTCATATTGGGAATCATTCCCAACATGAGCATTATTTGTTTAGACACACCCCAAGCAATTTCAGGGTTGCTTTTGGGTTTGCTTTATCAAAAACTAATCTATCTTCTCCATCAGATATCCATACGTGTAACTTTCTTCTTTTCTCATCTTCCTGCATAATGCAACTCTCCGGTGACATTGCAGATATATCTGCAATAGCCGGATTGCCCTCGGTTTCCATACACTCAAGACTTTCCATAGGCATCAGTCGGTTCCTGTTCGCATACTTTTTCTTTTTATTTTTCCAAAGCAATATAGATATAGATAAGGCATAGCTTTTTACATTCTGTTGGATGTCCAATTGTTTTGTTTTTTCCAACAGCTTGAGCATTGTATCCTGGTACAACTCGTCTCCAGAGTCTTTATCACCGCAAGTCATCCTGCAGAATCTCAATATATCTTTTCCGTTGTCCTGGACAAATTGCTCGAATTCATAATTATTCATCACAAGTTATCCTTTTTCTTTCTCCCTCTAGTCGACTATAAGGATTTTGCCCTTACACACTT
Source organism: Agathobacter sp. (assembly GCA_022772675.1). Lineage (GTDB taxonomy): Bacteria > Bacillota > Clostridia > Lachnospirales > Lachnospiraceae > Roseburia. Next base: position 7,182 of record JALEZW010000070.1, on the reverse strand, counting down.
ATATATTGTCGTAACTTTCAAATTAGTTCATTTTAATAATAATGCGTTCAATTAAACCACTATATGATATCCTGATACAAATATCTCCGCCGCCCCAGTCCCAGTAATAAAAAAACAACACCTCCACATACCGCTATACTTATAAATTCATTTCCCGCAAAGGATAATTCCAGACTGTTTTCCATAAACCAGCCACCGCTGGTTATATACAATACTGCCGGATTCATCAACGCTTTTACGACATCCAGAAGGGTTTCGGTCTTTTCATAGGCAAAAATGTATAATCCCATAAAAAGAATACACATGCCGGCAAACGTAAAATAACTGTTTTGCAGCAGATACTGCAGGGATGCTGCAAGACCTGCCACCAATAACATAATTCCTATAAGCACAATCATTGAAAAAAACAGATACTGCTGTTCTGTCATCCGGAAAAAAGTAATAAATGGATACATTATCTGATCTCTTGCTTCCGCCACCATGCAGGATGCCACCGGCACCTTCCACAATTTCCGAAATGGGAGGAAATAAAAAACGCATCCCATCGTAACTATCAAAAGACACAGATCATAAAAAAGTCCGCACAACACTCCTGCCAGAATCTTATACCTCATACATTCTTTTCCTGCCACAGTAGCAATGACAATATCCCTCGTCTTATTTATCCGCTCATAATCCATCAGAAATAAAACGCTTAGCATCATAAGCACGGCCCCTTCCAATATCAGGCTCTTCCAGATATGCCCATACAAAATGGAATGGATTTTATACTGATTGCCGGGGTAAAATCCATAGCTGTTTTCTTCAGTGGAGCGTATTGCCTCGACCCGAAACTGCAATTTCCTGTAATTGTCTTCCAGGAACTGCTGCATATTTCCCTTCGGATGATAATTGTACATTTCCTGCTTCTTTTCCAGAATTTTCATCATGTCCAAATTATCATACATTCCCCCATAGGTGCTTCTATAATCCTCATATGCCTCTCGGTATTCTGACTCTCCATACGTTCCCTGTCGGTCAATTTCGGATTTCTCATTATACTCGTGTGATTCCTTTTCTGCAGCCGTTACCTCTTTCCCTGCATTCCGGGCCGCTTCTTCCGGTGCCACTCCTGCCCCCAACACTGCCGTGTACATATTTTGCAGATCCTGCTGCATAAAGGAGTTTCCCACATATCCATAAATCTGAAACAGCTGAAACAGGACAAATGTCACCCAGACAATCCACAAAAACGGATGCGTGATAATTTTTTTGCACTCGATTTTCAATAGCCTCATATGTCTCTCCTACGGTCTCTCCAAAATCTCCACCACAAAATCACTCCTGCAATGATCAGCCATCCACCGATCCAGGGAATCTCTTTGAAGGGCATCCTGTCTGTATTGCGAATCAGGAACAGACCGTGAAACAACAAATAACTTAAAACACAGCTCCCTCCACACAGGGGAGTCGCAATCGCAATTCCTGAAATATAATTCGTTGCCACCCTGGCAGCCAGATAAAAGATGGCAACTGCTGCAAGGGTAAAAATGAAAACCAGTACCATATACAAAAACATATAGGTTCCAAAGGAAATTCCGTCACACCACAGCAGATTGACAACACTGTCCCAGCAGGGACATTTCCAGAAAACTGCAAGGCCTTTTTCTACAAAAATGAAAAGGTACACTCCAAACTGCACCATCCCCACCAGCACACAGGATCCCACCGCCGACCAAAACTGCTTCGAAAAAATTTTCCGCCCCACAGCAGTCGATACGTACAGCGGCTGCACAAAGCGCAGACGCTCTCTCACCTGATACGGAATCAAAAGCACCGCAAAACAAATGAGAAGAAGCATTGCCATTGCTGTCATATCTCTCTGCAAAATGAAAAACATTCCCTGTGGGAGCAGAGAAACATAGTCTCTGGTAATGATATTGCTCCTTGCTTTTTTCACAATTTCGGTCATGTCCTCCGACTCATAGTTTTGCACATCTTTTTCACTTACCCCATATGTCATACCTTTATTATCTTTTATCTGATTAAGCACCTGTATCTCCATGCACAGTTTTGTTCCGGCTTTATCATCAAATACCAGCCTGGTTATCTCTTTACGAATTTTTTTCTCCTCTTCCGTCAATTCATCTTTGTCAAAAAATTCCTCATCTTTTTGCTTAAAAGCAGCATAATCTCTGATTCCGGCTTTTGTCAGGATCTTATTATCTGCGATAATTTTTGTATATTCCTCCTCCAGCTCCTTCTGCTTTCTGTCAATCTTCGACAAGTCCGAAACCGCCAATGCGGGACCCCATTCCTTTACCAGCTCCCCACAAAAGGGGATGTCGTATTGAGAATCTGTGCACTGTCCCCCACACGGATAGGATGTAATCTGCATAAAAGTCTGATAGTAAAAAAAAGTAAAAACTGTAAGGATCAAGAGAATCCTCACATCCAGAATTTTTTTACACTCCTTCCAAAATATCCTCATTTCTTTTTCTCCTCATTAACATTGAACATCGGTCCATGCAGAATTTGCCTTCGGCAAATGGACCGACGCTGCATGTCAAGTTTTCACAGAAAACTTGACACATTTTGAACATCGGTCCATGCAGAATTTGCCTTCGGCAAATGGACCGACGCTGCATGTCAAGTTTTCACAGAAAACTTGACACATTTTGAACATCGGTCCATGCAAAATTTGCCTTCGGCAAATGGACCGACGCTGCATGCCAAGTTTTCACAGAAAACTTGACACATTTTGAACATCGGTCCATGCAGAATTTGCCTTCGGCAAATGGACCGATGTTACATGCAGTTCACTGATAACTCACCAGAAACATATCCTCCAGATTGGGAGTACACGGTTTTGCCTCAGCCTCCGGTTTCTCACTGTAATAGCGCACCTGCAGAAATTCCTGTTCCTGGCGGGCAGAAAGCACCAGATGTTCTTTCTCAAAATCAGTAAAATCATCATCTGCAACCGGACGCTCATACACTTTTCCCTCCAACAGGCCACAGATATTTGCAACCGTATCCATCTGATACAGATGCTTGTCTTTGATCATAATCACCTGATTTGCGATTGACTCGATATCCGACACGATATGAGTAGAAAGAATCACAATCCGGTCCTTAGAGAGTGCCGAGATGATATTGCGGAAACGTGCCCGCTCCTTTGGATCAAGACCTGCTGTCGGCTCATCCAGTATGAGAATTTTCGGATCATTGAGCATTGCCTGGGCAATACCGACACGCTGAATCATACCACCGGAAAACTTTTTCATTTTCTTGTCTGCAACATCCAAAAGCCCCACCAGTTCCAGCAGCCCATCAATTTTGTCCCTCAAGCCCTGCCTGGGCAGATTTTTCAGAGCCGCCAGATAATCCAGGTATTGTACCGGGGTATTATTCTTGTAGTAACCGAACTGCTGAGGCAGATAGCCGATCAGATCCCTGTATTTTTCTCCCATTTTCTGAATTGGAATTCCATCGTAGAGGATTTCTCCCTCCGACGGGAAGAGCAAAGTTGTAATCATTTTTATCAATGTCGTCTTGCCTGCCCCGTTGGGTGCAAGCATCCCATAAAGTCCATGCTCCAGCTCCAGATTAATATCCTCAACCGCCAGAAATTTCCCATAACTTTTGCTAATATGCGAAAGAGTAAGCATCCTTTTTCTCCACCTTTCCGATATAAATAAACAACAAAGCAAAACAGCAAACCGTTACCAGGCCGTGCACTGCGAGGGGCATTGTCTCAAACACAAACGTCTGCACCTCCAGGCCTGAATTCACGACAACTACCGACAGGCAAATCCATGCACCTGCCATAATTCCCAAAAATATACTGCCGGAGCATCGACGATAAGCATACACACAGATTGTTGCAAATAAGAACACACTGCTGCTCCCAACCAGAGCAATGCTCCAGAATATCTTTCCCCTGAAATCACCAAAAACTGCAAATACCGCCACATTCAGCAGTATCATAAAGATACTGGAATATAACATCCGAAGCCCCGCCAGATATTGCAGGGAATAGTGGAGTGTCCCCTTCAGATCCTCCATTCCCTCCTGTTCATCCATCCAGCAGGATAGCCATGCAAAGGTGAGAAAGCAGATAGGAAACGCCAGAAAAGTAAATCCTATCCGCATATCCGGCTCCATATACCAATTCCTGCAAAGCCACGTAAGACCAGCATATAGAAACGCCACAATCCCCCAGATCCCCTGACTGTGATAGAAAATGGCTTTCAGTCCCGGTCCCCAGTAAATACTGCGAAGCTGTTCCCATTTTCCCATGGGACGGGGCATCGCTTTTTCTATGATCAGTTGTCGCTGCATTTGAATTTCCTCTTCCTGTGGATATTCTACCTGCATACTTTGTAACCTTTGTTTCATCCCGCCTGCACCTCCTGCCGAATTCTTTTTACCATCTGATAAAACCTGGATTTTACTGTGCTCTCCGCAATCTGCATCTCGCCTGCAATCTCCGCAAATGTTTTCTCCTCAAAGCATTTTTTCTGAAAAATGTGAACCCATTCGCGATCATACATAACAACAATATCCATAATCTGACGAATCAGTTCTTTTTTAACCATTAGTTCCGATAAATCTGTCAGATACACCATTTCCATCTTTTCAAAGCCGCTTTCACAATCCTGTTCTATGGACTGTTGCATACATTCCTTTTTATAGGTTTTACTTCGATAGTAATCCGTAATTCTATTGGATGCCACATGGTATGCCCAGGTCCGAAAGCTTGCCTTTCTCTCGTCAAATGCGTAAATCCCCTGCAGGATCCGGATAAAAATTTCCTGCGTCAGATCCTTTGCCAGCTCTCTTTGTCCCGTCTGCCGAAAGGTGAATGCGTAGATTTCCCGGTAATACCGGTCAATCAGAATATCGGCTGCCTTCCTGTCCTGTTTCTTCTTAATTCTGCGGATTAACTGGTTGTCTGTCTGCATGCATGTTCACCGCCTTTATCTCCGTTCATAAATGTATACGAAATATTATATTGTATAGTTGGGATAATTTGAAATGTTCTTGCAGTATTTTTAAATAAAGACAATAAAACCTATGTGGAACCGGATATATCCGTGATCTGTGACAAAAGCAAGCTTGATGACAGAGGCTGCAATGGTGCACCGGACTGGATTATTGACAGATTTATACAGCTTCGATGACGATATCCCTGTATGCATCTATGGTGGTTTGAAGATCAATTTTACAGATTTGCTGGGCTGAAACTACATTTCAAAAAATATAATGCTCATATTGGGAATCATTCTCAACATGAGCATTACTTGTTTAGAAACACAATAAGGTTTTACTTCCGGTATTCTTCGATCACACACTGGTGTTCCTTGCTTTTCTTGTCATAATTTATTCCCACCAGAAGAATATCCCCTGTATACCGCAGGAGCGACTGCGGATAATTTTTCTCCCTGATCTGCTGCAGGGCTGTCCGGGCATTTTTATTCCACTTCAACTCCACCAGAAGTGCCGGATAATCCGCAGCATATTCTACCTTGGGAATAAACACGAAATCGGCAAACCCCCTGCCCGTTGGCAGTTCCCGAATCGGTTTGAAATAATACTGCATAGCACTTAAATATGCGATGGACAATACACTGCTAAGAGAATTCTCATCGTGATACTGGATTACCGAAGCATATTCTTCGTGAATCCTTTCGATACCAGAGGCAACCTCTTCCTCTTCCATATCAAGGGTTGCCTCCAATAATGCCCTGGACTGCTGCTCAAATTCCAGCATCTCACTCCATTTTTTATTTCTGGTGGCCGAGATAAATTCCTGGCGAATCTCTTCGTTCGGAATAAAAGCCGTCTTTTTCACCTGATTATAGGCAAGATAACCCAGATGAATCAACAGTGTGAGTACATCATCTTTGCTCTCAAAGGTTACCATATCATTTTGGAAAGAAAGTGTATCCACCTCCACGCTGGCACCGGCAATCATTTCAATGATGGCGGCTCTCAAACCATCAAAATCCATGTTAATAAATGGCCGGATAGACTCAAATGTACCTGTTTTGGACCAGTAACTTTGGAAGTCTCCCCATAGCATAACATTAACCACAGCTTTCGGATTATACACCTGACAACCGGAAAGAAGATATCCATCATACCAGTTCTTAACAAGATCAAAATCACGTGAATATTTCTCGCATAATCCCTTTACTTCTTCCTCAGTAAATCCAATAAAAGGAGCAAAATCCTTCGGAGATAGCATCGTATATTCATCAAAATTATTCAGTGCAGACTGTGTTTTCAATCTCTTAATCGGCAAAATCCCCGTCAGGTACGCAAGACTGATGTATTTTGTAGGCTCGGTTCCCTTGAACATTCCCCGCAGGAAATTAATATATTCATCCTGCACCGCTTGATTATTTGCTTCATCACGAATCAGAACATCCCACTCATCAATAATAACAATAAATTTGTATCCGGTTGCAGCGTTAATACAGGACATTGCCCCACATGCCGTCTCCACAGATTCCGGGATCATCTGCGGGTATTCCGCTCTCAATTCTTCCAGCACGTTTCGATTAATATAGGAAACCGTCTGCTCTGCCCCGCCGGCATCCATCATACACCACTGCACATCAAAATGAATCACATCATATTGATTTAGATATTCTTTGAAGGAATCCATGCTCCCGATCTTAAGATCCTCAAACATTTTCTCTGAATTACAGCCCTTACTGTAATAGGCTGAAAGCATATTTGCTGTAACGGATTTCCCGAAACGTCTGGGACGACTGTTGCATATAAAAGCCCCATCCGTATCAATTGCCTGATTTGTGAGGTCCAGAAGTCCGGTTTTATCTACGTAAATTTTTGAATTCAGTGCTGTCTGGAATGCCCCATTATCCGGATTCAAAAATCTTCCCATCTGCTACCCACTCCTTCCTGAAACTGCAGGAACACTTCAATTCCTCGCTTATTATGATAAGTATAGTGTATTCAAAATCAGATTTCAAGAATATTTACACCCGTGATTTCATTTTCAACACTCTCAAACGATTTTTCCTTTTTTTGTGTTTGTTGTAAAATAAAATTACCCAAAGTTGCAAAGTAAATTTGGACATTGTTGCAAAGCCAAAATGGACATTGTTGCAAGTCCAAATTGGACAAAGTTGCAAAGGTTATACAAAGGCTCTCAGGAACGGTGCAGCGCCT
>JALEZW010000061.1 GCA_022772675.1 Agathobacter sp. | reverse complement strand
CCGCACACACATGAGGAAGTAGTGATTTTCCTTGGAAAATCAACGGATTCCGAATGTGTGTAGAATTGCGGGAGTTGCGTAGCAACGGAGCAATTCGTGTATCAAATGAGGGGCAAAATACCTTTTGACCCTCATATCATTCAATCACAGGAGGTGGTAACATGAAAACAGGCATCATAGGCGCAGGCCGTGTAGGCTGCTCCCTTGGAAAATACCTAAGGGGCAAAGGCATGGAGTTTGCGGGATATTATGATACCGATTTTGCAGCGGCAAAGGAAGCCGCAGAATTTACACAGACAGCCTTCTTTGAAACACTATCGTCCCTGGTGGAAACCTCGGAGATATTGTTCATTACCACGGGAGATTCCTTTATTGTCCCCGTCTGGGAGCAGGTAAAGAAGCTGTCCCATAAGAATCAGATTATATGTCATTGCAGTGGCGCACTTTCATCCGATTCCTTTTCCGGAGCCGAAGAGGCAGGAGTTTCCTGTTGCTCGGTTCATCCAATGTTACCGTTCAGTAACAAATTTTCATCCTATCAACAATTGGAACATGCTTTTTTTACTGTGGAGGGACAGGATTACGCCGTCAACACCATCACAGAGCTTCTTACCTCTTTTGGTAATGAAGTCTGCCGGATTGATGCAGCGGCTAAACCGAGATATCACGCGGCGGCCAGCATCCTGAGCAATCAGGTTATTGCGGTCCTTGACACCGGCTACCGGCTGCTGGAAGAATGCGGCTTCACCCGGGAGGAGGCAGTCTCAGCAACTGCCGCCCTTGTGCGCAGCAATATGGAAAACGTGATCTCGCAGGATTGCGTCTCTTCCCTGACCGGACCCATTGAGCGGGGCGACACAGAAACTGTGGCAAAGCATCTTGCCTGTTTTCAGGAGAATCACGATGCAGAGACTGAAGCCCTTTACCGGCTGCTGGGGCAGCGGCTGATCGCCCTCGCCGAAAGGAAAAATCCAGACCGGGATTACACCAAAATGCGGGAGCTGGTTGTTGAATCATGAATGCAAATAGAATGGAGAATGAATGATGAAGAACACTGTTGTTACCTTTCAGGAAGCAAAAGATAAGGGCGAAAAGCTCACCATGCTGACTGCCTACGATTATTCCACGGCGAAGCTGATTGACGAAGCCGGCATCAATGCCATTTTAGTGGGAGACTCTCTCGGCATGGTGGTTTTAGGCTATGAGGATACTATTTCAGTCACTATGGAGGATATGATTCACCACAGTGCCGCCGTTGCCCGTGGAATTAAGGAGACGCTGCTGATTACAGATATGCCCTTTATGTCCTACCAGACTTCTGTCTATGATGCCGTGGTCAATGCAGGCCGCCTGATGAAAGAAGGCCGGGCACAGGCAGTTAAGCTGGAGGGTGGAAAAGAGGTCTGCCCCCAGATTCGTGCCATTGTAAATGCTTCGATTCCGGTGTGCGCCCACATTGGCCTGACTCCCCAGTCCGTAAATGCTTTTGGCGGCTTTAAGGTTCAGGGGAAAGGGGAAGAAGCTGCGCAGAAACTTCTGGACGATGCCCGCGCAGTGGAAGAAGCCGGTGCATTTGCCGTAGTTCTGGAATGTGTTCCACAGGCACTGGCTAAGAAAATTTCCGAAAGTATCCATATCCCCACTATCGGAATCGGTGCCGGTGGCGGATGTGACGGGCAGGTGCTTGTTTATCAGGACATGCTGGCCATGTATTCTGATATGAAACCGAAATTTGTAAAACAGTATGCCCAAATTGGTGACCAGATGCGGGAAGCCTTCCGTGCATACAAGCAGGATGTGGCAGAGGGTACATTCCCTGCAGAAGAGCACTCTTTTAAGATGGACGAGAGTATTATTGACCGTCTGTATTAATGGGACTTTTATCCCCGGTGACGTGACCCCAATACAATGATACAAGGGTCAAAATACCTTTTGACCCTCATATCATACAATAAAGGAGAATAATAACATGGAAATATATGGAGAAATCAGTAAGGTTAGAGAGACTGTAAAAAATTGGAAGTGCCAGGGACTCACAGTTGGATTTGTTCCGACTATGGGTTACCTGCATGAAGGACACAAGAGCTTAATCGATGCAGCCAGAAAAGAGAATGACCGGGTGGTTGTCAGTATTTTCGTCAATCCGATGCAGTTCGGACCATCCGAGGATTTTGCGAGCTATCCAAGAGATCTTGAGAAGGATGCCAAGCTCTGTGAGGATGCAGGTGTGGATGTGATCTTCCACCCGGAAGCAGAGGAAATGTACGCAGACGGCTTCTGTTCTTATGTAGATATGAACGGACTCACCACCGAACTATGTGGAAAAAGCCGCCCGATTCACTTCCGCGGTGTACAGACTGTCGTACTCAAACTCTTCCACATTGTTACACCGGACCGAGCTTATTTCGGCCAGAAAGATGCCCAGCAGCTGGCGGTCATTAAGCGCATGGTAAAGGATTTAAATGTCGATACCGAAATTATTGGCTGTCCGATTATCCGTGAGGAGGACGGACTTGCCAAGAGTTCCCGCAACACCTATTTAAATCCACAGGAGCGCCAGGCAGCTCTCATCTTAAGCCGTAGTCTCAAGATTGGAAAAGAATTGGTGGATGCCGGTGAGACAAACGCTGCTGCTGTCAAAGCTGCTATCACCGCAGAGATTGAGACGGAGCCTCTCGCCAGAATTGATTATGTGGATGTTGTTGATTTCGACACCATCACCCCTATAGAAACTCTGACAGGATCTGTACTTGTTGCAATCGCAGTCTACATCGGAAAAACAAGATTGATAGACAATTTTATTACAACAGTTCAGTCATAGACCAACAGAAAGGAAATCCTATGAACTACACAATGTTAAAAGGTAAAATTCACCGTGCCGTTGTGAAACAGGCGGACTTAAACTATGTGGGCAGCGTGACCATTGACACTGAACTGCTGGAAGCCGCCGGAATCCTTGAGTATGAGCTTGTTCAGATTGTCGATGTGGAGAATGGCAACCGTTTTGAGACTTATACAATTGCCGGTGAACCGGGTTCCGGCATGATCTGTTTAAATGGCGCCGCAGCACGGCAGGTTGCTGTCGGCGACCATGTCATCATTATGTGCTATGCACAGATGACACCGGAGGAAGCAAAAGAGCATCGTCCGAAGGTTGTATTCGTGGATGAGAATAACCATATTGCCCGTGTGACAAATTATGAGAAACACGGAAAGCTGACAGAAGATTATATATAATATGAGGGGGCTTATTGATATATTTTAACTAATATGTTAATATGCAAAAAATAGATTATGGATATTCAAATCAGGGGAATTTGCTATGGGAAAATTACAGATCAAAATTATAAAAAGCAACAGAAAAAGCATCGCATTGGAAATACGCCCGGATATGACTGTGGTTGTGCGGGCCCCCTGCTGGATGGCCGACTGGCAGATTCACAAATTTGTGGAAGAAAAATCGGACTGGATCTATCAGCACCTGGAACAGATGGCGGAAAAACAGCGTGCACGAAATGCCCGCCCGAAGCCGGTTCCATTAAGCCTTGAAGAGCTACAGGCTCTGGCGGATGAAGCCCTGCGCGTCATTCCGGAACGTGTCAGATATTACGCACCTCTTGTGGGTGTCACCTACGGCCGGATCACGATCCGCAACCAGCGCACCCGCTGGGGAAGCTGCAGTGCAAAAGGCAATTTGAACTTTAACTGTCTTCTCATGAAAGCTCCTTCTGATGTCGTCGATTATGTGGTCGTACATGAGCTGTGCCACAGGCTGGAAATGAACCATTCCCCACGATTCTGGGCTGAAGTGGAACGAGTCCTTCCGGATTACAAACAAGCCAAAAAGTGGCTGAAGGAAAACGGCGGAGAACTGATGGAACAAAACATTAATTAAGGGACACCTGCAAAATCCAGGTGTCCCTGTTTGTTACTGTTGCCCTTTGTCTCTGATGATACAGCAATGTCATTCACTGCCTATTCATCAATCGTAAATTTTCCAACGATATCCGTCAACTGACCGGCATATTCCGAATTGCCCTGTACCAGATTTTCCTCATCTGCCATTTTCTGTACAATCTCTGTGGTTTTTCCTGCCACCAGCGACACACCGGTTGCCGCTTCGTTTGTTACTTTTCCGATATCCTCCATGGAAACCGCAATCTGGTCAATTACCTCATTCAGTTCCTCCACAGAACCGGTAATCTGCTGCATGCCTTCTTCAAAGCTCTTGGCATCTTTCGCATACTGCTCACTTACATTCAGGAATTCTCCATAATCGCCCATAACTGTTCCATCGAGGAATTCCATAGCTGCATGAAGGCAGTCCCCCAGATTAAGCACCGCACCATTAACTTCAGCAATAATATTCTCAATATTCTGAACAGACTCTCTGGTCTGTACCGCAAGGGTTCCTATTTCTTCCGCTACAACGGCAAATCCCTTGCCCGCCTCTCCGGCTCTGGCTGCCTCAATGGACGCATTCAGTGCCAGCAGATTGGTCTGGGAAGAAATGTCCATAATATTCTGTGTGAGGGTATTAATCTGCTCCACAGCCCTGGCCTTTTCTGCTGCCTCATTTCTCTGCTGCATGATCTGGTCATACATACTGCGTGTATTCTCATTGGCAAGCTGGGTCTTTTTGCTTAATTCGCCGGCACGCTCCATAATTTCCTGTGCCTCTTTGACTCCTTTTTGAGAGAGTTCCAGAATAAGCTTGGCATTTTCTGTAACGGATTCGATATTCTGGTTTACACTCTCTGTTGTGGAGGCAGCCTCCTGCATTGCCGCTGCAAGCTCCTGAGTTGTTGCAGAATTGTCGGTGCACATTCTTCCTACTTCCTGGGAGCTGTCACCAAGCATCCGGGAATTATCAAGGACACTGGTTCCTGTTTTTTCCAGAAGCCGCACCATCTCGCAGAGCTTGCCATTCATGGCATTCACAGCCCTTGCCATATCTCCGGTCTCATCTTTCATCTTAATCAGCTGATCCAAACTGGCATCCTTTTTCAGATCCAGATTCTCCTGCTTTTTGATGATTCCGGTAATCTTTTTAATTGGTTTTACCAGCCTTGAACTAAATAAGAAAGCACATATTGCGGAAAAAATAACACCGATCACTTCCCCGATCAAAAGGCCCTTCATAATTTCCATGGTATCGGAAATAAATTCCTTATCCGGAACCGTCTCAACCAGCTTCATCCCATTTCTGAGCACCCCGTAGAATGCATCCATCTTCTCTCCATTATAGGTATAACTGATTTCCTGATATTCATCATCTTCTTTATTAAGCGCCTGATCCAAAGTTTTCAGACTGCCCTTTCCCATCTCGGAAACAGCCGTTCCATACTCTGCATCCTTATGATACATAATCTGATTATTCGCATTCACAACAAAGGCATAACCGCTGTCATATACCTGAATCTTGTCAATCTTATCCTGAATCTTACCGAAATCAATGTCCATTCCGACAATACCTACGGACTCCCCGTTTATGTAAATCGGCACAACATAAGAAATCATATAAACATTGATATTGGGATTCAGATACGGATCCATCCACGTAGGTGCTCCGTTGTTGACTGGAATATAATACCAGCCCACATGCTCCAGATCCGTCGGATCATAAACAGAAAAATCCGTGGGTGTCAGCATCTGGAAAGGCTCCTCCTCCGAGTTCTTCGTGGCAAAAATCCCGGAAGTCGGCTCTGTAAATTCCGGATTATAACGGATATAATAGGTCAGGGCACCCTCTGTCTGATCTGCAAATTCCATCGCAATGGGTGCAAGGGAATCCGTCACCTCCGTCACATAGGCTGCATCTGTTTTAAATCTGGAAAAATCTTCAATAGAACTTGTTGTTACCTGTGCAAGCGTATCCACAGACTGCTCAATCTTCTCCATCATCAAATCCAGATCCTGCACACTGCCTTTGCACTCTGCCCGCATAATCTTCTCCGCATCCCGATTGGAAACTTTCACCGACTTCGCGATACTGATTCCCCCACAGATCATAATTGAAATCAGCGAGCAGAACACCACCAGTGCCACTACCTTACTTCTAATTGATTTCATACCTTCTCCTCCTTGCATTTTCGGTCTTTATCTGTCGAATTATATCTATTATTATACCTGCATTGCGGCGGTTTGGCAACTAAAATACCCTTTTTTTGATGATGGAATGCTATTACCACAAATCTTCCCGTCACTGCAGACAGCAACATATTTTTATTTAATTTGACAAAAAACATGCATTTAATATTGATTTATTTGTAAAATATGCTATAATTAAATTGTGTCGCCTTTTTTATAAAACATGGGTACAGGGGTAACACTACTATGCAGTTAAGGAGAGTAAAATATTGGAGAGGAAAACGAAAAAAACAATTTCAATGATGAATGCATTACTGTTTACAGCACTGTTGCCAACGATAATTGCCGCGGTAATAGTTGCTACAGTCGGGTGTGTTTCCATGGCCGAATCCATGGAGAGAGATGTCTTCCATGAATTACGTGTGGCTGCGGAAGGGCTGAAGGAGTACTATGAGCGGGATATTGTAAACGCAGAAGATCATCAGCCCGAGTATGAGCATGATTATGTTGACACACTTTTAGATGATGGTATCCATCTTACTTTATTTTTAGAAGATGTGCGCTATATCACCTCTATTGAAGACCCGAATAATGAGGCCGGCAGAAATGAGGGAACTGCAGCCGATTCCCATATCTGGGAGCTCGTATCTTCCGGAAAAGAATATGAAGATAAAGGCGTTCCAATCAATGGAAAGGACTATTATGTAGCATATATTCCTGTTGAAGATGGAACAGGAAAAGTTGTTGGAATGGCTTTTGCCGGGAAAGAGGAAGCTCTTGTTGACAGTACCATCACTTCCATAGCCATGAAACCTATTTTTGCGACAGTACTTATTGTGATTATTTGCGGTATCGAGGTCCTGTTAGTTGCAAAGAAAATAAAGGAGCCGCTGGAAATCATCGCAAAGAATTTGCAGCTTTTAACAGAGGGCGAATTAAAGCCGTATAAAACTGCCAAGAGTACGATTACAGAAATTGATTCCATCATTCAGTCACGTAAAAAGCTGTCAACAACACTCCAGGATATTGTTCTGAAGGTACAGAATGCATCGAAGGATCTTCTTAACAGTGGAACGGAATTGCAAAATGTTGCCATCACCACCTCAAGTAATGCAGAGGATATTTCCCACGCTGTTGAGGAGATGTCAAAGGGTGCAGTATCAATGGCTTCCGATATTGAAAACGCAACCGCAAAGGTTATGGATATGGGAGGTAAGATAGAGGGTATTGTAGGCGGAATCAATGATCTTGACAACGTTGCCTGTGAAATGGATTCTGCGGGCAGAAAGGCAATGAATATCATCCAGATACTTGATGATTCGAATAATAAGACCGTAGAGGCAATAGAAATTGTAGCACAAAATGTCGAAGCAACAGACAAATCCGTTGAGGAAATTACTACTGCTGTCAACATTATAACAGCAATAGCGGAACAGACAAATCTTTTGTCTTTAAATGCTTCCATTGAAGCTGCACGGGCAGGTGAGGCAGGACGGGGATTTGCCGTTGTGGCGGATGAAATCTCTTCCCTTGCAGATCAATCCAATGAGTCTGCAAAACAAATTGAATCCATTTTGGCTGTATTAGTCGCAGACTCAAAGCGTTCCATTGAAAAAATGGAAGAAGTTAAGGCCCATTTGCAGGAACAGCAGGATAATCTGAGGAATACCCAAAAAGAATTCGCAAATGTAAATGCTGGTATTCAGGATACCCGAAATCAAAGTGATATGGTGGATGTACAGGCGAAGGATTGTGATGCTTCAAGAACAGGCGTAGTTGATATCATTTCGAACCTCAGTGCAATTTCAGAGCAAAATGCAGCAAGCACACAGGAGACAACTGCTTCCATTGAAGAATTGACTGCAACCATCAATCTCGTGGCACAGCAGGCAACAGATGTAAAAGGTCAGGCACAGATTCTGGAAGAAGCAATTAATTTCTTTAAAATGTAATAGTTTGATCTGCAACATGATGTTTGGGCTCACCCCTATGATATGAGGGGTGAGCCCTTTTATAATTTTCCCTTTTACCGCGTCTCCACCCTGCAGGTTTTCTCGCAGTTGTGGCTTTATATTATTCTTCCGGCTTCTTCTGCTCTTTCACCACCAGATTGATATCATCCAGTCCTGTCACATTGACATTACGGTTTACCTTCGCATCATAGGTATCTGCCTTCACAATTTCCGAGAGATCAATACCGGTAGCTTCCTTCATACTCTCAAACAGCTTTGCCATCACAGCCGGAACATTTCCTGCAACCTGATCGACACCATTTCCGGAGCCGTCTCCTCCGCCGATAATGGTGATCTTGTCAATCTGTCCCAAGGGCTCTGCAATCTTTGCTGCCACATCCGGGAGTACCTTGATCATCATCTCCGCAACGGCAGCTTTATTGTACTTGGCATAAGCCTCTGCCTTTTTCTCCATGGCCTCTGCCTCCGCAATACCCTTTGCCTGGATAGCACTTGCCTCTGCTTCTCCCACGGCACGGATACCGGCAGCCTCCTGCTCCTTGGAATAGCGGTCTGCTTCTGCCTGGGCCTTTCTGGCCTCTGCGGCTCTTACAGCCTCAAACTGCTTTGCCTCCGCATCCTTCTGACGCTGGTACAGATCTGCATCGGCTCTCTGCTGTGCAGCATATTTGTCTGCCTCTGCCTGCTTCTTAACCTCTGCATCCAGAGCCTGCTCCTTAACTGCAACCTCCTTCTGTTTCAGCTCAATCTCACGTTCCTGCTTGGCAATGTTGGCATTTGCAGTGGTGATCTCAATGGTTTTCCGCTGCTCTTCCTTCTGAATCTCGTAAGCAGCATCTGCCTCGGCTTTCTTGGTATCTGCCTCAATCTGAAGTTCGGATTTCTTGATGGCCAGTTCGTTCTGCTTCTTGGCAATTTCTGTCTGGGCTGCAACTGCTGCATCATTGGATTCTTTATCTGCAGATGCCTGGGCAACCTTGATGTCTCTCTCACTCTCTGCTCTGGCAATGGCAGCAGCTTTCTTAATCTTGACAATATTGTCTATACCAAGGTTCTCAATGACTTCGTTGCCATCCACAAAGTTCTGGACATTGAAGCTGATAATATCAAGTCCCATGGCAGCCAGATCCGGCTCTGCATTCTCTTTCACCAGAGTGGCAAACTTCTGACGGTCGGAAACCATTTCCTCCAGTTTCATCTTCCCGACGATCTCACGGACATTTCCTTCCAGCACTTCTCTGGCAACATTGGCAATATAGTCTGTGTTTTTATTCAGGAAGTTTTCCGCTGCAAGACGAAGACGTTCCTGGTCGTTACTGATTTTCACATTAACGGTAGCGTCTACATTAATATTGATGTAATCAGCCGTTGGCACCGCATTACTTGTCTTCACATCAATGGGAATCAGGCGAAGATTCAACTTATCCAGCCGCTCCAGAAATGGAATACGGATCGTTGACTTTCCAATCACAATCTTGGATTTTTTCTTGAATCCGGAAATAATGAATGCCATATCCGGTGGTGCTTTCACATACCCTACACATAAAAGTACGATGAGTAAAATGACGACAGCCGCAATGACTGCCAGTTTAATGATTTGTTCCATAAAAAACCCCTTTCACTTTTGTAATTATTTTATTCGTTTCAAATACGATTATATGATATACGAGGTGGCAGCGTCAATCATTTTCATGATACTCATCCAATCTCCCGAATCAGATTGACCATCTCGATAGCCCCCTGTGCACACTCAAATCCCTTATTTCCCGCCTTAGTTCCTGCCCGCTCGATGGCCTGCTCTATGGTATCCGTGGTCAGTACTCCAAACATAACCGGAATTTCCGTCGCAAGACTCACCTGCGCAATTCCCTTGGACACTTCATTGCATACATAGTCATAATGGCTTGTACTTCCGCGGATAACAGCCCCTACACAGATAATGGCATCGTATTTTCCGCTTTTTGCCATCTTTGATGCGATTAACGGAATCTCAAAAGCTCCCGGTACCCATGCCACATGAATGTCTTCGTCTGCAACATTTTCCCTCTTTAAGCCATCCAATGCTCCTGCCACCAGCTTGGATGTGATAAATTCGTTGAACCTGGCTGCAACGATACCAATTTTTATATTATTTTCTGATACAAGCTTTCCTTCAAATGTTCTCATTCTTTTATGCCTCCTCAAGATTTAAAATATGGCCCATGCGGGTCTTTTTTGTCTTTAAATAAAATTTATCATAGGGTGTTGCCTTCATTTCAATGGGCACGCGTTTTGCGATTGTCATACCGTAATCCTCCAGCTGGTATACCTTGTCCGGATTATTCGTAAGCAACTCCAGGGAATGGATGCCCAGATCCCGAAGAATCTGTGCCCCGGCCTCCTGAAATCTGTAGGCTTTACCTGATCTGCCACACACATCCGCGCGGTAAGTCCTCGCTCCTCTGCGGATATGCCGGTGGTGGTATCCTTATAATCCACGGAGACTGTAAAGGCGGTTTCATGGTTATCGGTATTGTTCGTCACCATGGGCTCAAACATCAGCTTCTGTGCAAGCTCACGGCTCATGGGTGTGCAGATCAGTCCTTTGGCATATGTTGCTAGAAAATTCACATTTTCCGTTGTAGCTGCCTCTGCAGAACAAATGAGATCTCCTTCATTTTCACGATCCTCATCATCCGTCACTAAAATGATTTTCCCTTCTTTCAGTGCCTGTAATGCTTTCTCAACATTTTTATCATCCATCATCCTACCTCCTGTCTGAACAGCTAAAAACCATTCCTTAATAGAAATTCCTTCGTAATTCCGGATGGTTTTGGCTGTTCCATCACAAATTTCTCAATATATTTTCCAACGCAGTCGTTTTCCAGATTCACGGTATCCTGCACCCTCTTAGATACCAGTGCCGTATTCGCCAGAGTATGGGGAATCACGGAAACTGAAAAGCTCTTTTCATCCACTGCTGCCACCGTAAGACTGATTCCGTCAATGGCAATGGAACCTTTTTCCACAATGTATCTTAAAATTTTTTTCTCTGTGCTGATGTGATACCAGACGGCATTGCTGTCTTTTTCTATGCGGCTGATAACCCCGGTTCCGTCCACATGCCCTGCTACGATATGTCCGCCGAACCTTCCGCTGGCAGGCATCGCCCTCTCCAGGTTCACCGGACTTTTCGTCCTGAGGGAACATAGTGCGGTACGATTTAAGGTCTCATGCATCACATCCGCCGTGAAGGAATGATCCGTGAAGGCTGCAGCCGTAAGACAAATGCCATTAACTGCAAGCTGCATATACTTCTTCTTATTCATGGTGTCCCTCCAGAAAAATAGGTAAAAAAAATGTCTTGAATAGAATCTATCCAAGACATATAAAAGCACCATGGTATGCGCCTGCCATAATTCATGTGTATTAAGCAAGTATTACTTTTATCTTCTTTCATCCAGACTATACTGTCGGCCTCGGAGTTTCACCGAATCATGCCTTGCGGCTCGTGGGCTGTACCACCGGTAGGGAATTACACCCTGCCCTGAAGATAGGTTGTTATTCAATTGCATACAAGTATAGATTTTTCCGGCAGGATTGTCAAGCCCCCATTTACCTTATCTCCACCATACAGGTCTTCTCGCAGAAGCAGATGCCGTATTTCATGATCTTAGTGTATCCTTTATCAAGAAACGGTGCTGCATAATCCTTCTCTTCGATCTGGTCAAGGGCTGCCTGACAGCCCTCCGCCATCTCGGTAAATTTCTTACACACCTTAAGCTCCATGATAATCACCGGTGCCTCCTCATCATAAGGAACCAGCGCAATATCCGGTCTTCCGTTTCCACATTCCCGGTTGGACTTTGGCACGTAATCCGGCATCGCCAGAAGAAATCCCAGCAGCATTCCATGGTAAAAGGCCTCTTTATTGTCATAGTAGCTGATGGCTCTCCGGAGATTTTCCTTTAGAATCTTCTGCATACTGCTGCAGTCTCCGTCCAGAATAGCCCGGTAGAACGGTGTAAAATCAATCGCCTTTGTCTGCCGGTCAAACCATTCTCTTATAGTATCCTCGTAAATCGTCAGAACCTCATCATTGGGGATGGACATGGTCAGATAAATCCGCCGGTCTTCAAAGCGCTTACTTACCACCTTGAGATATCCGGTAAAAAAGAGAAAATTCCACAGATTATCCTTTGACTTATGAATTTCCCCATAGGTGATATCCTCATGCACCGGCTTCTCGATGGTCTTTCCGTCAATGAGCATCTGGATTTCCTCTTTCGTATCGCTGTCTGCTTCCTCCACCAGCTCCCGGATGATGCTGTTACTGGAAGTGTTGGACCAGTAGGGCTTCGGAAATGGCTGGGACTCGGAAATGGCAGTCTTCACATAGTTGATAATGCTCCAGGGATTGTACACCTCTGTCTCTCCGAACAGGTAACCGTCATACCACTGCTTCACCTCTGATAGCTTTTCCTCCAAGCCGTAATTTTTTAACATCTGCTCTACTTCTTCGCCAGTAAAGCCGAAATACTCCGCATAATTATTGCTTAAAACAGAATTAATCTCAAGGTTATTAAGACCGGTAAAAATAGACTCTTTACTAATCCTGAGACAACCTGTCACGATTGCAAACTCCAACGCATCGTTTGTCTTTAGGGCTGACTCAAAGAGGGATCGGATGAAGTCGATCATCTGATCATAGAAGCCGCGGAAATAAGCATTTTCCAGTGGAACATCGTACTCATCAATCAGGATGATGGCATTCCTTCCGTGATATTTTTTCAAATAATAGGAAAGCTGCCGGATAGCGGTTGCATACTTATCCGGCTCCGCCTTCTCTGCCAGAATCCTTCGGTAATTATCCTTCTCTTCCTCTGTCAGGAAATCTCCTTCCAGCACATAGCGGTGCCTGTCATACTCGTAAATGATTTCGCTTCTCAGGCATCCGTATGCCATCTGGTAATTCGGCTGCTTTGCGGATTTCAGAGAAAGCTTGATCACCGGATACTGCCCCAGCTCACCTATATACTTTTCCCCCGCTTCCATAATCTTCTTTCCTGCAAAATACCGGCTATTGTCGATTTTCTCTCCCTTGTAGTTCCTTTCATCCTCGAAAAAGGTACGAACCATGCTTAAGGTCAGGGTCTTGCCGAAACGCCTGGGGCGGGTAAAAAGATTTACCGTTCCCTTCTGGTCTGCCAGTTCCTTTAACATCCAGGTTTTATCGATATAATAGTAGTTATTTTCTATAATTGTCTTATAGTTTTCCACTCCGATTGCGATAGGCTGTCTCATTCTTCGTACCTCCTGTTGGTAATATATTCCCAACGAAAAATCCGCTATACTTATTTTCCTTAGTATAGCGGATTTTCTGATAAATTACAATTCTCTGCTTACTTTGTTTCTTCCTTATGTTTTTATAAGATGTCAGCTTTCAGGATCAAATATGGAAAAATTAACTACATGACCTTTTACATTAGAAGTACTTTTGGCACTCACACCATATTTTGCATATCATAAATAAAAAAGGAGATTTCTATGCCAGATAACTTTGACAATCGCCGAAACTGGTGGTGTCCACCCTGCCCTCCATGCCGCGACCGAAGAGATGATAGACGAGATGGCCGAAGAGATGAGCGCAGAGATGACAGGGAAAGACGGGATCGGGACGACCGCCGGCGTTATTGATATAATGATATGATACAAGGGTCAAAAGTTCAGAACTCGTTCCTGCTTGCAGGATAAGGATTCCGAATGTGTGTAGAATTGCTTCGTTGCTACGCAATTCTACACACTATGTTACCGGCATAAGCAATATTTCTGATAACGGTCTTGTCCTGTCCCTGCATAAATTCTCTATTTCTGTGCACCCTACCCATAAAAGGTGGTGCACTATGAAATTTAAATCAAATTCTGAAATTAAAACTACTCCAAATGGTCAGCCGGCATTCCGTGGAGTATTACTGTCCTGCCGATAATTTCCTCCGGAGTAAAACGACCGGTATACACCTGCATCCAGGCAAATCCATCCGTGAAAAGTAACGGTGGCAGATCCCCTGCGTGGTCGGGATGCAGCACTTTTGTCCGGCTGTAATGTGCCCCGGTATCCGCAAAGGGATCCTTTTCATTTCCTGCGCAGACAGCACCCTCATGAATGTGGAAGCCCAAAAATCCCTGCACCGGTTTTTTCGCCTCATCGGTCACATTCCACACCTCCGCAGTCACAATAGTACCTTCCCGTGCCTTCGTAAAATAAACATTCCCGGATATCTCCGGGTAACTGCTGCTGCCGGAAAGCTTCGCATACGCAACAGGCATCATATATCTCATATGGATGATCTCCCATCATCGGTATCACTGCTTCTGCAGTGATCTGCGTTACTTTTATTATATGCCCATGACTGCCCATGGTCACTCCGTAAAATGTCTTCTACTCCCCTTCGCAAATTTCTCCAACACTAACAATCTCCGGCAGGTCCCCCGAAAATTCTGCATTATTCGCAACCTCCTCCGGGTCTGGATTCTGTGGTTTTTCTTCCTCATCATCCCACAGTGACTCATATTCTTTCCGCTTTTCATGCTTCATGGCAGCACCCAAATTTTTAGCCGCCATATACATTTCCATGCTGTACTCCATCAGCTTTTTCTCATCACTTCCAGGTACTTTATCTCCATGGGAGATCCGTCTTGCCACCTCCATAATCTTGCCCAGATCCTCTGCATACTCCTTCATTGCTTCTCCCTGCTGTTTTGAAACCTCCGCATTGAAATAGGCCGTCTGCTGCTCCCTCAGCTTCTCCATAAAATCATGATAAACATCATACTGATCCGATACTTTATGATAGGTAAGCTCCAGCGTTGCCGCTTCATCAGCAAATTTGTCTTTTGCTTCCGGGCTTTCCTTCATTTTTTCCTCAAGGTCTTTTTTCTGTTTTGCAAGCGTTCTCTTCTGCTCCCAGAAGTCTTTTAGCTGTGCAGAATAAATTTTTGCTGCATCTCCGATTTTCATGCATATCACTTCCTTATGATTTTTTATGAACATCCCTGTATATATTAACTAATATATTGTATCGGATATAAGGTAGAGATTCATAACACTCTATGATATAATCTGACATAAGGAGGAACATGATTCACATGGAAAACAAAAATCAGACCCCACACAAACGCCGTGTACATTATAAAGGAAAATACCCAAAGAAATTTGAAGAAAAATACAAAGAACTGCAGCCGGAAAAGTACCAGGACACCATTGCCCATGTTATCCGGAAAGGCAATACTCCTGCAGGCATGCACCTCTCCATCATGGTAAAGGAAATCCTGGATTTCCTGCAGATCAAACCGGGTCAGACCGGATTTGATGCCACTCTTGGTTATGGTGGCCACACAAAAGCTATGCTGGAACAACTGCAGGGCAAAGGGCATATCCATGCAACCGACGTGGACCCCATAGAATCCGCCAAAACAAAAAAGCGGCTGGCCGAGCAGGGCTTTGGCGAAGATATTCTGACCATACATTTACAGAATTTCTGCACCATCGATGAAATTGCAAAGGAAGCCGGGGGATTCGATTTTATCTTAGCGGATCTCGGGGTATCCTCCATGCAGATTGACAACCCAAAGCGGGGTTTTTCCTTCAAGGTGGACGGTCCTCTGGATCTTCGTCTGAATCCGGAAACGGGAATCAGCGCAGCAGAACGTCTGGATACCATTTCCCGGGAGGAATTGGCAGGAATGCTCTATGAAAATTCCGATGAGCCCTACTGCAACGAGATTGCAAAGGCAATCACCGATGAAATCCGTAAGGGACACCGGATGGATACCACAACCAAACTGCGAAAAATCATTGAAGATACACTGGATTTTCTTCCGGAAAAGGACAAAAACGAAACCATTAAAAAGACCTGTCAGCGGACATTTCAGGCTCTTCGTATTGATGTAAACCATGAGTTTGAAGTGCTGTATGAATTTATGGAAAAGCTGCCGGATGCCCTGCGTCCCGGTGGCCGGGTGGCAATCCTGACTTTCCATTCCGGGGAAGACCGGCTGGTAAAGCACGCATTAAAGGACGGCTACCGCGCCGGCATCTACTCCGAATACTCAAAGGATGTAGTCCGCCCCTCCCAACAGGAGTGTGCGCAGAATGGAAGGGCCCGCTCCACAAAGATGCGCTGGGCGGTACGAAACAAGTATTAATCCGCTGGCTTTTTCAGCCCTTTTGTGTTTTTCTCCACCAGCTTTCGTGTCACCATCATCTGATGACCACATCCCAGGCATCTGAGCCTAAAATCTGCACCTACCCGCAGAATTTCCCACTCATGGCTGCCACAGGGATGCGGTTTTTTCAGTTTTACGATGTCCCCTACCTCGTAATGATATGAATTCATCTACGTATTCTCCCTTTTCTAATTCTATGATATGAGTGTCAAACGGATGTAGTTATTTTTGAGAAAACATTTCCCAGTCCATCCTGGATCAGCAGATCCGCCCGGGCATCCATCGGAGTAGCACTCTTATTAATCAGTACCAGCTTATTTCCTGAATAATAATCAATCAGTCCTGCCGCAGGGTAAACTGCCAGCGAGGTACCGCCCACAATCAGCATATCCGCATGGCTGATATAAAATACAGCATCCTGAAGCGTTTTCTGATTTAATCCTTCCTCATAGAGTACCACATCCGGCTTAACCGGACCGCCGCATACCGGACAAACCGGCACACCTTCCGAATGCAGAATATCCTCTGCACTCATAAATTCATGACAGCGCTCACAGTAATTACGAAGGACGCTTCCGTGCAGCTCCATCACATTTTTACTTCCTGCCTTCTGGTGCAGCCCATCGATATTCTGCGTCACAATTCCCTTTAATTTACCTGCCTGTTCCAGCTCAGCCAGCTTGATATGGGTAATATTCGGCTCAGCATCCAGACACAGCATTTTATTCCGGTAAAAACGGTAAAACTCTTCCGGATTCTGCCGGTAAAAGCTGTGGCTTAAAATCGTTTCCGGTGGATATTTATACTGTTGGTTATACAGTCCGTCCACGCTTCTGAAATCCGGAATACCACTTTCTGTCGAAACCCCGGCACCCCCGAAAAATACAATATTATCCGATTCCTTCACCCACTGTAAAAACTGTTCAACTGCATCCATATGAATACCTCCATTTTTTCATTGTCATGCAAAAATTATGTTTTTAATTGCTATGCCCTGTATTTTCGATGTATCAAATGAGGGTCAAAAGGTGTTTGCCCCTTGTATCATCACATTTAGAAAAAAGGGCTGCCACTCCGTGACAGCCCCACACATTCTCAGTTACAGATTAAAAATCTAATCCCTGCTTGTCAAGCTCATCTGCCAGACGCTCAATTTCCTCCATATCTGCAATCAAATCCTTGGAATAAGCCTCCGCCTGATTATAAATATCTCTTGCCTTGTCCAGATTTCCGGCATGAATGGCATTGATTGCTTCCTGTCCGAAATGATGGAATTTTTCATGCTTTGCACTAAGACCCGTCCAGATTTTCTTAATCTGTGGATTCTGCGGATATAATGCCCGGTAAACATGACCGAAACCACACTTCTTCCCATCCAGCTGAAGCGGCTTGACTTCTCCGGTATCTACCATTGCTTTTAAGTTTTTAAGCCAGGTCCTATGGGCATCCACTGAGCTCTGCAGGCACTTGATAAAAATCTGGTTACCCATGCTGTAAAATTTATCCTTACCCATCTCTCCCATAATATGGTTTGCCTGATCCATGCTGTCTTCTACATCCTGTACCGGCGCAATGGCATCCTGCAGCTCCTTGCTGACCTGAAACAGCTTCTGTGTATCCTCTTCCTGTTTCTCGCACTGCTCTCTGATATTATGGGACTGGGTTGCCATCTCGTCCATAGAGCTGGAAATTTCCTGGCTGACTGCTGCCAATGAGCTGATGGAATCAGAAATCTTCCCTGTGCTCTGCTGACTGGCATCATTAATCTCCCATACTGCGTTGATCTTCTCACTCATATTTCCCAGTGCTTCAATGGCTGTATTTGCACTGTTGGCACTCTTTGATGAAGCCTCCTTAATACGCTCCACAAACTCACCCATATTTGCCGTCATTTTCTGTGTCTGCTCCGCAAGGGTACGAATCTCCTCTGCAACAACTGCGAAACCTTTTCCGGCTTCTCCGGCTCTTGCTGCCTCAATGGAAGCATTTAACGCTAACAGGTTTGTCTGACTGGAAATGGAATTAATTCCCTCAATTACCTCATTCATATGGCTGATGATATCAAACAGATTTTCCATGCTCTGCTTCATCTCGCTGGATTCTGCAATGGTTTTCTCTGATAAATTCTTGATATCTGTCAGCTGACGCTGCCCTTCCTCAATGTTCTTATAAATTGCAGAAGTTTCCTCCGATGCCTCCAGAATCGTATTTGTCAGATCCTCATGCTGGTTTGAAACTTCTCCTGCCACACGGGCACTCTCCGTGGCAGACTGCACGATTTCATCGGACGCTGAAGCAACCGTGTGTGATGCCTCATCCATCTGCTGTGCATAATAATTTAACGACAACCCCAGTGCACTGACCTGCGAAACTGCCACAAGATTCTTGTTCATCAGCTGTACAAACTGACCTTTTCCCTGAGTAAGTCTTCTATATAACTCTGCAACTTCAGGCTCCTTTGAATAATCTGCGTCTTTTAACTCCAATACTGCCTGTACACAGGCTTTATCCACTTTTTTCCCAAATGCCATAATCTTCCACTCCAATCGTATTTTTCGGATTTCATCATCCATACAAAAGCAGGTTCCACCTAACTTTCGTACCAGTGCCTACTTAAATCTATTCTGAACCAAATTCTGTGAAAAGTCAACATATCATTCATACTTTTTCTGTATTTTTTTGCCATTTTAACCACTTTCGCCTGTTCCAGCCGGAAACAAAAATTTTACCATATTCCGGAAAGAAATACACTGGCTATAATTCCTGCCACCGTTGCCGTCAGGGCTCCCGCAAGTGTATAGCGTGTTTTCTTCACCTTTACCGACATAAAATAAAGGGACATTGTGTAAAAAATGGTCTCCGTACTGCTCAACATTATGGATGCCGCCTGTCCCAGTGCGGAATCGGTTCCGTGTTCTTTAAACAGATCCAGCAGGAGGCCCGTGGCTGCAGATGAGGAAAACATTTTGACCACAGCAATGGGAAGCAGTTCTGTGGGAAATCCTGTGGCAGAAAGCAGCTTTCCCAGCAGACCGGACACAAAATCCAAAAATCCGGAGGCCCGAAGCATTCCCACTGCCACCATAAGTCCCACCAGGGTTGGCAGAATTTCTGCTGCTGTCCGGATTCCGTTTTTTGCCCCGTCAAGGAAATCCTCATAAACCCGCTGCCGGCGTGCAATTGCGGTTCCCACGATAAAGAGCACAAGGAGTGGGATTATGGCTGAAGATAGATATGTAATGAATTTCATTCTGACCCCCTTTTCCGCTTACCCGGTATACCGATTGCTCCATTATTACGTAATTCCGCACATCCTATTCCTTCAGAAACCATCTGGCACACCCCTGACGGATCTTGATAAACACAACTGCTGCCAGCGTAGATACCGTAGTTGCAAGAATCGCCGGTCCCACAATTGCCGCAGGGCTTACAGAGCCATACTGGCTGCGATAGGCTATGATATTGACGGGAATCAGCTGCAGGGAAGAAATATTGATGATAAGAAAGTCACACATCGCTGACGTTGCCCTGCCCTCCGTCTCCTCCAGTCTTTTTAATTCCTTCATTGCAGACAGTCCCGCCGGAGTTGCAGCCCAGCCCAGTCCCAGGAAATTTGCCACCATATTTGTCGCAATATACCTTCTGGCAAAGGAATCCTTTGGAACCGTCGGAAACAGGAATCCCAGAAGCGGTGCCAGTGCCGATGCCGCCCGGTTCACCATTCCTGCCTTCTCCGCAATCCGCATGATTCCCACCCAGAACGCCATTGCCCCCGCCATGGTGATACAGAGACTGACCGCCTCCTTCGCCGATGACAATGCCTGATCGGTCACGGCATCCAGATTCCCGGTAAGTGCGCCGTAGATGACGGCAATGATAATCATTCCACCCCATAAATAATTCATGTACGCTCCTTACTATGAAAATGATATATAACGCCCTATGAGATACTATTCCGCTGCTCTTATATTTATTCCCTCATAAATTTCTTTCCCCCGGCATATATTTTTCATAATTTCCGCTACAGGAGCATCCAGACATGAAACACATCAGAAAATACCGTATTCTATTTACTGCACTTCTGATCCTTGTTTTATATGCCATACTGCATTTTTCCGTTTTTTCTTCCTCGGGAAAATCCGCCGGCAGCTTTTCAGATTTCTGCAATACACTCTTTCAGGAGGAGGTTTCTTCCACAACCGTGAATCTCCATTACACTCTAAAAAACCCAAAATCCGCCGGCATCGACTCCTATGAAATCACGCTGGGAAGTCTTTCCGGCCGCAGTCCGAAGCTACAGAAAAAAGAACTGGACTCTCTTTCTGACCAGCTGAAAAAATTCTCTTACAGCAGACTGTCGGATAAGCAGAAAACGACATATTCCCTGCTTTCCGATTACATAAAACGACAGCAGGCACTGACTGCCTATCCCTATTATGATGACCCTCTTTCCCCCTCTGCCGGTGTTACCTCCCAGCTTCCGGTTCTGCTGGCGGAATACCCCTTTTACACCAAAACCGATGTAGACAACTATCTTGTACTCCTGTCCCAGATGGATTCCTACTTTTCCGGGATTTTGGATTATGAGCAGAAAAAAGCAGATGCCGGTCTGTTCATGTCCGATTCCGCCTGTATGAAAGTGCTGGACAGCTGTGAGGTGTTTACTGAGCATCCGGATGACAATTTTCTGATTGAGACCTTTGCCGGCAGGCTGGATTCTTTAAATGAACTGACCGATTCCCAGAAGGACTCCTACTGTGAAAAAAATAAATCCGCCATCAAGGAGCACGTTATCCCCGCCTACACGCAGATGATTTTCGGACTCACCAGCCTCCTGGGCCGGGGAAAAAATGACTGGGGAATGTGTTATTACAAAGACGGAAAAGGCTACTATGAAGCTCTTGTCTCCAGTGTGACGGGCTGTGATGATAGTGTGGACAGTCTGTTTAAAGAGATTGCCTCTGCCCGGAAAAAAGATTTGTCGGTCTGCACGGATCTTCTTGTAAAAAAGCCAGAGCTACTCTCGGAGGAACCAAAATTAAATGCGAAACTCAACAATGAAAATGCAATGCTTGCTTCGCTGCAGAAATCTATCCGCAAGGATTTTCCTAAGCCACCGGAAACAGAGTGTGAAATCTGCCATGTGGACTCCGCATTAAGCGAATTTCTAGCTCCGGCATTTTACATTACAGCCCCAATTGACGATATTTCCCATAACAGAATTTACATCAATGATGCGAAAAACTACAGTGATATTTACTATTTTACAACCTTAGCCCACGAAAGCTATCCGGGACATCTCTACCAGACCATTTCCACTGCTGCCTACGGGCTTCCACCGGTGCATTCCCTTTTTGACTATCCGGGATTTACGGAAGGCTGGGCTACTTATGTGGAGATGCAGACCTTTTATTATGCAGGACTGGACAAAAAACTTGCGTCACTCCTGCAGCATAATCAGGCTGCCACCCTAAGTCTCTATGCAACCTCCGATATCGGCATTCACTATTATGGATGGAAAGAAAAAGAGCTGACGGCTTTCTGGAATAAATATGGTGTCACGGATGAACAGACGATTAGGGAAATTAAAGAGCTGATTCTCGGGGAACCCGGAAACTATTTAAAATATTATGTGGGTTATCTGAAATTCCGCCAGCTCCGGGAGCAGTATGAAAAAAAATACGGCGACAAATTCGATGCCGTTGCTTTCCATGAAGCAATTCTTCGCACCGGTCCGTCACCGTTTCCTATACTGGAACAGGAGGTTGCACGGTTATATCCTTAAGATAGCAGCTCTTTATATATATCCCGCTTGCTGACCCCACGATCCCGTGCCACCAGTTTCATCGCCTCTTTGCGGTCAATGCCCCGGGATTCATAATGCTCCATATGTTCCTCAATACTCATACTCTCCCAGCCCGCGCGCTGTTCTTCTTCCATCTGTGCGCGGGATTTTCCCTCTATGATAAGAACATATTCTCCTCTTGGCTCATTCACTTCATAATAAGAAAGGCTCTCTGCAAAGGTTGTCTGCCGCTTCTCTTCATGCCGTTTTGTCAGCTCCCTGCAGATGGTAAGCCTCCTTTCGCCACCAAGCGTATCGCTAAGTTCCTTTAAGGTTTTCACCAGATGATGAGGTGCCTCATAAATAATAATGGTTCTTGTCTCGTTTTTTAATTCTTCTAAAACCGCCTGATGCTCCTTTTTATCCTTTGGCAGAAACGCTTCAAAGGCAAACCTCCTGGTGGGAAGTCCTGACATCGTAAGTGCCGTAATGCATGCCGCCGGCCCCGGAAGGGAAGTCACCGGAATCCCCTCCTCATAGCAGATACGCACGATATCCTCTCCCGGATCGGAAATTCCCGGCGTTCCCGCATCGGTAATTAAAGCAATATTTTTTCCCTCCCGCAGTTTGTCCACCAGCTGATATGCTTTGTCGATCTTATTATATTCATGGTAACTGGTCATGGGCGTTTTAATCTCAAAATGGTTCAACAGCTTGATGGAATTGCGGGTGTCCTCCGCCGCAATGAGATCCACTTCCTTTAATGTCCGCAGCACACGAAATGTAATATCTTCCAGATTTCCAATTGGGGTGGCACACAGATAAAGAGTGCCGGTTTTATTTTCATTCATTGCTTATTTTCCTCCAAAATAGATGCGTACTTCGTGCCTGCATCCATTGCACAGATCTGCCATCCGTCCTGCCTCCCGGCTTTTGACGCTCATTTGATACATGAATTGCTCCGATGCTACGCAAGTCTATGCCCCGGTCGGCGCAGAGCAGATATCCACCGGATATCTTGCGCTCCTCAATTCTACACACATTCGGAATCCGTTGATTTTCCAAGGAAAATCACAGGGTCATCAATCAAAGATTGACGACAGTCCTCATGTGTGAGCGGGTCAACAAGTCAGAACTCTTATCCTGCAAGTAGGAACGAGATCTGACCTTTTGACCCTTGTATCATAATATTTTTGAGATTGTCATCCACTGGAAACAGCAGGTATTTTCAAGTAGAATGCAGAATACTTAAAATGGAACGCAAAATGATATATCAAAACAAATTTTTGAATGTTGTTGGATATGTAACAGGTGAAAAAATAAGGAGATATAGTATGTCAATTATTTATAATCCAAACAAAAGAATATTTACGCTGCACACGAGAAATACAACTTATCAGATGATGATAGATCAGTATGGATATTTGTTACACCTATATTATGGAACAAAAAATAACGGTCTTATGGATTATTTGATAATGTATGCAGATCGGGGATTCTCAGGAAATCCTTATGTGGCGGGAAATGACAGAACCTATTCACTGGACACGCTTCCACAGGAATATCCGACGCTGGGAACGGGTGATTACAGAAACTATGCCCTGAATATTGAAAACAGTGATGGATCCCAGTGCTGTAACCTTCAGTTCTTCCATTATGAGATCAAGAAGGGCAAGTACAGTCTGAAAGGACTTCCTGCGGTATGGGCAGGTGAGGATGAAGCAGATACTTTGGAAATCGTTTTGAAGGATCAGGTCAGCAAGATAGAAGTACATCTTTTATATGGGGTGCTATATGCCGAGGATATTATTACAAGAAGCGCAGTTATAAAAAATACCAGTGAAAATAAAGTTATTATAAAAAAGGCAGCAGGTGCATGTCTGGATTTTGTAACAGGAGATTTTGATGTAGTCACATTATATGGAAAACATGCCATGGAACGGAATGTGGAACGGATGCATGTTGGACATGGAACAATCTCTTTCGGGAGCAGGAGAGGAACGTCCAGTCATCAGTATAATCCGGGTGTTATTTTAGCAGACAGGAATACAACCGAAGATTTTGGAAGCTGTTATGGAATGCTGTTTGTATATAGTGGAAATTTTTTATGTGAAGTGGAAAAAGATCAGGTGAACCAGACAAGATTGTTAATGGGGTTAAATGATGAACTGTTCGCATACCCATTGGGGGTTAACGAGGAGTTTACAGTACCAGAGGTCATTTTGACATACTCCAATGGAGGATTTTCAGAGTTGTCCCACAGATATCATTCCTGCATTCGAAATCACGTATGCAGAGGTAAATATGTGAATACAGCAAGACCGATATTAATCAATAGCTGGGAAGCAGCATATTTTGACTTTACCGGTGACACGATTGTCAATCTAGCAAAAGAAGCAGTAAATCTTGGAATAGACATGGTAGTCATGGATGATGGATGGTTCGGAAAACGCAATGATGACAATTCATCTCTGGGCGACTGGTATGTGAACGAAGAGAAGCTGGGTTGCACATTGTCTGAGCTGATAGATAAAATAAATCATCTGGGCGTAAAGTTTGGAATCTGGATTGAGCCGGAGATGGTCAGTGAGGATAGTGAACTGTACAGAAAT
The DNA here is from genome assembly GCA_022772675.1 of Agathobacter sp. Classification (GTDB taxonomy): domain Bacteria; phylum Bacillota; class Clostridia; order Lachnospirales; family Lachnospiraceae; genus Roseburia. Next base: position 29,411 of record JALEZW010000061.1, on the reverse strand, counting down.
CATCCGGATTGGGCAATAAGAATAGAGAAGAGAGATCCCATCAGATCCCGCAACCAGTTACTCCTTGATTTTTCACGAAAAGAAGTAAGGAAATATATATTTGAACAGATCTGTGCAATATTGGACCAGGGAAATATTGAATATATTAAATGGGATATGAACAGAAGTATGGCAGATGTATATGCGGGAAATGTTACTTATGATTATGTACTTGGTGTATACGATTTCCTTGAGAGACTGACATCAAAATATCCTGATATCCTGATTGAAGGATGCAGCGGCGGTGGTGGAAGATTTGATGCCGGAATGATGTATTACACACCGCAGATCTGGTGCAGTGATAATACGGACGCAATTAACAGGACAAAAATCCAGTATGGTTCTTCTTTTTTCTATCCTGTTTCTGTAGTCGGCTCCCATGTGTCTGCCGTTCCGAATCATCAGACAGGAAGGATTACCAGTCTGAATACCAGAGGAATCACAGCAATGGCAGGCACCTTTGGATATGAGATGAATCCCGAACTTTTATGCGAAGAGGAAAAAGAAATCATCAGGGAGCAGATCAAGACATATAAGAAGTATGAAACATTGACAAATCAAGGTGATTATTATCGGCTTTCGAATCCATTCTGTGATGAATATTCTGCCTGGATGTTTGTTTCAGAGGATAAAAAACAGGCACTTGTGAATGTAGTCCGACTTGATGTACAGGGAAATATGGCTGCGACCTACATCAGACTCAAAGGTCTTAACAGGGAATCCGTTTACTTTGATGAAGTGACAGGAAAAGAATATGCAGGTGCGGCTCTCATGGAAGCCGGAATGCCGCTTGCGTTTCCAAAGACTGAATATGAGGCATATCAGATTGCATTGACTGAAGTTGAGGCAGCCAAGGAGTTATAAATGCAGGAAAAGTAAGAAACGAGAGATGAAAAGTAATATTATAATACAAATGATAGGATTGATTGGCACAGCACTATTTTTTTATCTTATCAATTTAAAAGTAATAAAAACCTATTTAGAATGCAATTCTTATCATATTTATGTTATACCCTTCACCTGCTTTTATTAGGTGCTGTAACAGGTGGAGTAAGCTACATTTTAAACACAATCCGGTCTTTTTGCCTCGGAAGTAAAATAGAATTTGCACGTAGTAAAAAAATGTGTATTATCATTTGCATATTACAAATGATAACACTTATATTTACATGGTCAGGTTGGATATCTCTTTTGCCGGTTGCAGCAAATATCGCTGCGACTATTGGTGGTTATACACATAACGCACGTAAAATAAGAATTGTGGGAATGGTTGTGAATTCTCCGCTGTGGATCATATATGATATTATGGTGGGTTCATGGGCGGGAATTTTTGACGAAATTGTCAGTGAATGCTCTATGCTCATTTCAATTGTTCGGTATGGATGGAAAAATCTTGACCGGATAAATGAGTAACTTTTAGTTACAGTGTACTTAATTTCAGAATGAATTTGGATTATAGCCGGAAAATATAGTTGTGGGAACATAATGCAGATGATGAAAATGCAGGGCTGGACATACTACTAAGTTTTTGCCTTTATGTTGCGGTTTTGTTGCGATACATATGGTATTTTATAAATAAAAAAGAATTTGTTCAGAATAAACAGGCAGGAAGCAAATAAATCAATTTATCAACATAAAGAGGAAAAATATATGCTAATAATTACAGTGACAGAGAAAAACAGATTTCTGTTTGAAAAAATGGCTCCAGAGGAATTCTTTGATCCACTTGATAAAGAAGGACATTTTGTAATTGGAGCAATTGGTGAGGATGAAGAGGGGTGGTATGCTGCAGGCGTATTAATTTTTGATGTAGCTATTGGGGGCATTGATGAGGACATTGTAATGGCAGGTTTTTTAAAATGGCTGTATGTAGGATCAGAATTCCGAAACCGGGGAGCAGCGGATGCTTTAATGCAGGAAATGTTTCGCCTGCTTGCAGGCTCTGGAATAGAAGCTGTTCTGTGTGACCTTCCGATTGATATGGAATATGTCGAGTTTTCCGGATATCTTAGACGCTGGGGATTTGAATTTGATCTGGTAGATGTAGATGAAGTCCGGGTATCATTAGACATTCTGATGAAAAAACCAGATTTGTGTGGGAACCCATCTGAAAATGTAATTTCATTAAATAATGCACCTGTTGAAATGATTGAGAATGGAACAAATTTAGCAGTAAGGCAAAAAAATATAGCACCGGATCTGGAGGAAAGGGTAAGACTGTGTGATAAGGATATCAGCTGTATTACTGTGGAAGATAATAAGGTTGTAGGAATGACAGTAGTTAACCGGCTTGCAGAGAGTGTTCTGGAAATCACATTTTTAAGGACATTTCCTTATAATCCGAAGAACATGGTAGACATGATTTATTTTATATCGGGAAAAATAAAAAATAAGTATAAACCGGATACGGAAATTCGTTTTACAAGCAGAAATGATTTAACGGTAAAAATAATCCAGCATTTATTGCCGGATGCAGAACCGCTTTTGGTATATCGTGGGGTAAGTTTAACAATGGTGGAGGAGGAATAGGAGAATGGCAAAAAAGGAAAAAAAAGGCTATGACAGCAACAAAAAGTATGTCTTTTCAAAATCAATGGATGAAGAAGAATTTGAAAGGGAAAAGGGTAAGAGAAACAGTCATCAGATCAAGTATAAACTGCGTGCTGTAAGTGAGGTAATCAAAGAACTGAGAACAAATGCAGAAACGGGAGAAATTGACCATACCTATGATAAAATTAAAAGTATGCGTACCTCAAAGGATCCAAGCAAACAGGCAGTAACTCTTCACTATGACAGGGCGGCAAAGTTTAATAGTAACGGGAAGGATGTACTGGTATTTCAAATGGCAGGATCAGGCTTTACACATTTCCGGGCCGATTATATTGACCACAAATTAAAAGGAAATATATCCGGATTCAGCCGATTAATGGAATGGCTTCGAAAAATAGGCAATAGTATCGTTTCTCTATTTTCTGATAAACCGGTGATGACAAAAATCCAGGAACTGGAAGAAATGAAATTTGGTACGGGGTATCAGGTGGTTGATAAGAATGGAACCAAAGCAGAATATGTCAGAAAAAAGGAAACTTTTACAGAGGTAGAAAATCCGAAAGGAAAGAAGCGTGTTGCAAGAAAGGTTAATATTAGTATTGCCGGTACCCGAAATATGGGTGGTTCCAGCAATAGTGGTAAATATTCTATCCATAAAACAAGAAAATATATAAAATTTATTGGAAAAAAATATCTGAAAAAAATTTTAAGGGAGGCTGAGCTAAACCATACGGATCCAAAGAATCTTGAAATTCCTATTGTTCTTAAAAGCCACAGCCGGGGTGCTGTGTCTGCAATTGAAGGTGCGATGATGCTGAACCACTGGCTTTCTCAGCAATATGGTGGAAAATATAAGGACTGTGTAAAATTTGATCTGATACAGTATGATCCGGTTCCCGGGTTAGGATCCAGACACGGGGTTAATGAAAGAGTGAATATTCTGGAAGAAGAAGGAAAAACCATTGAACAGAGCGGAGATCAGATGAAAGCTTTGGGATTAAAAGCAGAGACAACTGTTGTCTATGGTCTTCATGATAACCACTCTACTGGGTTTACTCCACAGGTAGTGAATGGTGCAAAGCGAGTAATTATAACTCCATTTGAGCATTCTTCAGGATTTAAAGGAAAGGATAAGAAAACAAACGATGAAGAACATCATTTTCGCGCATATATTGATGCGGAAACTGGTGAAGCGTACCGGAATACCGGATTATCTGAACTTCCCCCAGGAGTATATATGGTTGATGAAATGGACAACCTGATTCGGATGAAGAGCAAGGAAGAAGTACACAAAGCAGTTGAAAAGATTACGGAAAGAATACACGGACGTACTTTACTGGGATTTAATAAACGACAGGAGGATCGTTACAACGTTATATTAGAGGCTGCAGACAGCTGTTTTGACAGGATTGATATGGAAAAAAAGATGGAACAGGAAAAAGCAGCAAAAAGTGAACCGGAGAAAACCGAAAAAAAAGATGATAATTTTGATGAAATAGAAATAGAACCAATTATATAATAAAAAATTGTTAAAATGTTCAAAATGTCTTTCAATATTTAAATAAATATGGTAAAATTATATAACGATATCATAGTGAAGAGGTGTTACTATGGAAGTTATTAATAGAATTTTCCATTATATAAAGTCCAGGAAAGACATTTTGCTTATGTACTGGGATAATGGGACAGGCTGGCATACAGAGCTGGGAAAGTTCAAAACATTAAAGGATGCGGATAAGTTGCAGATTGACCTTTTTGAAATTCAGAAGTGGGTTCATGGGGAGGATCTGCCGACTTTTCGCGTCTTTTTGAATCAATTGAGCGCCTCAATGAATGGTAAACCACTCGGGTTTTCTGTAGAAGATGAAAAAAAATCAATAGCTGTGCGGTTATTAGAGCAGAGTGGAGATTACTTGTATTGTAATATTAATTGCTGGTTTGGATGGGAAAATGAAAAACTGGAGTGTATTTTAGTGGAGATAGCTCCCCTGGATACAGAAGAAATCCATCGGATTCAAATTGCAAAAAACTTTACTTCAGACAGTGAACCAGAGCTGTTTCAGAAACAGGCAATTGAAATGATTCATTCAAATCCGGACAAGAAGTATGCGTTTATTCAATTTGATGTGGCAAAATTTAAGATGGTTTTGGCTGATTATGGAGAGGAAAAGTCATCGGAACTGCTTAATTATTTTATCTCTACTCTGAAAGTTATATGTAATAAAAATCAGTTGTACAGCAGGCTTTCAGCAGATATCTTTATGATTCTTACTCCCTATGAGGATGAAAAAGAACTGCGGGATTTTGTGGAATTATTAGATGAACATCTGCACGGATATGAGAATCTTAGCTACAGAATCGTTTATGGAATCTGCTACATTGGGGATATATCAGAAGGAATAAGACAATATGAAGATGCCGCAGCGATGGCAAGGCAGAGTATTAAAGATAATGCCCTGCAGAAGGTTGCTTTTTACAATGAAGATTTGAAAAGAAAAATTTCCGTTACTAAGTTTATAGAAGATAATATGGAGCATGCATTAGAAAATGGAGAGTTTATTATGTATCTTCAGCCTAAATGCAATATTTCCGATGAAAAAATAGTTGGAGCAGAGGCTCTTGTAAGATGGGATATGCCGGGACATGGGATTATTCCGCCAAATGATTTTGTTCCGGTATTTGAGAAGAACGGATTTATCGTAAAAATGGATCAGTATATTTGGGAAGAAGCATGTAAGCTGATTCGAAAATGGATAGATTCCGGAGTTACTCCCATTCCAATTTCCATCAATGTATCAAGAAGACATTTTGTAAATACTGAATTTATACAGGTATTGAATCATCTGATTGAAAAATACGATATTCCGAAGAAATATTTGGAAATTGAAATAACGGAGACTGTAGATGAATCAGGAATTGGGGAAAGTATGGAAATTCTAAAAGAAGATGGATTTCGGCTGTTAATGGATGATTTTGGATCCGGATATTCCTCCCTGAATACATTAAAGGATACACAGTTTGATGTACTCAAAATAGATCGTACATTTCTGAATGATTTTATTGGTTCAGATCGTGGACAAAAAATTGTGGAGCACACCATTAAAATGGCAAAATCAATTGGAATTGATTTAATTGCGGAAGGTGTAGAGACCAAAGAACAGGCAGATTTTCTAAACGATTGTGGATGTAGTATTGCACAGGGATTCTATTATGCAAAGCCGATGCCTGTGGATCTGTTTGAAACAAACTATGTCCAATAGAATCTTGTTGTAAAATATTTTTTATGGTAAAATACAGCATATAAGGCTCATGGATTATGTTAAGTTTTTGTAGAAAACTTGATATGCAGCGTCGGTCTATTGCCGAAGGCAATGATGCATGGACCGATGTTCAATGGAGGGAGCAGAAAATTATGAAGAAAAAAGATTCAAAAGCCAGAGTACAGGTAATATTCGGACTACTTCTCTTTGCACTGATATTTATGGCTGAATTGTATACTATGCTGAATTATCCAAAACAGTTTATTGTTCTTGTGGTAATGACCGCAGCAGATTTACTGTGTTTGTTTGTTGTGGTCAACGGAATAATGGCAATCAGGGAAATGAAGGATGACAGGAGAGAGGAACAGTATGAGAGTATTTTTAAGTCTCAGAAAGCTTCTTATCTCATGCTCAAAAAATATTTTGAGGAGATAGAAGACAAACTCCTTTATCTGGAAGAAGCATCTAAAATTCCAACAGAAGAAATTATTAATGCCCAGAAGGGTATTGCAAAGGTAATCGTGAAGCGTTCCCATGAAAATACGGAAGCGTTGATTAGTGCAGATGATCAGATTACTGATTTGATTAATCAGTTACAAAAAAGTATGGAAGGCTTTGTTACAATTGCAGGTTCCTTTAAGGATGAAGTACTAGAAGCACAAAAAGGTGTGGAAAATGTACAGGCTAGAACTCTTGAGGTCAAGATGCAGGATCTTGTTACAGCTATGAAGGATATGGAACTTCGGCTGAATCAGGCAATGAATAACAAGGATCAGCAGATTGTGGTAAATGTGCCTCCAACACCCCAGACAGCAATTGTACAGCCGGTACAGACAGAACCCCGGGCAGCGGTCGTACAGCCGGTACAGACAGAATCACAGGCAGCTGTTACACAGCCGGTACAGACAGAATCACAGGCAGTTGTTACACAGCCGGTACAGACAGAACCCCAGGTAGTCTCTGCAGAGCCGGAACAGGAGACAATTTCCGAGGATTTGATTTTGGATGAGCCGGATTTATCAATAGAGTCGGAGATTGAACCGGAGCAATTTATTGAGCCGGAGGATATTGACTCAATAGAGCCAGAGGGAAATGAGGAATCGAATACAGATTTCATGACAGGTCCGGTAATCGAACCTGAACTTACAACACAGCCGGAAGATGATTCAGATTTGTTAACAGAATTAGAAGCAAAAGAAAAAGAATCAGAGGAACCCGCAGATATAGAATCAGCAGAATTGCCTCCGATGCCGGATTTATCCGATCCAAACCGCTCCATGAGTGCGGATGAGATAGCAGCATTATTTGCAAATATGGGAAGTAATGATAAAGCGGCGGGATCAGAACCGGTTTCAGAGCCAATACCGGAGCCGGAACCAGAGCCGGAGCCAATACCGGAGCCGGAACCAGTTCAGGAGCCGGAATCAGTTCAGGAGCCGGAATCAATACCGGAGCAAGAGCCACTAACGGTTGATATGTCTGATCCAAATAAACAACTGAGTCCGGATGAGATAGCAGCATTATTTGCAAGTATGGGAACATAAAAATGAAATTTCACTTTTCTTTTAATAAAAGTGTGATATACTATTGGGGTTGAAATCTATAAATTAAAGCAGAGTAGGCACATGTGCGTTAAGTGCCGGATGAACAGGGAGTTGTCATTCGGACGAAAAGTAATTCTTGCGGTACATGGGTCGCATCCCGCTGCATCCGAAGGTAAAGACTAAAATTATCTCCAGTTGTAGTACGGTGAGTTCTGCAAAGGAGGTAATTTTTTTATGAAAAAATTCGTTACTTTGTTCACCGATTCTTCTAAGGAATTAAAATCGGTCAGAACACTCACAACCATGGCAATGCTTGCAGCAGTTGCCGTTATTTTAGGATTTTTTTCCATTGAATATGGACAGTTTATCCGTATTGGTTTTTCCGGAATCCCAAATGGAATAATATCCTACTTATTTGGACCGGTAGTCGGTGGTATTTTTTCCGGCGCACTGGATATTCTGAAGTACATATTAAAGCCCACCGGACCATTTTGTCCGCAGATGACGCTTGTTACATTTTTAGCAGGGGTATTGTACGGATGCTTTTTTTACAAGAAAAAAATGACAATCTGGAGAGTGCTTGCAGCAAAATTTACGGTAATGCTTATCTGTAATGTATTTTTAAATACAATTTGTCTGACAGTTATTTACGGACAGGCATTTGCAGCAATTCTGCCGGCTCGGGCATTGAAAAATCTGATTATGTGGCCAATAGACTCTGTTATTTTCTTTGCAGTAACAAAGCTTCTAGAGCAGATTGGGTTGTTCCGTCTGTTCCGGAAGCCAGCAGTTGCGAAAAGTCTGTGAAATCTTTAATCACCGGTACCGAGATTCGGGCACAGAAGCCGCAAGAAGGACAACTGTGCCCCTTTAAATTGTTTCTTTCACATATTTTTTTAATAAAATAAAAAAAATTTAAAAAAGTACTTGCTTTTTTTAATTCTATACTATATAATAACTCTTGTCCTTAAGAAAGGCAACAAAACATTACAAAATGCGCGATTAGCTCAGCTGGCAGAGCACCTGACTCTTAATCAGGGTGTCCAGGGTTCGAACCCCTGATCGCGCACTAAAAAGAACTCTTGACGAACATGGTGATTCGTTGAGGGTTTTTTTCATGTATATTATTGACGTATTTCATATTCAAAGATATCATAGTATTTAATGAAATTAGTGTTGTTGATTATTTATGGCGAAGAAAGAGGGCTTGCAAGTGTTCTCTTTAAAAGTAAGGGTGGTTAAGATTAATGAAAAAGAAAATAGCCTTGATGATTGCCATTATAGTGATTTTTGCAGTCGGAGCAACTACTGTTTATCATTTTCGATATTATTTTTTCCGCACAAGCTCTGCACCGGTGAAAGCAAAGGAAAACCGTGATTTCGGAATTGAGTCTTTTAAAAGCAGTGTGGATAAGGATGGAGATGGAATTGATGATCAGACTGATATTTTAGAAGATGCCAGGGCTTATATTCAGACCAGTCCGATTTATAAAAGCAAATATTATAAAACCGGATATCCGGACGACCACTATGGTGTCTGTACTGATGTTGTTGCGAATGCACTTGTGAATGCCGGATATGATTTGCGTGAGCTGGTAGATCAGGATATTGTAGCAAATCCAGGGGATTATGGGATTGAGAAACCGGACAGCTGCATTGATTTCAGGCGGGTAAAAAATCTGAAAGTCTATTTTAAGCATACGGCGGTTCCACTTACGACAGATGTCAGTAAGATTGAGGAATGGCAGGGCGGTGATATTGTTATTTTTAAGCAGCATATCGGAATTGTGTCTGATAAGAGAAATAAGAATGGGGTTTCCTATGTCATTCATCATAATGATCCGTATCAGAAATCCTATGAGGAGGATATCCTTGAGAAACGCCACGATATTGTTGCACATTACCGTGTAAGTGAATAGGATGAGGGAATACTGCCAATAGTTAAGATGTTATGAAAAATACGAGGGAGATTGAAAATGAGTCAGATTTATGAGGATGCTCTTGCTGTTTTAAATGAGGTAAAACGAGCCATTGCCGGAAAGGATTCCTGTATTTACAAAGTATTTGCGGCGATTCTGGCAGGTGGACATGTTTTGATAGAGGATGTGCCGGGAGTAGGAAAGACAACGCTTGCAGTTGCATTTTCCAGGGTCATGGGACTTTTAAATCACCGTGTCCAGTTTACACCGGATGTTCTGCCGGCGGATATACTTGGATTTAACATGTACAACAAGGATGAAGGAAAATTTGTTTATCATCCGGGTACCATTATGTGTAATCTGTTTCTGGCTGATGAGATTAACCGTACTTCGCCGAAGACACAGTCCGCTCTTCTTGAGGTAATGGAGGAGGGAATGGTGACAGTGGATGGAGTGAGCCGTGAGGTGCCTCAGCCTTTTGTAGTCATGGCAACACAGAATCCGAAGGGTAGTGCGGGAACACAGCTTTTACCGGAATCCCAGCTGGACCGTTTTATGATCTGTATGAGCATGGGCTATCCGGATTTAAAGAGTGAAGTACAGATTGCCCGTGGAGTGAAAATGACAAAGGCAAGTGAACTTACCACAATACTTGAACCCCGGCAGTTAATTGAAATGCAGAAAACAGTGGAAGACATTCATATGAATGAATCAATTTATACCTATATTGTAAAATTGATGGAGGCAACAAGGGACAATTCTTATATTGAGCTTGGAGTCAGCCCCCGTGGAACCCTTTCCTGTGTGAGAATGGCAAAGGCATGGGCATTTTTGAATGGAAGAAGTTATGTTGTACCGGAGGATGTTGCAGATATTTTTCTGGATGTCTGCAAACACCGTATTGTGTTAAATACAAAGGCACGCATTTCCCATGTGACACCGGAGGCAGTGTTAAATGAAATACTTTCCGGCGTAGAAAGACCGGCATCGTATAAGGAAAAGGCGGGATATCGTGATTAGTTTTTTGTTGGGGATTGTGGTGATACTTGTCACCTTTTATATTGCACTCATATATGCGAGTACTGCAATTGGACTCCTCGGGTTTGCCGAAGGAGTACTTTTGGTGCTCGCGTTTGTTTTTCTATTATTTCGCAGAAATAAAATTTCTGCAGCAATTCAAATTCCTATTGCAGTTGCAGATCCGGGAAAAAGGGTATCGGTTTTTCTTACTACTGAGAATAAAAGCAGGATTCCATGCATGAAAATCCGGTATTATATCCGATACGGAAATACCTTTGTGGGCAGGCTGCATGGAAAATGGCTATCGGGAGAGCCGGTATATTATGGGAAAGAAACCTATGAGAAGTCAGTAATTCCGGGAAATGTAGGAAATTATCTGTTTTTCCTGGAAAAAATTCGTATCTATGATATGACAGGACTTTTTTTCCTGACACGGAAAGTGAAAAAGAGTGCCTGCGTACAGGTCCTGCCACAGCTTGACAATATTCAGGTCCGGGTAACAGAGCGTGTACGGAATTTTTATGGAGACGCAGATGTCTATGACGATTTTCATCCGGGTGAAGACAGCAGCCAGATATTTGATGTACGGGAATATCGGGCGGGGGATAAAATGCAGAGGATTCACTGGAAGCTCTCTGCAAAATCAGATGAGCTTCTGGTGCGTGAGGACAGTCAGCCACTGGCATGTGCTGTCGTTTTTCTGCTGGATTACCGGCGGATACCCCACAGGAACCAACACCTTCAGGTAAAACGGGCAGAACAGTTTATCACGATTGCTGCGGATATTGTTTTATCACTGATGGATGCCGGATGTCCCCATTTTGTGGCATGGTATAGCAGCAGTCGGCAGGATGTTGTAAGACTTAGGGTGGATGATGAGGAAAGTATGTATCAGTTTCTAACCTTCTTTCTTGAGGATTGCACGGCAGATGCACCGATTTCGTTAAAACAGATGTATGAAGAAAAATACCGGTATGACCGGCCGGTTTATCAGATAATGCTGGGTGAGAATTTTGTATTGATGCAGAATGGGCAGGAAATTGGCAGATTTGGTACAAAGGGCTGGAAGGATACATTAAGACAGCTTGAAATTGTTGTATAAATGTGACTCTTCATAAACCCCTTAGAATAATGTATGGAACGGGGTTTTGAATGGATACGTATAAATGAAGAAAATAAAAATTATGAAAAAACAGATAACAAGAAAACAGAAAATAGGAAAAACAGAATATTCATTTGCAGAACTCTGTGTGAGGATAGTCTGTGCTTTTATATGTGTGGAGTTGTTATTTCAGGGAATGATTTACCTTTTGAGCAGTGAATTTTCCGGCTGGTATGTGACAAAGCATGGTTATATGATGCTGCAGCTGCTGCTGATTTGTTCTCTGGTATTGTTTGAAATGATTCTGCCTCTGTGTGGGAGATACAGAAAACTTATTACAATTTCAATTGAAACTGCCTATCCTTTAGTTGTCCTGTTGTATGTGTGGAAATATCATGTAGAATTAATGAAAAGCGGGATGGTGCTTGCCAATGATTATCTTGAATATTGGAACAATCAGTTTGAAACAAATTATATCGGATTTGAATCCACAGAGGCAGCAGGGGCAGATGCACTGATTTTTCTGATTGGTGCAGTATTCTTTTTATTCATTTTACTGCGTTATGTAACCGGAATCCGTCTGTTTTTGATTATGCCCCATCTTACGGTATTTTTTTCCGGATTACTGGTAAATGCTGTTCCGGGATGGATGGCGTTAGCACTTACTTTCACAGGAACGATTATGCTGTATGCCATGCCCTGGGAAAAGTCACGGGTGGTGTGGCAAAAAAAGAGAAAACAGAAAGACGTTTCCGTAAAGACAAGTTTTAGACAGCTTTTCTTATATTTTGCAACAGCTTTGTTTGTGGTGATCATGGTTTCCTTAACAGGGTATGTATTTTCCGGTATTGCAGACAGGATTCCGGAGAAAACACCCAGATTTTACGCTTTTCAGGAGAAACTTGAAGAAAAGGTAAAAGATCTTGGAAGTCTGGGGATATCTTTTTCAAAAGAAAGTGCTTATGTGGATAACTCTACTCCGAAATATACTGGAAAAGAAGTGCTGGAGATTACGGTGGATAAGTGTCCGTCATCCAATATTTATTTAAAAAATTTCTCCAGTGGAACTTACCGGAATCATAAATGGATTGGAAATCAGAACAACTTTAAAAAGGATGCAAAGAAACAAGGCTTTGATGACAGGTATGCCGCTAAAATACTTGGGCAGCAGTTATATGATGCTGCTACAGCTTCGGAAGAAAATACAGCCACATACTCATATGACAAAGATGCATATACCTCGGTTTCAGGAACTCAATTTCCGGTGGGATGGGAGAGTGAATATCAGATTACTTACAAAAATTCTCTTTCCAGGGATGCTTTTTTACCGTATTTTGCAGATTTAACCGATGCTCACGGTGCATGGCCGAACGGTGATCATTCCATGTATAAAAAAAGAACTGCAGGATCCGTATTATTAAAAGGAGTACGCAGTACATTGGAACTGGAGGATCTGTTTAGAAGCGGATATTCCTCCAATATTAAAAAAATTAATGAGAAAAACGAAAAGATTTATGACTGGTATGAAAAATATGTATTAGAACAGTACAGAAACAGTACAAATCAGATACCGGCTGTGCAGCAGTATGCAGAACTTTCCATGGAGGATGTGAAAGATTATTTTTTCTATGATGATGGAGAAAGTACAGCCTCCACGGAATCCTATGCTGACCGCTGCATAAAGGCGCAGCTGGAGATGTATATAAACGATGAGTCATCAGAGGAGGAAACAGATGCGTTCAGGGCGGCAGAGACGAACTGGGTCCGCAGTTATCTTGCAGATGTTGTTGCAGATCGTCTGTCTGCAGAAGCATCTTATAATCTTTATTTAGATAAGATTCCGGCAGGGGAAGATACCATTCAGTATTTTCTGGAAACCGGACATGAAGGATACTGTATGCATTTTGCCAGTGCAGGAGCATTGATTCTGCAGGAACTTGGGGTTCCGGCACGATATGCCTCCGGTTATGTAGTAAAGCCAAATATGTTTGAAAATAACGAAAATGGTTTTACTGCTAAAGTTCCGGATTATAATTCACATGCCTGGGTTGAAATCTATCTGGATAGTATCGGATGGGTTCCGGTAGAAATGACACCGGGATACGAAGAGGCTGCAGATATTCCGACAAATCCGGATAATAGCGGTCATTTAAGAGAAGAACATGAGCGTAAAAAAGAAAATATGGAAACTGAGACGGAAACTCAGAGGGAAACAGAGACAGAAAGGGAGACGGAGACAGAAACAGAGACGGAGACAGAAGGTGATACTCAGAAAGAAACCGAAACCCGGAATCCGTCGGAAACCGATTCTGCAAATAGTGAAAAAAATGAACTTAAAGCAGGAGGTTCAGGGGCAGCAGTTCAAGGGACAGGTTCACGTATTATCCTTCTGATTATCAGCATTATTGCGGTAGCAGCTGTTGTACTTTTTGTGATAAAACTGATTCATCATTACAGGGAGATTCTGATTACGGAGATACGCCGCAAGAAGAACAGAAGTGCTGTCCGCCGCATAAACCGAAGAATTTATGCAAGACTGCGCGGTCATAGCTTTGGGGTGAAAACAGATGAGCAGTATCTGGAAAAACTGACTGCTGCCTATCCGGATAATTCCCCGGAGGAGTGGAAGAAATATATGCAGATTGTGCAGAAGGCTGTGTTTTCCAGAGAAATGATTTCCCAGGAAGAAGTACAGTTCTGTTATAGAATTTATCAGCGTTGTAGAAAATTGTCGAGAAGTTCAGGTTGACAATACAGGAATCTTTTGTTATATTCAAAATTAGTAACAGGGAGTAGTTTGCATACGTGAGTATGTAACATATTTTCGTCAGTACGGGAGAAATTCTCCCCGGGATATGTTCTAAGAAACGAGACTTTTACTGCAAATTTTTGTTTGCAGTAAAGTCTCGTTTTTTTGCTTTACAGCGAAAAACCTGCAGGCGGCTCCTTGTACACCGAAACTTATTATGGGATGTACTGGTTACAAATATCAGAAGATCGGGAGGGAAATATGTTAATCAAATGTATTGTGTTACTTATCGGATTTGTCTGTCTGATTAAGGGTGCAGACTATTTTGTGGACGGCAGTGCAAATCTGGCGGGAATTTTTAAGGTTCCGGGGCTTGTGATTGGTCTGACTATTGTGGCACTTGGAACAAGTATGCCGGAGCTGGCGGTAAGCGTATCAGCCGCCCTGGAAGGATCAAATGAGATTGCATTAAGCAATGTGGTGGGATCTAATATTTTTAATCTTCTTGTAGTGCTGGGGTGCTGTGCACTGTTTCATCCGGTTCCCGTAGAAAAAGCAATATTAAGGCGGGATTTTCCGGTTGCAATCGGATCTACGGTTTTTGTATTTGTGATATCCTCTGCAGCAGTTTTATGGAATGGCAGACTTTTATCCACTGACATGACAGAAAATGCAGGGATCGTAAACAAAGTGACAGGAATAATTTTAATTCTGGCATTCCTTGCTTACATTGTCTGGCTGATCGCAGATGCGAGAAAACATCCTGAAGAAGAGAAGGATACACCACCGGAACCACTGTGGAAATGTCTGCTTTTCATTTTTGCCGGTCTGATACTTGTGATTATTGGAGGAAAAGCAGTTGTCTATGGGGCAAGGGAGATTGCGGCAGCACTGGGAATGTCGGAGACGCTTATTGGCCTTACCATTGTGGCGGCAGGAACCTCACTTCCAGAGCTGGTAACTTCACTTACTGCCGCAAGGAAAAAAGAAACCGGCCTTGCAATAGGAAATGCCATTGGATCAAATATTTTTAACCTGATGTTTATTCTCGGAGTATCTGCCGTACTTCATCCGGTTTCTGTAAATATTGCATCTGTATACGATATGATTATACTAATTGCAGTTACAGTACTATCCATGGTTTTTGCAGCAAGAGGAAAATCATTAAACAGGGCGGAGGGCATTATAATGATCTTACTTTATGCTGTGGATGTCGCATTTGCGGTTATCCGATAAAAAAATAAGTATATAAGCTTGTGTTTTAGAGATACATCAGTTAAACTATATCTATTATTACACCGAATAAAATGTAACCGGTATATCGGAACGGTTATTAAATATTCGGTATACTAATTACCGAAAAGGAAATGGCGTATGAACAGGACAGTTGAAAAAGCAAAGTCCATAATTATACTTCTGTTTGTGGTTTCACTGTTATTTACTTCTTTCGGGAACTGCAGTTCAAATCATCAGATGATGGATTGTTCCGGTTCCGGAAAAAATGCAGTGATAAACACAGATGGGATAACTTCGCCTTTTTTACCGGCAGGAGAGACAGAGATTGAGAAACTTGCCTCCCTTCTCCGTCAACAGGTTCTGCCTGCAAAAAATCCTTTTGTTTTTTCTACAATTTCTTTTATTATTTTTACGGTAATTTCTGCATTTCTGCTTTCAGTTTTTCTTACCTTCAGAAGAAGACTGCTATTTATCCATGCAGATCAGTTCCAAAAGTCTATAATTTCATATATTCATGATAAGGATGGCAATAAATAATTCCATGATACAAGGGTCAAAAGGTCAGAACTCGTTCCTGCTTGCAGGATAAGAGTTCCGACTTGTTGACCCACACACACATGAGGGGCAAAATACCTTTTGACTCTCATATCATTAAATTTCAGGAGGCAAGTATGGGATTAAATATTGTAGCCGCAGTCTGCACAGTTATAGTAATTGCAGCCGGCATATGGGCATGGTGGCTGGAAAACGGTCCGGAAAAGAAAGATGATAAGAGTGAAAAAACGGATCATATCGAGGATGTAAAGTGAAAATTACGATAATTTTACATTTATATCATGGATAATCTTCCAGGAAATTGATACAATAAAATGAAAACAGGAAAGGATGCTTATGAAAAAAAACCGACAGAAACTAATCACTTATTTTGCACTGACAGCGGCAGGAATCATCAACGCATTTGGAATTACATTCTTTATTTTGTGGTAAACCGGTTCCAGATCAGTAAAGTAAGGGATATTGTCCGGGAATATGATAAGGCGGCATATGTCACAATAGTAGATGTAGCAGATGTATTATAAGCGTGTCAGGCTGGATTAAGGAGGATTTATAATGAGAAAAACAAAAATTATATGTACGTTAGGACCCGCATGTGAAAATGAGGAAACGTTGACACAGATGTGTGAGGCAGGAATGAATGTGGCAAGACTCAATTTTTCCCATGGCACGCATGAAGAACAGGAAAAGAAGATAAAACTTATCAAAAAAGTCAGGGAAAAACTGAACCTTCCGATTGCAATCATGCTGGATACAAAGGGACCGGAATACCGGATTGGGACATTTAAGGAACATAAGGCTGTCATCGGCGATGGAGAAGTGTTTACTTTTACAACGGATGATATTGAGGGGGATAAGAGCCGGGTGTCGGTCAGCTATAAAGATTTGCCGTCAGAGGTTCATACAGGTGATAAAATCCTGGTAAATAACGGGCTTTTGATTTTTGAAGTAAAGGAAATTAAAGGGCATGATATTGTCTGCAACACAGTTGTTGGGGGAGAAATATCGGACCGGAAAAGCATGAATTTTCCAAATCATGTCATGAAAGGAGATTACCTGAGCGAAACGGATAAGGAGGATCTGTTATTTGGAATTTCAAAGGATGTGGACTTTGTTGCAGCATCCTTTGTATCAAATAAAAAAGATATTCAGTCTCTCCGGAATTTCCTGGATTCAAACGGTGGCCGGGATATTGATATCATTGCAAAAATCGAAAACCGTTCCGGTGTAGATAATATTGAAGAAATCTGCGAGATTGCAGA
Organism: Agathobacter sp.; assembly: GCA_022772675.1. Classification (GTDB taxonomy): domain Bacteria; phylum Bacillota; class Clostridia; order Lachnospirales; family Lachnospiraceae; genus Roseburia. The sequence goes on along the minus strand of JALEZW010000061.1, from coordinate 12,175 downwards.
TGGAATCATGGTTGCAAGGGGAGATCTGGGTGTGGAAATTCCGTTTGTGGAGGTTCCATCCATTCAGAAATATCTCATTAGAAAATGCCGGATGCTGGGAAAACGGGTCATTACTGCTACGGAAATGTTAGAATCCATGATTAAGAATCCAAGACCCACGAGAGCAGAAATCTCCGATGTGGCAAATGCTGTTTACGATGGTTCTTCTGCGATTATGCTCTCCGGTGAGACGGCAGCCGGGAAATATCCGGTGGAGGCAGTAAAAAATATGGCGGAGATTGCAGAATATACAGAAAAGCACATTGATTATTCCAAGCGGTTTAAAAATGCAGATTATGTAATTAAAAACAATCTGGATGCAGTGTCCCATTCCACCTGTTCCATGGCAATTGATACCGGTGCAAAAGGTATTGTGATCAGTTCTCTGTCCGGAGTAACGGTGCGGATGGTGAGCCGGTTCCGCTGTCCGGTAGATATTATCGGGATGACTACATCGGAAAAAGCCTGGCGGAAGCTGAATTTAAGCTGGGGTGTTACACCGGTTATGAGCGAAGAATATAATTCTGTTGATGTGATGTTTTATCAGGCAATGCGTTATGCAAAAAAGGTATTTGCACTGTCCAAGGGAGATAATGTGGTGCTGACCGGCGGACAGATCAGCGGTAAGTCCGGGAATACCAATACAATCCGGCTGGAAGTGGTTTCGTGACAAAAATTTTCTTACCCACTTTCGTAAATTACATGAAAGAGTTTTATTTTTGGTCAGAAGAGTGATAGGAAAAGTGTTCAAGTTCCATCAGAATCAGGAATTTGAACACTTTTATTTTTGCCCTGTTATGCGTGGAGTGTTGAAAAAAATAGACGGATACAATTGAATATCTTAAGATATACTGCTATGATAATACAATATAAGGGTTCCTCTTTATTACATAGAAAGCACGACTTGTCGTGCGGTTTTGCGAATGGATAGGGAGGGGCTTTGAATAGTTACGTGTGGATAATATTTCCTACACAATTTACAGAGGAGAAAATCAAAGTATGAGCAGGCAAAAAAGCACACAGGACAGAAGACGGTCGATGATCATAGGATTGTCAATCATTACGGTGATTACAGCATTATTTCTTGAAGCCGGGATTTTAAATAACGTCAATAATAAAAATATACATAAGACATCACGTGTGCTGTTGGATCAGGTAATAAATATTATTGAAAAAAATGAGAAGAACGAAAATGAAATGATAGAGTCATTGAAGGACGATTACATCATTCGTGCCAAAGCTGTATCCTACATTATTGATGCAAATGAGAAAGCAGAGTATGATGTGGAGGAATTACAAAAGATAGCAGATTTAGTATCTGTTGATGAAATTCATTTATTTGACAAAACAGGAAAGATTTACAGCGGTTCCATACCTGAATATTATGGATACTCCCTTGATTCAGGAGAACAGATTTCCTATTTTAAGCCCATGCTCTCAGATAAAAAGCTTACCCTGTGTCAGGATATTACACCCAATACCTTAGAGGGCAGGAAAATGATGTATGCTATGACCTGGAATGAATCAGGGGAGAGAATGGTGCAGGTAGGAATAGAGCCTCTTCGTTTGCTGCAGGAACTTAAGCAGAATGAGATATCTGCTGTTGTGGGCAACATGCCGATGTATGAGGGCATGAGCATATATGTGGCTGATGTTAATTCCGGTGAAATTTATGGAGCTACAGATGAAGAGAAAGTGGGAAAAACACTGGATGAGATAGGGATTCCCCGAAAAAATGCGGATTTAAGCAGGACAGTAAATGATGTCTTAAAAATTGGAGGAGAAAAGTACAGCTGTTCTTTCCGGCAGTCTGGAAAGTACGTGGTTGGAATTTTATATGCTACATCTTCCAATATGAAAAGCAATTTAAATGCGATACTGGTTGTAGCTGTATATTTGGGACTGGCAGCAGGTTTTATCATTTTTATGTTATGCAGGGTGTTAAAGGCTAACCGGGAGAAAAATGAGCAGCTGTCCATTTTGTCTTCTATGTCCGGAATTTATTACAGTATGCATCTGGTGGATCTGGAGAAAAATTCTGTTGTGGAATATTCCGCAAAAAATGAAGTAAAGGAAATGGGGCAGAAATACTCTAAAGCAGATGAGCTGATGAAGGAAATCATGTCGAAAACCGTGGTAAAGGAGTATCTGGACCAGGTATTGCAATTTACAGATATTCATACGGTTGCAGACAGAATGATCGGAAAGAAAATTATATCAGGGGAGTTTATTGGAAAGAATCTTGGGTGGTTTAGAACTTCCTTTATCACCATTGAAGCGGATGAAAGCGGAAAACCGGTAAAGGTGATATTTACAACCCAGAGTATCAATGAGGAGAAAGAGAAGGAGGAAAAACTTATTTACCGGTCAAATACCGATGAACTTACCAATTGCTATAACAGAAGGGCTTACGAGGAAGATATTAATAAAATGAATCCGGAGGATGCCTTTGTTTATATTTCCATAGATGTAAATGGTCTAAAGACAGTAAATGATACCTTGGGCCATGCTGCAGGGGATGAATTGATTCAGGGTGCGGCCTCATGTATGAAGCAATGCTTCGGAAGTTATGGAAAGGTGTATCGAATCGGAGGAGACGAATTTGTATCAATCATTTTTACGGAGGATAACAAATTCGGAGAGATACAGAAGGATTTTGACGATACTGTGCATGGCTGGAGGGGAAAAATTGCAGAAAAGATGTCCGTTTCCTGTGGATATGTGTTAAGTAAAGAGAAAAAGTGGGAATCCGTTTACGAAATGGCAAAGACTGCAGATGCCCGGATGTATGAAGACAAGGAGATGCATTACAGAAAGAACGGAGTAGACAGAAAAGGACAGAAGGCAGCGATTGCAGCCCTGGGAAAATTATACAGGAAAATTGTTGAACTGAACCTGACCAATGACAGCTGCCATATCATTAAAATGGATATCACGGAGCAGAATCAGGAAGAAAATAACATGGGGACAGCATCCATCTGGATGCAGCATTTTCGGGAATCCAATGAGATTCATCCGGATGATCTTATAGAATATAAGGAAAAGACAGATATGGGATATTTGAAATCCTATTTTGAAAGTGGAAGGACAAATTTGCAGATATCTTACAGAAAACGAGTCGGTAACACCTATGAACCTGCGGTGTTGGAGATAGTGGCGGCGGATGATTATTCCGCTGGGAACCAAAAATGTTTCTTGTATGAAGGAGGAGTACCACAATGAATACAGCACAGAAGATATTAATGATTTTAGGCACAGCCTTTACTGCTTTTGGAGTGATTATGACAATTTGTTTTACAGGGGTTGGAAGCTTGCAGGAGGTCCAGATAGATGAAGTTATCCTGATTCCCCTTCTATTTCTGGTAATTGGAATTTCTTTTATTACCGGAGTGCTTGTGAGTATAAGCAAAAAGAAAAAGATTGTAAAATATGGTCATCGCTATGCAGCAAAAATCTATAGTTATGTTGACAACACATCTTATATGGTAAACGGGCAGTTTCCTGTTAACGTGAAGGCTCATTATTTTGATGAGAATCACGTGGAAAAAGAGGCCATTCTTCCAACCTCATTTGCAAAAGGATCCGACCAATATCCCATCGGAATGACTATCGACATTTTTGAGTATCGGGGAAAATTCAGCTTTGATCCGAAATCTGTCCGGGATGAAACCCTTCCGGGAGAGGAAGAACTGATGGATGACAAGCCAATCAGTCCGGAGCAGATTCACCTCATTGCAGTAAGATGCCCCAGCTGTGGATCCAGCTTTCAGGCTGCGGCAGGGTATTCCAGCAAATGTCCGTATTGTGGCGGATACCTGAATGTATAGGCATAAAAAGGAAAATAACATATTTTTATGAACCTCCAACCGACTCATGACAACATTAAGGTGTAGGGCAGTGAGGAAGCTTTTGAAACCCTTGGAGGGAACATGACACGCGAGGAATTTGAACAATTGGTAATGAATACAGGACCGGACATCTATGCCTTTTGCTTGCAGCTTACGAGGAATCGTGATGAGGCGGAGGAACTGTATCAGGAAACCATGCTGGCTGCAATGGAACGCCATGGAAAAATCGATATTTTACAGAATCCAAAGAGTTATCTGCTGGGCATTGCCATTGGATTGTGGAAGAACCTAAGGCGCAGGATTGCAAGGCACAACCGGATACACCCCGAAACATCGTTGGATGCACAGCTGGAGGAGGTCTATCCGGCGGAGACCGCGCAGTCTCTAGAGGAGGAGATTGCAGAGGCGGAAATTCAGAAGGTGGTTCGGCGAATGGCAGAAGAGCTGCCGGAAAAATACCGGCTGGTGGTGTACCTGTACTATACCAGAGAACAGAAAATAGAGGAAATCGCGTCGATGTTACATATTCCAAAGGGAACCGTCAAAAGCAGACTTCACAAGGCAAGAAGTATGATTAGAGACCGTATGGAGGCAGAAGGATATGAAATCAGTTAGAGATGAGAAAGCTGACCGGCAAATGGATCGCATGCTGAGCCTGGCCCTGACACAACAGGCAAAACCGGATGCTGCATTACAGCAGAAGGTTTGCAGTCAGTGGAAGGAGAGACGGGAAATGAATGGAAATAAGAAATGGATGGCAGCGGCAGCAGCTGCCGCATGTGTGCTGGCGGTGACAGTAAGCGTGGGAGCGGCAGGCCGTTATTTGAGCAGCCGGGATGTCGCAGAGGAATTTAATATGGACAATATGGCAAAGGCCTTTTCCAAGGGAGACGGCATCGAAATCAACCAGACGCAGACTTACGGCGAGTACAATGTCACATTGCTGGGTGTGGTAAACGGTGCAAATCTGGGATGGTCAAAGCCGGAGGAAATTGAGAAGGAGAAAACCTATGCCGTAGTTGCAATCGAAAAGACCGATGGGACGCCCATGCCGGATGGAACAGATGATCAGGTGATGCCACAGGATTTCTTTGTATCACCGTTAATCGAGGGATACAATCCAATCAACTTTAATGTAATGACGATGGATGGCTCCGTGACCTGGGATGTGATCAATGGTGTTGAGTATCGTATCGTGGAGTGTGACAATGTGGAGATATTTGCGGATCATAAACTGCATTTGTGCGTGATGGACAGCACATTTTACGACAAAGATGCATATAATTACGATGGGAAAACCGGTGCGATTACACCGAACACAGATTATGAAGGAATGAATCTGCTGTTTGATCTGCCGTTAGATGCGTCAAAAGCAAACCCGCAGAAGGTGGAGGAATACCTGAAAGATTTTACACTGATGTTCCCGGAGGCGGACTCAGATGGGGATTCCACCGCTGCCAACGGACAGCAGACGTTAGATGATGTTGAACTTACACCGGAGTATGTGGAATATGTATCCGGCGGTGAGTGGAAGAAAGAGGTGGCCGAGTCGGAGTGCGTGATCGAGAAGACCGTGATGAACAACCCGGACGAGGGAATGTATACGCTGGATTTCCGGATAGACCGGGATGACGGTTCGCAGAGTAGCGGAACCTTTTATTTCTATGACCGGGATTTCCTGGATGGTGTGGCAGTGCAGCAGTCGTATTATAGCAGCAGTGAAGAGGGGATGTGTTATCAAGAGATTGTCGTAGCTAAGAAACAGGAAGACGGAACCGTGACACTTCAGGCTTATGAGAGTCTGGTACCGGAAAGTGAGATGGAGGATGAGACGGGAGGAACAGTAGATTAATCGGAATCTCCATTATTTTCATGATTGCAATATGTACTATTGGATACTTTTGGGGGAAGAACTACCGGATAAGAGAACAGGAATAGGTCCGTAGTACAGCAACTATCAATTTGTAAGGATATAAATTTTTATATGGACTGTGAACTCAGTTTCAAGAACATCCTGGCTGATTGCCAGGGTGTTTTTTATTGCCCGTTTTTCAACTATTAGATGAAATTATGCTTGACAAAATGGTCTAACAATATTAGACTTATTTTAGTAGAAGGTCTAATACTGTTAGACCAAAGGAGGATACTATGGAAGAATTGAAACTTGGAAATGTTGAATCACAGTTTGCAGATATTATATGGAACTATGAACCTATTCCATCCGGTGAACTTGTTAAGATATGTGAAAAAGAGTTGGAGTGGAAAAAATCAACTACGTATACAATGCTTAAGCGATTATGTCAACGTGGAATCTTTAAGAATGAAAATGGAATCGTATCATCAGTTATGACAAAAGCTGAGTTTGGTGCCGCTCAAAGTGAGAAATTTGTGGAAGATACATTTGAGGGTTCCTTGCCGGCTTTTCTGGCAGCTTTCACAACACGAAAAAAATTAAGCAAAGCTGAAATAGCAGAAATCAGGCAGATGATAGATTCCTTTGAGGAGGAGTAGGTATGGAAGGTGTATTTATAAAATTGCTTAATTTAAGTATTCAGGCATCAATCCTTATAGTTGTAGTTTTGTTGCTTCGCTTTATACTTAATAAATCTCCAAAGTGGATGAAATGTCTCTTATGGGCGCTGGTAGCAATTAGACTTGTTTGTCCGTTTTCTATTGAAAGCATATTTAGTCTGTCTCCTGATGCAGAAGTTGTGAACATGGATAACTATGTTGGAATGCCAAATATTCAATCTGAAGCAGCAGGTACGGATCGTTCTGTAAATAAATATGTGGAAACACATGATAATGAAGGAGTTGCAGTAGAAAAGAAGAACACAAATCCAATCTATTTTCTTTCCATAATTTGGTCGGTTGGCATTGTTATCCTGGCAGTATATGCTTTGGGAAGCTGCTTGAAAATATGGAGAAGAGTGAAACTGTCTATACGTACAACGGAAAACATATATATTTGTGACCGGATAGATTCTCCTTTTATTTTTGGAATAATCAAGCCACGTATATATTTACCTTCCGGAATTAGTGAAGAACAAAAGGAAAGTGTAATAGCGCACGAGCAGGCACACTTAAAGCGTTTGGATCATTTTTGGAAGCCTTTTGGTTTTTGTTTACTTACAGTATACTGGTTTAATCCGCTTTGCTGGTTAGCATATATTCTTTTGTGTAGGGATATAGAACTGGCTTGTGATGAAAAAGTGATCAAAAATATGGATGTAACTCAGAAGAAGATTTATTCTCAAGTTCTCCTTTCCTTTAGCGAATCTCAAAAACAAATATTGGCGTGTCCGCTTGCTTTTGGCGAAGTAGGGGTTAAAGAAAGAATAAGATCTATTTTGAATTATAAAAAACCTGCATTTTGGATTATTGCAGTAGCTATTGTTTCTATGATCGTGACTTCTGTGTTATTTTTAACAAGCCCGAAAAAAAAGACATATGAAATAACATTCCATATTCCGGCAGGGTGTGAGAATCAACTTGTTTTCTCAGACGAGGAGATATCGTCTTTAAAGAAAAATATTTCCTTCTCAGTAGGCCGTGATATCGGAGATACCGAGATTCAGCTGAAAGGTGTTGAGGGAAAGGAAGAAGGTGCATATGATGAACCTGTGTATGTAACTCCGGGTATGTCTGCAAAAATGCAAGTTGAAAGAGGAGCATGGTATCGAGTAGGTATTTATGCAAGTAATGATACATCAGGAGAAAAAACAGTTCATGTGAGTGTGAAAAATGTGGAGGTTCGAATTGCAGCAAATAAGGAGACTACTGCGGAAAATGAGCCTTTGCAAGATATGATAGAGGTAAGTGCACCGACTATTGATTTATCATCTTCTACCGGAGCAGATGGGAGCACTATGTATTATGCAGATGAAAATATGTTCATCTTTGGCGGTTACTATGGATTGTTTGTATATGATGTGACAAAGAACCAAATCACTCGAAGTGTTGATTTGGCTCCTATAGGGTGCAATGATACGCAAGGTGATAATGCATGTGAAATAGTTGCAACAGAAGACGGCTCAAAGGTTTTATTAAGTACAGCATCCAGCAATATGATGTATGTTTATTCTGTGGCGGATAATCAAATGTGGAGGGAACCGTACAATTTGGATGGCTATGACTTATACAGGGATAAGTATACAGATCAAGCGGGTTTTGATGGAAAGCGTGCTCCATATGAAAAAGATAGTGATATCCGCTTTTATTGTCTGGTAAATGATACAACAATTGGGGAACTGGGATATGCAATGGATATCCAGTCGTCATACCATACAATATTTAAAGAAACAAATTCGATTTACCATAATGTCTTATCAGAAGTTGTTAGCAGAGTCGGTTTGGAAAATGCGTATTCCTGGAATAATACTGTGGAATTTACGGAGGATGCAGAAGTATTAATAAAAATGGCAAACGATGAGACTGGTGAATATGAAGTATATGGCATTATGAGTGCAGAATATGGCGCTTTTGGTTTACTTCTGAATGATAAAATAGATGGAGAGGATAACTGGAACTTTGCATATGTTCCCTGGTTTTATTCAGGAGCACCAGATGGCCAGCCTGTTTTAGAACAGACATCGGATGGAAAGTTTTTATTTACCTATGTTTATGCATATGATGATGCACCTCTATGGCGGGAATGCATCCTTGACTGTGGTTACGACACGGGGTATATGGAATTGAAGACTATCAGGGAATTCAGAAGTAAATCGGAATCTGCTGGTATGTGAGATGTTTTTTAGGGGATTTTAAAGTCACAGGGCTCCATAGTATCAGCTGCTCATTACATAAGAAAGTGCAAATGCACAAAAATAGTAATGACTATTGAAGTAAAAATAATGTAGTGGTAAAATATCATTACAAAAATTCGTGCAATACACAAAAACAAGGAGTGACACTATGGAAATTAGGAGAGATTCATACCTTGAACAGTTAAAGATACGAAAAGATAATGGAATGATTAAGATTATTACTGGAATCAGGAGATGTGGAAAGTCATTCCTGTTATTCGTGTTGTTTAAGAAATATTTATTGGAGACTGGTGTGGATAGTGAACACATTATTGAGATTGCATTGGATGGCATTGAAAATGAGGAACTGAGAGATCCAAAGAAGTGTTATCAGCATATTAAAGAGGTAATGAAAGATGAACAGAAGTATTATCTGCTCTTGGATGAAGTACAGTTTATGCCACGATTTGAGGAAGTGCTGAACAGCTTGCTTCGTATCAGCAACATTGATGTGTATGTAACCGGCAGTAATTCTAAATTTTTATCTAGCGATATTGTAACTGAATTTAGGGGCAGAGGAGATGAAATCAGAATTTATCCGTTGTCCTTTGCAGAATTCTATGCGGCTTTTGATGGAGATTATGATGATGCTTGGGAGGAATATATGATATACGGTGGTTTACCACAGGTGGCACAATTCTCTATGGAACAACAAAAGGCTGAGTATCTTAAAAATATATTTACCAATGTTTATATCAGGGATGTGGTAGAGCGAAACAGAATTCAAAATGTTGATGAGATTGGAACTTTGGTGGACATTCTTGCTTCTGCCATAGGAACCCCTACTAATCCAACCAAAATATCAAATACCTTTAAAAGTGAACGAGGAATCAATTACAGCAATAAAACCATATCTAACCATATAGATTATTTGGCAGAGGCATTTTTGATTTCTAAGGCGAACCGGTATGATATTAAGGGTAGAAAATATGTAGGAGCAAATCTGAAATACTATTTTTCGGATGTTGGACTTAGAAATGCCAGACTGAATTTCAGACAGCAGGAGCCGACTCATATTATGGAGAACATTGTTTATAATGAGCTGCTTGTGCGTGGTTACAATGTGGATGTTGGTATTGTGGATGTATTTGCAAAGAATAGTGAAGGAAAGAGGGTTCATAAGCAGTTAGAGGTTGATTTTGTAGTGAACCAGGGCAGCCAGAGATATTACATTCAGGTGGCTTATGATATGACCTCTGAGGAAAAGCAGACGCAGGAACTTAATTCATTCCGAAATATTCCGGATTCATTTAAGAAGATTGTTATTGTGAATGGAACGAAAAAGCCTTGGAGAAATGAGGAAGGATTCGTGATCATGGGCATGAAATATTTTCTGCTCAATGCAGATAGTTTGGAGTTTTAGTATAAAAAATAAATAGGTAAATGTTATTTCAGAATTAAGTATTAAGAGGAATATGAATCAGTGATAATACGGAGGTAAATGATTCGTAGAGTGGTATATTATGAGGTAAACAATACATCGGTTGCAAGTGTGGACTTTGAGAAGTATATTGGGTGCAGGAGGTGATTGAATGGACGCGATTAAATTTGGTTCATTTGTTGCATCAGTTCGAAAGGAGAAAAATATGACTCAAGCTGAACTTGCAGCAAAAATACAGGTAACAGACAAAGCAGTAAGCCGTTGGGAAAGAGGTTTAGGATTCCCGGATATAAACACATTGGAACCATTGTCTGATGCTTTGGAAATAAGTATTCTGGAACTAATGAGATCAGAAAAAATTGAAACTGACAATATACACTGTAAGGATGCGGCCAATATTATAACAGATACGTTAAGAGAAGCTGATAGACAGAGAATATTGGAGCGAAAGCAGGAAAGAAAATTAATCGCTATAGCCATAGGTTCTGTGGCGTTACTTTCGGTATTTATACTGCTGGTCGATCATATAGGATGGTCTCTGCAGAACATAATATTTACAAGTGTTGGTGTTGTGTTGCCGATAGTATGTGGCTTGGCTATTTTTGCTTTGGCAGTTTTAGCAATTATTAGAAAATGTATGGGAAAGTCTTGCAGACAAATTGCGATTGCATCCCTGATATTTGTTGCAATATTGGTAGTGATGGTGATTTTATTCTTCATGCTGGGTATGATGGCATTTCCAGGTCAGAAGTAAATCGGAATTTGCTGGTATGTGAGATGTTTTTTAGGGGATTTAGGGAATTGCTAAGGTTGTGATGAATATGCATAAAATAGGCTATACATCAGATCAGATAGCAGATGCTGTTGGAGTAAGTGTGGAAGAGGTTGAAACAATAATCAAAAAGAAAGAGATGGCAATGGCGTAAGCATCAGGATGTGTTAATCATAAAAAGCTGAGGCGGCAGATTGGTAACAGTAACGATTTGTCGCCTCTTTTGTTAATTCTGCCCCAAACTGGGGCAGAATTTGTGTTTGAAAGGAATTAATTTTTTTTAGTTAAGATTTTACCTTGTGGATTTTTTTAATTAGAAGCAATATACAAACACAGACGTCGGAATAAAGTATCGAAATACTGATTTCATTTTTTAGTATAAGAGCAGCAACGAACTCTATCATCAAAATGGACACGGAATAAAATTTTTCCTTCTTTCGCATAGAGTAAGTAAGCTCATATTTGGAAGTATCTGTTGGAGCATACAGGATACATAACACAATACATAAAAGAAACATGAACCATGCACTGATTGTGTGATAAGGAATAAATTCTATAACCAACAAATTAGAAATACCTAGAAGACAACTACTTACAATACAAGATAATTGCGTAGGTGCATGCAGCCCGCCAGAATGATGGCGCAAAACAGAAAAAGCAGTAATCCAACAGCAGGTTTCCAGGACAGTATTTGTAAGTAATCCCCAGACAAACAGTATAAGAATAGTAAAACCGGTATTCAAAAAACATTCTAATCCATATATGTATACTTCAATCTGATCGGATTCTGCTTCCGTATTTGAAGCAGAAATTAGAAAATATGTGATTTTCTTTGAAAGTGTAGTTATCATTTTTAATCCCCCGGTCTATCAAATCTTGTGGAATACGCTGTAAATGAGGCTATGACACTTTTCATATAAGAACGTCCAATCTGTGTTGTCATGTGATTTGATAACACAATGGTAGAACCTGACACTTTATAGATATGTGCCATATTTACAATACATGATTTGTGGATACGTATAAATTCCTGTGGTAAATATTCTATGATATTATTTAAAGTTGCATATTGGCAAAAGTGATCTGAAACAGTCAGTATATCTATATAATGCAGACTGCTGGAAAAAGAAAGAATATCTTTGTATGGAATACAGATGATGTCTTGTTTGTTTCTATATAGATAAGAGTTTCGCAAGCCAGCCGACCGTGAGATCAAAGTCTTTTGTAAAGCCGCTGCCCGGATATGCCCATGGAACATCAGCGACAAGGACGCCATGGACAGGGCACTTGATACGGTGTGTATGACACTCCACCTCAACAAGCGTCCCTC
>JALEZW010000057.1 GCA_022772675.1 Agathobacter sp. | reverse complement strand
CACCCGCTCTTCCTCTAACAGAATGCCCCGTAAGATATCCGTCTCGATCATCTCACTGACCTGTACATATATCGATTTATTCTGAGATAACAGTTCGTTCAAATTTACACCTCCTGCCCTCACCTTTTTACCTCATTAGTTATGTGGTTCATTACTTGTGTAATTAACCATAGCACCATGTAACTTGTTTGTCAACAGGTTTTTTCAATTTTTTTCATTGATTTTTCAGCCACATTAAGCTATACTTTGAAAAGTGAGACGCGACAAGCGGATATGGCGGAAGTGGCAGACGCGCCAGATTTAGGTTCTGGTGTCTATGACGTGCAGGTTCAAGTCCTGTTGCCCGCAGTCAGAGACTCTTATAATGCATCATGCATTGTATAGTCTCTTTCTTTATAGTAAACACGAAGGAGGATCATCCCATGAAAAAAGACATGACTGTCGGAAATCCAATGAAAAACATACTGCTCTTTTCCATCCCGGTTCTTCTGGGGAATCTGTTCCAGCAGATTTATAATATGGTAGATACCGTCATCGTTGGACAATATTTAGGGGAAGAGGCACTGGCTGCAGTCGGTTCTACCGGATGTCTGATGTTTCTTGTACTGGGCTTCGCCAACGGAATCGCACAGGGCTTCGGAGTTATGATTGCCCATGCATTCGGTGCCAGAGATGAAAAGCTTCTGCGTCACGATGTTGCTCTGTCCATCCTTCTTACCATAATCATTTCGGTAATCCTCACAGTGCCAACCGTGCTGGCCTCCAGGCAGCTTTTAATCTGGATGAAAACACCGGAAAATATTCTTGATCTGGCGGATCAGTATATCCGGGTCATTTTTGCCGGTATCATCTGCACCATGGCATATAACACGGCGGCAGGAATTCTGCGGGGAATAGGCGACAGTAAGACCCCATTATATTTCCTGCTTTTTTCCAGCTTCCTTAATATATTCCTGGATATATTCCTGATAGTTGTCGTAAAGCTTGGAACGGCCGGGGCTGCCTATGCAACCATTATTGCCCAGGCAATCGCAGCTGTACTCTGTTTTATCGTAATGTTCCGCAAACATGAAATTCTCCGCACGTCCCGCGGTGACTATTATATGGATTATTACGAAACAAAACGCATGCTCTCTGTCGGCATTCCGATGGCATTAAATTATTCCATTACTGCCGTCGGAACCATGATCCTGCAGAGCGCAGTCAATGTATTCGGTTCCAGTGTTGTTGCAGCCTTCACGGCCGCTTCCAAGGTATCCAACATTGCCACCCAGACCATGCCGACTTTGGGTACTGCCATGGCAACCTACTGTGGACAGAACTTAGGTGCCGGAAAATACGACCGCATATTCCGCGGTATGCGGGATGCCTTTATCCTGTGCTTCTTTGCCGCCGGATCCGCAATGCTAATCTGCTGTTTTGCCGGTCCTGCCATGATCAGTCTGTTTATTCACAATCCATCTGCTGAAATGGTTTCCAACGCCATGAAGTATCTCCACATCGCAAGCACCTGTATGCTACCGCTTGCCTGGATCTTCGTCTACCGGAACGGACTGCAGGGATTAGACCGTGGACTTGTTCCCATGTTAAGCGGAATTCTGGAACTGCTAAGCCGCTATGTTGTTGTTCGGCTTGCTGCAAAACCATTCGGATATCCGGGTGTATGTGCCGCCGATATTTCTGCATGGCTTACAACCGGCATCCTGCTGCTTGTCACCTACATGATCTGGCAGCACCGTACCAAAAAACAGCTGACAAAATCATAGCCCCTGCAGATCATTTCACAGTCCGATCCAGATACTCCGATAAAAACCCAAGATCCATATGTGCCCCTCCTATATACACAGACTCCAATTCTTACTCAATTATATGTATCTTTCCCACAATATGTTCAGTACACCAAATAATAAGTTTCTGGTGTATTGAACGAGGATACGGTTTCGAGATGTTGATATTTTAATGCTCTGCATCTCTTTTTCTGTGGTTTCCTGCACTGCCTCCATTGTGTGTACAAAAAAATCGGTCTAAGACCGATTTATATGTTTTGACTGCCACATAATTTGCGACTATTTTGTTGTAAGAATGAGACACGGGGGATTCGAACCCCCGACAACTTGATTAAAAGTCAAGTGCTCTACCACCTGAGCTAGTATCCCATATTCTGTTAAGCAGGGCTAGTTGGATTCGAACCAACGAATGCAGGAATCAAAATCCTGTGCCTTACCGCTTGGCGATAGCCCTATATCATTGTGTAACGTGCTACCGCAGCAGGGTGGATACAGGGATTCGAACCCTGGGCCTCCAGAGCCACAATCTGGCGCGCTAACCAACTGCGCTATACCCACCATAGTGATGATATTAGCGTACCTTATATAGGACGCGCATGTGCTCGAAGGGATTCGAACCCCCGACCCACGGCTTAGAAGGCCGTTGCTCTATCCAGCTGAGCTACGAACACACAAATATTGCATTCGCAATACCAAAGCGGGTGATGGGAATCGAACCCACGTATCCAGCTTGGAAGGCTGGTGTTCTACCATTGAACTACACCCGCATGGAGTCGGGGTGACAGGATTCGAACCTGCGGCCTCCTGGTCCCAAACCAGGCGCTCTAGCCAAACTGAGCCACACCCCGAGGGCTTGTTTACCTGCGCCTGTATCACTCGTGACGCATGTATTATTATATTATAGCCAGTCTCCATTGTCAACAATTTTTTTAATTTTTTTAAATTTTTAATTTTTATATCTCTTTTAGTAACTATTCGAGCCACCTTACGAATAAGATAAGTAGCTTCTTACATGCAAGCATGACGAATCTACTTATCTTATTCTAAGGGGTTCTGAATAGTTACCTCTTTTAATAAAATTTCCTTCATGGACCGAAGTGCTTTTCCCCTGTGACTGATTGCATTTTTCTGCTCCGGAGAAAGTGCTGCGGAGGAACACCCATATTCATCCAGATAGAAAATCGGATCATATCCAAACCCATTTTCCCCTTCCGGTTCCCAGCCAATATAGCCTTCCATAGTCTGCCTGGTCACAAACTCCCTGCCATCCGGTAAGACAGCTGCAATGGCGCATACAAAGCGTGCCGTCCGTTCTTCTTTCGGAACTCCCTTAAGCCGTTCAATCAGATTCTGGTTCTTAATATCATAGGAGGTATCCTCTCCCATATAGCGGGCTGAATAGACCCCCGGCTCTTTTCCCAGAGCATCTATCTCCAGTCCTGAATCATCAGCAAGTACAATGGCATCGGTATGTGCAGCAACTGCCCGCGCTTTAATTTTTGCGTTTTCCTCAAAGGTTTTTCCATCCTCCACAATATCCACCGAAATCCCGGCTTCCTTCATAGAACGGATATTCATGTCCGTATCCGCCATAATCTCACGGATTTCACGCATTTTATCCTTGTTTCCTGTTGCAAAAATAATTTCTCTCATGTTAATAGCCCTCCTCAAAAGCTTCATTAATTGCATCATAAATCCCCTGTGCTGCCTTTTTCTGGTATTTTGGATCATTCAGATTATCCAGTTCCTCATAATTCGTCATAAACCCTACTTCAATCAGGGCTACAGGTGCCTTACTGGTCCTTATAATATAAATTTCATCCCCCGGAAGCAGTCCCCTGCTCCTGCTGTTTAATGATGAAGATACATAATCCAGACAAATTTTTGCCAGTTTTTTGCTGGATAATTCGGTATCATCGGACTCGCTGTACATGACCTGTGTCCCCTTCACCCGTGTAAAATTCCCTGTGGCATCCGAATTACTATGTACACTGATAAACAAATCCGCGTCCGATTTATTTGCAAGCTGCACCCTCTGATCCAGCGTCGGATTGGTATCTGCTGTGCGGGTATAATAAACCCGGATATTCCTTTCATCCTCATCAAACAGTTTCTTCAGCTGCAGGACAATTGCCAGATCAATATCCTTTTCTGACACTCCCAGCTTTACGGCTCCCGGAACATGACTTCCATGTCCTGCATCAACAACCACAACCTTATCGTAAATATCATGTGGATCAACAAAATCCATATACAGGCTATGGTTTTTAAAGTGGTTTTTTATCTCATACACCCGATCCAGTTTCAGAGCAATCACCCCTTCTTTCCCGTCCATATAATAGGACAGGGATGCGATATGGTCACAGCTTCCCCTTATGGAGTATCTCTCAAAGTAATCCTCCATGCCCCCATCAAAACGAATATAGACGGTCTGGGTAACATAATTATTTTCTATTCTTAGAGACTTGGCGGACAATTCCCTGGGTAATTCAATTTTTAACTGCGCATCCAGATCATCCGATTTTTCCACCAGTTCCTCCGGATTTTTCGAAACTGTTACAGGGTTTGCATTTCCCACTTCTTTTTCCTGCTCTGCCGCAAGAACCGCCCGCTCATGCATATCCGGAAGAAAAGAAAAGGATATGCATGCAATCACTGTCAACGCTCCCGCAAATGCAGTGATCCATTTTAAAACTATTTCATCCATCTTCTATTCTTTCCTTGTAAATGCTTTAATACACAGATTACAATCCTGTTTTTCCTTCACATTTACAAATTTTTTCCCATTCAGGCTGATATAGCCCTCTCCGTCATCCAAATCCACTCCATCCAGAATTGTCTCTCCCGTATCATACTCAATTGCCATGGGATGTTTGGAACCCGGGGTTTTCAACCTTACAACTACCGCATATTTTTCCCCCTTTTCCAGTGGAATTTCCCCGTCAAAATCAATCGTATAATATCCGGCTTTTGCCAGTACGCCATCTGCCACTTTTTTCATATTGGCAAAAGACTTTTCGTTTTTAAAATCATTGACCAGATAAACTACGTATTCCGTATTGGCTCCGGTTGCATAGAAAGATGCAGCGCATACCTTTTCCTTTCCCTTAGCCTTAAATACATTGGCTCCGTAAATGGATTCGCTGTCGTACCCCATCTTTCCAACCCAGCCACAGAGATCACTCTGGTAGATTCTGTCATAGTTGTCCACATCATCCACACGTGTGTATGCCACATTGTGAGTTCCGATATTAGTATCATAGTAGGAAACATAAAAATATCCATTGTCCCCAAATTCACTGCCCCAGCTGTTCTGACAGATGAAAGCGCCATCCCCCTCCAGCTCTGTGTTGAAATTTGAGCGCGGATAATTGTCATCCCAGCCCACAATCACCACATCATGGTTTGGTTTTTCCGTGCCAATATAACAATAGGAATTCGTATACTGATTATAATACCGGGTATTTCCCTGTGTACTGGTAATCGTACTGTAAAGGGAGGACTCCACTCCCCCGTACTTAAATACGGCCTCCTTAATGCCCTCATAATCCTTTCCGTCAATAATCTGCATTTCCTGCACGTGGCGTACTGCTGTCAGGGAACTATCTGTCTGTCCGTCTCCGTATGGATCATCCTTCTCATAAACCGGTCCCTGCCATGCGGCAAGATACGCCATACCCATGGTATATTCCCCACCGTCATACTGATTCACATTGTAGGAATTGCTCATGCTCATATGATCCACGGAAAAATTCACCTTTTCCTCCGGCCGCAGGGAGGATTCCAGTGCACTGGTTGCGGCAAACGCCCAGCAGGTGCCATAGCTTCCCTGATTATAAATCTTGGAAACACGACCTTTCTCCCGCAGGTCATAGCTGGCCGGCACAAGCGCTGATGTATCCGTATCTGATGCTGTAATGGTATTTTCCGCAATGTCGAAGCTGCAATGATATCCCAGTAGACCGGACAGGTCATTTAAACTGACATAGAGCTGCCCATCTTTTTCTGTTAAAGCAGAACGGATATCCGTTTCCCTGCCATTCAGATATGCTTTCTTTTTTCCCACATCCATGGTAACGGACTGGCTGTGTTTTTCTACCAGAAGACGTTTATTGTCATAGACATGGGCGCTGCAGTTTAAGGCAGATCTCAGCATACTGACCGGAATCATGATATTTCTGTCACGGTTCATATAAAAATTGTTACCGCTGCCTAAATTCTGATTGTCGATAACAGCGTGAATCGGTTTTGCATTGACATCCTCCGCCACCAGAGGATTCCAGACCTCTGCTTCCAGCTTTCCGCCGCGAAACTCTCCGATTTTTGCATGATCCACACCGAATATCTGAAATTTCATAAAGAACGTCAAAGCTAAAATTACCGTAAAAGCTATGTATCTTTTTGAATATTTCATTGATTTATTGCATCCTTCCTGTCAACATTTGTTCTCTTAGGGGGTTTGGGACCCAAAAACTGATAGAAATAGGTTTTAATCATCCCATTATATATTTTTCTGTTTTTATCTGCCTTTCTTCCAATATAACGCTGGGCATCCTCATAGCTGGTAATCATATACATGGACCAGCTGTCGAGCCCTGCATAGGCCTGTCCAATCTGCCTGTAAAGTTCCGGCAGATTCTCTTTATCCTCCAGTCTCTCTCCATAGGGCGGATTGGTAATTATAAATCCATATTTCTTCGGATGGTGTAAGTCAGATACTGCACGCTGCTGAAAATGAATCATCTTTTCCACCCCGGCACGCTTTGCATTCTCACGAGCTGCCTTCACAACCTCTGCATCAATATCATACCCCTGTATATCTACCTCAATCTCTGTATCCATCATTTCTTCCGCTTCTTCTACCGTATCATACCAGAGTTTTCTCGGAATCAGGTTCGTCCACTCCTCTGCGGTAAACTGCCGGTTGATTCCCGGTGCGATATTAGCAGCAAGCATTGCCGCCTCGATGGGAAATGTCCCGCTTCCGCAAAAGGGATCCACAAGAATCCTGTTTTTATTCCATGGTGTCAGCATAATCAGTGCCGCAGCCAGTGTTTCCGTAAGGGGAGCTTTACTGGTAAGCAGACGGTATCCCCTCTTATGGAGGGAATTCCCGGATGTATCCAGCGTTACCATCACTTCATCCTTAAGCAAGAATACCCGAACCGGATAATCTGCCCCATCCTCCGGAAACCAGTCCAGATGGTATGACTGCTTCAAACGCTCCACCATTGCTTTTTTTACAATAGACTGGATATCCGAAGGACTGAACAGCTTGCTCTTAATGGAAGATGCCTTAGTCACCCAGAACTTTCCATTCTTTGGAATATACTGCTCCCACGGAAGTGCCTTTACCCCCTCAAACAGCTCATCAAATGTAGTGGCACGGAATCTGCCCACCAGAAGAAGCACACGTTCTGCGCTTCGCAAAAAAATGTTAGCACGGCACACTGCATCGGCATCTCCCGCAAATGTAATTCTTCCGTCTTCCACTCTGGTAATCTCATATCCCAGATCATAAATTTCCCTTTTTGTCACTGCCTCAAGGCCAAAATGACAGGGGACAACCAATTCATACGTTTCCATATAGTTCTCTTTTCTCTACTAATTTTCGGGACTATCCTTCTCCCGGATACAGGTATGACAAATCTGCTCACCTTATTCCCGGAGTTTCTGAATGTCTACTCAGAAAGTCAGAATAGTCATCTTATATCAGTATTACATATTCCGGGGATTTTTGAAATAGGTTTTCGAAAATTTTTTCATTGCCTCATACCCACCCACAACAGATGCCACATGAAAGCCCTGTCTTCCCAGCATCTGCGCAAGCTGCATACTTCCGCCTCCGTGGTCACAGTAAAGAATTAATTTCCGATTCTGCGGAAGCCGGTTTCCCCCTCGCTCAATCTGCGTATAAGGATAGTTGACGGCTCCCGGCCAGTGTCCTCTCTCATATTCCATTGGCTGTCGGATGTCAACCACAAGTGCATCGCTTTCTTTTTGTACTTTCTCAAGTTCTGACGCATAAATAAGTTCAAAATCCCTCACATTATCCTCCGCCCTTACGATTTCTTTTTTGGATTTCTTTATAATAGAAAGCAGATTCCAAAGCCTCTGCCCTGCAATCTGCTTTCTACTATATTATGCGGTTTTTTTCATTTCTGTTCCCCTAACGGGTGCGGTTCTGTGAAGAATCGGAAACATCTGATACATTTTCTGTCTTATCTGATGTCTTATCCGACGTTCTGTTGGTTGTCTTGTTGGATGACTGGTTTGTCATTCGGTTTGAAGACTGGCTGTTTGTGGTGTTTGTAGCGCGGTTACCTGCACTTTCGTTTGTCATACTGTTTTTTCCTGTACTGTTTTTAGACATACGTTACCTCCTGTTTCCCGAACACCGGAACATCTCCGGCAATGGGTTATAATATTTAGTACAGGAATAGTTTTTCAGTTTTTTTTAAAAATATTCATTATTTGATTGCATTCCTATTTGCAATCTATTATAATAGTTTTGAAAGGGAATCTTTTCCTTTTCAATGTTATACCTCTTATTAATTATTTATACTCCCCTCAAAAGAGCCGGTCGTAGGACCGGCTCTTTTATTTGTTATCAAAATTATTTTTTAAAGGTTCTTTTTTGCCAGAGCACCAAACGCCATTTTTGAAAGGGGCTGCTTATAAAATAAAAGTGTCAATGCATATTCCAACGCCCCTCCAATCAAAATCAGAACCGTAGAAATAAGAATGGAAAGAACCGGATTCAGGGATATGTTTCCGATTTTTCCCACCATCTGCCCGATTCCCACAGCAAATCCCCCACCAAAAGCTACCATATACAAAGCTACCAGGGATAATATAAAATGCTTATAGCAAAATCCATTAAATAGCAGAATTATTACCGCCCAGATTCCCACCAGAAGAATCCTCCATGACATATCCGCATAAGAAATTCCACGTATCCCGCAGGAAACTGCCAACAAAATCAAGTTCCAGATAAACATAAGATATGTTCCAGCCACCGTAATAAGAGCCGGCATATCAGTCTGTATTTTTTTCTTATACGGCGATGTCTGGGCCAGCTCTGTAATATCTAAAGAGAGCAGCATCTGTGCCGGAAACATGGCTGTACAGAGCAGAAAAACCGTTCCCATATCCAAAACTCCAATTGTATTTTCTGTCACAATTGTGGCCACCGTTCCTAATACAAAAAATACAATCATAAATACCAGCTGTAATTTAAAGTTCAACCCATAACGGGCCAGCTTCCATCCTTTAATCAGATTCTCTTTCATAATAACTTCCTTTCACCCATCCAACCCCATGGGAAACTGCCAGAATATTTACTGCAAGGGCAATCACTGCCAAAACAATAATCTGTATGACTGCCACTAAATTTTTTCCGTCTCCCGGTACTATTTCCATCATCCAAAACAATAACTGACCTAAAATCATAAACGCCACTGACGCAATGGATGCCACCGCCATCTGCATCAAAAACATAAAATCAAAATGTCTTCCAATTAACAATGCTGTGGTCCCTACAATATCTGCTAAAAGCATCATTGCCACTGCGTACTTCCACAGTCCACCATACACCATAACACCTGTCAACAGTGCAAAATAAACACCCCTGCGAATGCAGTCTCCTGCAAGTCCTTTTCCCAGAATGCCCAGTCCCTTCAGGGATGTTTTCAAATATTCCATGCTGCTGTTGTTCTTCACACAGGTTCCACCAAACACCCAGTAATCAGCCATCACTTCGAATGCAATCACATAAGATGTAATGATATAGCAAGATGGGCCAGCTGCCAATGCATTTGCTTTTACTAACAGCAACAGTATGAAAAAAAAGAAGAGCGGGATTAGAAAAATCCCCAGGATTTTATAAGCCGGCGGAAGAAACACCCCATAACTTTTTATCATTTTTTTCATGCGTTCCTCCTGTCCTGCAGCCTGGAATAATTCTTCATAACTGCCACACTGATCTGGGACAATGACGGTGTCTCAACACTGATATCACAGCCTGCCAGCTGGTCTAACTTTTCTGACAGACAGATTCCCTCATATCCGTATTTGTTGGAGTGCATGGAGAATAATACATTGGAAGCGCAGGAAATATCATCCGGCTCACCCTTGACTAATACATATTTTTCCTTCAGGTTCTCCACAAAACCAGCCTCCACAATAGTTCCATGTGCCATAATAATTGCATAATCTGTAACATTTTCCATATCTGCAATATTATGGGTGGAGAAAAACACGCTTCTTTCGCCTTCCTCTTCCAAAAGATAATCCCTGATAATCTCACATAATTTATCTCTCATAAGCGGATCTAACGGAGATGCCGGCTCATCCATCAATAGAAGCTTCGTATCTCTTGCAAGCACACCGGAAATCATCAGCTTCATTCTGTTACCATCCGATAACGAACTCACCTTTTTCCCAAGATTGCCCGACTCTGCACCTACCGCCAGTTCTGAAAGCCACTGCTCAAATCTGTCTCTGTGGAAATTAGAAAAAAGAAGTTCACTGACCTCTTCCACCTGTCTGATTTTCCACTGGGGAAGATAATAGCTTCCGGGACCGGTATATCCGATCTGCTCCTTCACAACCGGATTTTCCTCACGGTCTTTGTCGCTGCATGTTCCAAAATACGTAAGCTCTCCTTTATAATCCAGCCGGATTCCTGCCAGGATATTCATAAGCGTTGTCTTACCTGCACCATTTTCTCCAATCAAAGCCGTGGCAAAGCCTTTCGGAATCAAAAGCTGTGGAATATTCAGCTGAAAGCCACGATATTTTTTATAAAGATTATTTCCTTCTATTACATAACTTAGATTCATGTTCTACTCCTTTTACATATTCTTTTTCGCTGGACTGCTCCAGCCATCTATGTTCCATATTCATGGTTATCATCCGGTCACTGCGTCAGTTGTTTTCACGACTTCCCCAGCAATCTATGTTCCATATTCAAAGTTGCTGTCCGGAATTATTCTTCTTCCCTCACTGTCAGCAATGTCTGCAGAGTCTGCATCAGCTCCGCATCACTCATCCCTGCAATCTCCGCTGCAGAAATTGCTTCCAGCAGAGAATCCTCCACCTTCCGCAGATGCTGCTCTCGAAGCATCTCACTATCCTGGGCATTTACATAAAATCCTTTTCCCTGGACAGCGGTGACCAGCCCCTCCTCTGCCAGCTCCTCATAGGCCTTCATCGTTGTAATCACGCTGATCTTTAAATCCTTCGCCAGCCTGCGAATGGAAGGCAGGTATTCACCCTGATCAAATTTTCCTGTCAGAATATCTGTTCGAAACTGATTTGCAATCTGCATATATATTGGTTCATCCGAATTCTGCAATATTTTCATTTCATCACCATCCTTATGCTCCATGCATCATTCTATTATGCTCAATCTGTTTATATGTTATATATACACTATCATCAGCATTCTGTCAATCCCAAAATAAAGATACAAGAATAAACTTTTTTAGTTTCTTTCCCACCTACACGCAGGGTGCGTTAGAATCGCCGGACCTATTCTTGAACACACAAAGACAATAATAGCGAATAAAACGGAATTTCCTATAAAGAAATTAACAGAGCGTAGAACATGCAATGTACTACGCTCTGTTTTAAAATACATATTTTAGTTGCTCACTTTTGCTCGATATTGCCCCGATTTTAATGGGATATATCCTTTTTCTTTCTTCGCACTCTGCTCAAATGCTGCTCAAAATACCCTTTATTGATAAATTCCGCCAGCGCATATTGTTCCAAAACCGGCACGGTACAGGAAAAACCGCCTGATGTCTCTTTATATCGATCTATCAACCGCTCCGGCAAAATCATATACCCCATACGGATTGATGGCGAAAGGCTTTTGGAAAATGTGTTAATATAGATAACCGAATTGCTGTCATCTAACATAAACAGGGTTTCAACCGGTTTTCCGGGCATAAAAAACTCACTGTCAAAATCATCCTCTACAATATAGTGATGTTTTTTTCTCGCCCACTCCAGATATTCATACCGTTTTCCTATTGTAGCAGTAACCCCTGATGGAAAACTGTGAAAGGGCGTTACATGAAGAACGTCTGCCTTTGACTCTGTCAGGGCCTCGCTTTTAATTCCGTCCTCGCCCATTGGAAGGCTCTCACATACTGCACCTGTTCCCTCATATACTTTACGAATCTGGTGATAGGACGGATCCTCAATCCCATAAATTTTGTCTTTCCCCAGAATTCTTACAACCGTTCCATACAGATGCTCTGCCCCGGATCCAATGATAATCTGTTCCGGTTGTGCAAATATCCCACGATATCTCAATAAATAGGATGCAATACTGTTCCTTAAAATCGCACACCCCTCATTGGGTGAGCGATTGAGCAGCTCCTCCCCGTACTCGGTTATCACGCTTCTGATAGTCTTAAAATACAAAGAATACGGAAAACTGTCTTGTGCTGTATTCTGTAAACGTCCATCCCCAATCTCTTCTATATGCTCCGAAAGCATGTGAAGCTTCTGGTTTTTTTCCCGCTCTCCGCCTACGACATGAATTTCACAGACATAATATCCGCTTCGTTCCCTGGTCTCAATATATCCCTCATCCTTTAACATCTGATATGCATTTTCCACCGTGATCAGGCTGACCCCCAGATGCTCTGCCAAACTTCTTTTTGAAGGAAGCTTTTCATTCTTTTTTATCATGCCGGATTCTATATCTTTCCGGATCATTTTATAAATATAATAGTATTTTGGTTCGTCATTTCTCTGTTCCAGATTATACGTCAGCATATAGTTCTTTGTTTTCCTGCCATGTTCTTTAAATTATATAAATTTTATCTTTCTCTGCGTTTATTGCTGTTCATGGGATCCGGCCCTGTCTCTTCTGCAGACTTTAATGTCAATCCAGAAACATCAATATTATACTCCGCCATACGCTGCCGTTCATTTTCCATCAATTTGGAAAAAAATTTCTTCATCCCATCAACATCACAGGAGGCAAGCAAATTCATATAAACAGCTCTCTGTTCTTTCGGAACAACAATTACAGGATATCCATTTTCCAAGGCATATTTACAAATTAATACCCTTCCCGTCCTTCCATTACCATCTCCAAAAGGATGAATTCTCTCATACCGAATATGAAATTCCGAAAGGTCTCTGATAAAATCATCTGACTTAAATGAGGTAAATAACAACTCCTGTATCAGCCTTGGTACATCAGCTGCAGCCGGTGGGATATGTTCAGCTCCTTTAATAAATACCGGGCCGGTCCTGAAAGAACTGATCTCATTAATATTCTTGTTTATGATTTTCCCCAATTGAATCATATAATTTGCGTCAACTGTCTCATCCAGATGACGGAAAATATAATCCATTGCGTATTTCAAATTGATAGCCTCATACAGATCTCTTGGTCTGACATTCTGGATTGCCTCATCTGAAGCACAATTAAAAATCACCTGGTAGGTCTCGTAATAAGAAAGGGTATTTCCTTCAATCGCATTGGAATGGTAAACACTCCTGGTAATCATATCCTCAAAATACGGATCACAGCGGCGAATAGAATCTAACAATGATTTATTTTTTATTCCCATTCTCGTCACCTCAAATAATAACTATGAAACTATACATAAAGGTCAGCCTGCTATGAATTTACATTACACTCAAACCTGCACCCGGACACGCTCCCAGAGCATTTGTCAGCCTGCTATGAATTTACATTACACTCAAACCTGAAATTTGTCAATTCTGGTAGTCTGAAATAAAAAAGCAAAAATTGTGGCACTAAATGTGGCACCAATTTAAAGAATATACATTTTATACGCATTTTCAAAAAAGAAGAAACCCAGCAAACCATTGGTATTGCTGAGTTTCTCAGTACGTGCGCGAGAGGATTCGAACCCCCGACACCTTGGTCCGTAGCCAAGTGCTCTATCCAGCTGAGCTACGCACACATATTAACTTATGTGATTAGTTCAAATCACAATGCCGGCGACCGGAATCGAACCGGTACTGTATCGCTACAACAGGATTTTAAGTCCTGCGCGTCTGCCAGTTCCGCCACGCCGGCATAAATGGGACCTATAGGGCTCGAACCTATGACCCTCTGCTTGTAAGGCAGATGCTCTCCCAGCTGAGCTAAGATCCCATGCATTACCTGTAGTGAGTGTTCACTACTAAACGACCCAGACGAGACTCGAACTCGTGACCTCCGCCGTGACAGGGCGGCGCTCTAACCAACTGAGCCACTAGGCCAAAATTGTTATCATTATAACATCTATTACTAATAATTTCAAGTAATATTTTGGAAAATGGACCATCGGGGACTCGAACCCAGGACCGACCGGTTATGAGCCGGTTGCTCTAACCAACTGAGCTAATGGTCCAAAATAAGGAAAGCCGATGATCGGACTCGAACCGATAACCTGCTGATTACAAATCAGCTGCTCTGCCAATTGAGCCACATCGGCGCACTTGCATTTCCTCTGATGCTCAGCCGAGTTATCAGCTTTACAGTCAATGACTCCAACGGGAATTGAACCCGTGTTACCGCCGTGAAAGGGCGATGTCTTAACCGCTTGACCATGGAGCCAGAATAACATATCATCTATCTTAAGTAGAAATCCAAAACAGGGAAATTCTTAAGATTGTATTATGATATAAAAAACTCCCCGAGTAGGGCTCGAACCTACAACAACTCGGTTAACAGCCGAGTGCTCTACCATTGAGCTATCGAGGATCATCAATTGAAAGCTGCAACTAATCTTATGATTAATTACTATGTACTCTCAAAACTTCATACAGATCCGATTTTTCTTTTTGATCAAGCATTAGACCGATTAGTAACAGTCAGCTCCATGCGTTGCCGCACTTCCACCTCTGCCCTATCTACCTTGTACTCTCCAAGGGGTCTTACTGGATATCTCATCTTGAGGGGGGCTTCACGCTTAGATGCCTT
>JALEZW010000056.1 GCA_022772675.1 Agathobacter sp. | reverse complement strand
CCACTTTCCTTCAGATTCCCCTCGCGTTAATCATAATCGATGCTATGAATAGGACACCCTTAGCTTTGGCTGTATCCTTCCCACTACTAGGGCGGATTAGGGACTTTCACCCATTAGAAACGTGCGCCGCAAGGCGCACATGAGATGAGGGTCAAAAGGTATTTTGACCCTCTTTTGATACACGAATCGCGCTGCTCTGCGCCCCACAATTTCGCATCCCCCAACCTGCCATTTACCTCGGAACTCGGGAAAACAGCCGGAACGCATTTTCTCTTGTGGTTTTCTCCACTGTTTCCGGCGAAATGCCTTTAATCTCCGCAATCTTTGCAATTACATAGGGAATATTGCGGGAATCATTGCGGCTTCCCCGATGGGGTTCCGGTGCCATGTACGGGCAGTCGGTCTCCAATAAAATGTGCTCCAGGGGAATCTCTTCCACCGTACGAACCAGTTTCCTGGCATTTTTAAAAGTGACAACTCCACCAACACCTATATAATAGCCCATGTTTACGTATTCCTTTGCCATCTCCGGTGAATAGGAATAACAGTGAATCACACCGGAAATGCCTTCTGCGTGAGCCTCTTTCATAATGTTCATGGTATCCTCTGCTGCATCCCGGGAATGGATAATAACCGGCAGTTCTTTCTCCTTTGCCAGCGCCAGCTGCCGCTTAAACCAGTAACGCTGCTGCTTTTGGATCTCCGATTCCTTATCCCAGTAATAATCCAGTCCGATTTCTCCCATAGCAACGACCTTTTCCCGCCCTGTCTGCTGCGACAGCCATGCAAAGGTCTCTTCGTTTAACCCGCTGATTTCGCTGGGGTGTACCCCGATTGCGGCATAAAGAAAGGAATACCTTCCTGCCAGCGCAAGTGTTTCCTTCGTTGACCTGATGGAATCCCCCACATTGATGACCGGTGAGACACCACTCTCCGGCAGTTCTGCCAGCACTGCCTCCCGGTCTGTATCGAATTTTGCGTCATTATAATGGGCATGGGTCTCAAAAATCATGCAAAATGTCCCTCCAGCATATTCAGTTCTTCCATGATAATACAGTTTGGAAGGGTATCTGCTGCCACCATACCACGGCACTGGGCATAATCCATCCAGCGCACACTGTCTACCTCTTCCTCCTGCAGGTTAAATTCCTCTTCCTCCTGATCCAGCCAGAGCAGAAAAACACAGGAAATCTGGCGATCATGGTAAGGCACACCCCCAAATTCCGTATCCACCTGTTTCTGAACCTGCCCACAGTTAATGAGATCCTCTTCCTTTACCGTGACTCCCAGTTCTTCTTTCAATTCCCGAAGTGCAGACTGCACATAATCATCTCCTGCCGGAATATGTCCCGCACTGGAAATGTCGTAACACCCCGGAAAAGAATCCTTCTGCATGGAACGTTTCTGTAACAGAAGCTGTATCCGCCCGTTTTTATTTCTGGCAATCCACACATGGGATGTACGGTGCAGTACGCCCTCACGGTGCGCCTGCTCTCTGTCCACTGTCTCGCCGGTTGGTTTTCCTTCCTCATCCACTATATCAAGTATTTCCATGATTTGCCTCCTTTATAACACAGTAGTCCACACAAAATCTGCAGCACTGTATATGTGAGAAGCGGCGGGAAGATTTCCCGCCCCTGCTCATTCATAAAATCTATTTATATTCTATACAAATCATAGCAAATATATTTTTTTTTGCAAGTGCAAATTTCTGTATTATCACAAACCTATGCGCCCGTCGGTAATATGAATCATACGTTGGCACCGCTGCGCTACTTCCATATCGTGGGTGACAATAATGATTGTCTTTCCTTCTTTATGAATTTTGTCAATCTCATCCATAATTTTATTACTGTTATCACTGTCCAGTGCCCCTGTTGGCTCATCACATAATAATAAATCCGTATTTGCTATCAGGGCTCTGGCAATTGCACAACGCTGCTGTTGTCCTCCCGAAAGCTCCGGGGGATATTATGGCTGTTGGCCAGCTGCTGTAATTTACTCTTGGCTGTTGTCATTGTTTCATGTTCTCCGGTCTCATACATCCAGTATCCGGATGGCGGATACGCATTTCCAAAAACCATTACCCGATTGTCCATATCATAGGTCGCAGCCGTGTTTCCCGCAGCACCTCCGGTGGCAATCTCACCGTAAATAAATTTCTGATGTTTTTTCAAAATGCCGTCCACAACATAGGTACAGGTCTCTCCCGGACTGTCTTTCACAACATATTTTGTTCCTGCTTTCACCTGCTTAAAATTGTATCCCAGATACAAATGAAATACATTTTCCCCCTGCTCTTTTGTATCTGTGCTCTCATAAAAGGATAAGCTGCAAAGATTTCGTGCTGTCTCATCCACCCAGATCCAGGTGAGCTCATCATGATCAGGATTCTGAATATGCGCCAATTCCGGCAGACGTTCTGTCTGCATTTCTGAAACAGATCCAATTGCCTTCACAATTCCTGTTTTGGCTGCATCATTCATAAAATCCTTTGCATCCTGTGAATAAGAGCAATTATTTTCGGCATAGATTAAACCGGTTTCATCAATGGTTCCATTCAAAACCTCTTGGCATTGCCTCTCTGAATAGCTGTAAATATTGTTATAAAAAGCGATTACACCCACAAGAAAAATACTTAAGGCAATGAGCGAAATTAATATGCCGGAAACCTTTTTGTTCAATCGAATCTGATCCCATGCGATAATTAACCATTTCATAGTATTTCCCTTCCGTTATCTTTCTTCATAATTTTGCATTCTCTGGAGATGACATAACCGGAAAATAGAATGTAAACAATCATAATTTCTGCCACAAAAAGAAACATCCACTTCCCCGTAATCATATAAGCGTAATGATACACCCAATGATAAATCAACACCAGAACTATTCCGCAACCGACAGAAGCCCCGTAGACCGCCAATAGTTCCTTTAATATCCCCTTTGCGATATCACCTTGACGAAATCCATAGATTCTGCATATCATCCATTCCCTTTGCCGGCTGTATATCCATAACTCTGAAAAAGAAAACATACAGACAATTCCAAATACTGCAATTCCTACTGATGAATACAACATCATCTTATCCTGAAATGACTGCAGATAATTTCCTCTTTCCGGGCTCTGCTCATTCGATTTACTTATTGGGATACAGGAAGTTATAGAACGAATAAAGGATTCATCCGGTTCCTGTTTCCCTGAAAATACCAGGTATATTTTCTCGAATTCCGTTTCTCTTTCATTGGTTTCCTGAATAATACGTGATCGGTCATCCTCAAATAAATTTTCCCAATCCAGCTCCTGTAAAGGGTCATCTATCATAGTTTTTTCTTTACGTGCTGCCTGTTCTTTACGATATAACCATAGTCTCACAGCTTTTCGATCAAACAGTTCCCCATCTCTCATATATATCCCATCTATATATGCATCTGTATTCCTGTCTCTGAGAATTTCTATGATCTGATTCATTTGCTGAACTGTTATTTCGTCTTCCTCAATAATATAATTTTGTTTAGGAGATTCACTTTCTTCGTATCCACAGAATAACAATTGCGAGCATAGAAACATCATAAATAAAAATAAACTAATGCAGAGCATTAAAAGACCGTTATCAATAGATATGTACTTTTTCATTTTCATTCTCGCCCTCCCCCCTGCTAAAAAGCTCATAAAGAGAATAAAAATATTTCCTTTATGGGTTTTCCTATTCCAAACCCTCTTGGTCTATACAAATCATTTTCATTAGTATAGCAGATTTTCCCTTAAATTACAATTTTTCACAAAAAGCCCCCAGACTTCTGGCTCTTAAAGCCGGTTACAAAACTCCTCAAGTGTCATCCCGTGTTCCGTGATATATTTTGCTGCCTACGTACCGAAAATGCCATGGCTCCCACGCTATTTTCGTCACAGATACCTTATCCAGTGGATACCGCAGAATAAATCCGTATTCACTGCAATGTATTACCAGCCACTGGTTCGCCGGTTCCTCTGCCTGGGATGCATCCATATTTGCGTTGCCGGAGGCAATCCAATAATCATACCCGGCATCCCCCGCTGCTCGAAGCATTTCCGTAAGCATCTGCCGTTTTTTCCCCTCCAATACCCTGCCCCGGGTTTTGCTGGAATGCAGCACGGAATCACATTTCCCATAAACCACTGCAAATAATCCTGTAGCGAGCACGGCGAATAGTGTAATACGCAAAAGTCTCCTGCAGAGTCTCTTAAGCTTCCTGATTTTTCTCTTCCTTCGTAATCCTCTGGACATATTCTTCCTCCTTTTGTCCAAAGGATACTCCGGAAATGTATCACAGTATCTGCCATACTGTATCCATTCTGCATTATTTACATGACTGTCAGGAAAGTTCCCATCTCGGTCAAAAGGGCTCCGTCTCATTCCTTTCCATAGAGCTGTGGGTTTTCAAACCTGTTTAAGACATAAAAAGAGCTGCCATCCGCCATATGATTAAAATCCTGCATTAATAGAGCCACCTCATCCCGGCCTCTGGGCTGCACCCGTCTGTCATAATTTCCTTCTGAGAGTTCCTGTGTTGCCTGGGAAAGTTTTCGTAAGGGTCTGGTCATTTTTCCAGAAAAGACTGCTGCGCCACCCCTCAGTCCTTTTACCTTATCCGGCGTTTTTCCTTTTGCCGTCAGAAAGATGACGGGAAGCTCCCTATGTTCTAATAGACGTATCCGAATCATCAATTCTTACCATGATGACACTGAATCTGTCCCCCGTCTCTTTATTAGATGTGACCATCCAGCCACCTTTAAAGTTTAGGATTCCAAGCAGAATTCCATAATAGAAATTTTCCTTTGCCATCCGCAGGCATCCTGTAAGAACCGCAAAAATGTTGGTGTCTTTTCAGGAAAGCTGCCATAACCTGTCTGAGCATAGGTTTCGCATAACAAATAAGCGCAAACCCTATCTGGATTTACGCTTTCGCCACTGGACATCCCTTATTTTAAGAATTCAATTTTTAAAAGTCAAGGTAACTATTCAGAACCCCTTAGAATAAGATAAGTAGATTCGTCATGCTTGCATGTAAGAAGCTACTTATCTTATTCGTAAGGTAGCTCGAATAGAGCCACCTCCCCATGTATGAGCAAAATTAGCTGCGAAACAGCGAGAAAGCACGACTTGTCGTGCGTTTTTGCAAATGCATGGGGAGGGGTTTTGAATAGTTACAAGTCAAGAATGATTTCCTTATACATAATGGGATTTGAAAGGATTTATGATCGTTCTTATTGGTTACAGGAAGGTCACATATGAGTGACTTTTGAATTTCAGGGTTTCACCCGTGCGGGGCGTAGGAATTATACGGGCGATTTTTAGATTTTCGTAATTTCACCCGTACAAAGTGCAAGGATTATACGGGTAGTTTTGCAATTTTAAAATTTCACCCGTACAGTTCGTAAGGTTTATACGGGTGGTTTTTCATTTTCGAAATTTCACATGTACATGACTTGGGAGTATACGGGTGGTTTTGAGGAATTTGAGATTTTGCCCGTACAGAATATAGATATTGTACGGGTGGTTTCCGGATTTCGTAATTTCGCCCGTACAGAATATAAATATTATACAGGTGGTTTTGAGAAGTTCGAGATTTCGCCCGTACAGGACATCTGGATTTTACGGATGGGTTTCCAGATTTCGTAATTTCACACGTACAAAACAAAAAGAATACGGCTGAATTTTAAACACATAAAATTCCCCCGTACAATATTACACCACAGAATTCCCCCACAAATTTATGCCTTTGAAATAAACACTTCCGAATGTTCACTGTCAAATTTCAGACAGCTACTCCCCTCTCTCAAAATGCTGATAATCCTTGGAATGTTCCCAGTCGCCGCCCCAGGTAAACCCATATTTGGTAAAAAGCTTGTAGCACAGATCGTCATGATCGATTTTGTATGGGAAATCCCCGCTTCTGTCCACATATGCAGCAGCAACGGCAGGCTCAATGGAGGTTTCACCCTTCACAGCCTTCACATATGGATTGTAAAGGGGATTGATATCCACTGCCATCCCCAGGCCATGCTTCGATACCTTTGTAGTATGGGAAATGAAACGAAAGTTAAAAGCAGATGAATTGTTATCTCTCATGGAAGCCTCGTCGTCTGCATCATATTCATCCACCAGGCGCACCTTCTCAATGGGATAATCTGCCTGATACAATTCCTCGAAAATTGCAAGAACATCATCGGCGATGGCTTTATTCACCACCAGCTCCCCTTCCTTTGTCTGACCGTCAAACCCCTTGTGCAGCACATGAAGATAACGAAGATCCTCCCGTGGCACCGTACAGTCTTGCTTAAAAGACTTGCCCTGCATTTTTTCAAAGATTTCGTCCGGGATTTCGGAAATATAGAAATCGTGATTAGAGATTTCAGAAAGTTCCGATAGGTCCGCAGCAGCTTCTGCATCCTGTTCCGCTGTTTGTTCCGTAACCGGCTCCGAAGCCAATTCTGTAACTGGTTCCATACCCGGCTTCGAAGCCAATTCTGTAACTGGTTCCACAGCCGTCTCTGAGGTTGGTTCTGAAATTGATTTCGTAAATGATCCTGATGAAGATTCTGCTGAAGATTCTGTAGCAGCCTCCGGCAGCTTCGATTCTCGATTCTGATTTTTTACATAATTCTTTACCAGATGGCTTCCCTCTGCCACAGCCACTACTGCCAGTATAAAAAAGGCTGTGATTATGATTCCTTTATTCTTTCTCAATATTCATTCCTTTTTATTTGATCCACTTGTTGCGTTGTACTGTTGTGTTTTTATGAAAAGTCAGTTTACCTTCTATTGCACCGGCTTCCAGCTTTTTACATAAGCTTTATACTTTTGAGCATCAAATAAACAAATCCTGTATCGTCAAAAGCAGTGCGCCCTCTTCTTCTGCCCGCCTTTTCACAGAATCCACATATCCACTTTTACTGATAAACATCAACTGCTTCTTCATAGTCTCCGGAAATGCTTTTGCAGCAAGCAGCAGATCCTCATATTCTTCCATCGGCATTGGTTTGTTTGTAAATTTACATTCACAAAAAATGCCCTCTGTTTTTTTCTTATTCAATGCAAGCAAATCTATATCATCCTGAGCCCGGATCGCCGGGTTATTCCCCCACCACTTTCCGATGTATGCCGGAACAAACGAGAGCTTTTTTTGCTTTGCCTGATGAATCAAATACTGCTTACAGATTTCTTCAAATGCAAGTCCCATAAACTCTGAAATGTCATTCATGATTTCTTTGGCAGCATCTGCTTCCCCCAACATTTCATAATAGCTTTTGTTTGAAAATATAAAGTGATACCAAAATCTGTAAAAATGATCGGTCAAAACGTAAATACTTTTTTTGCTAGTTTCCGGCTCTCCACAGGGTACACGCTTTTCAACCAGTCTTATGGTTTGCAGAGTTGTAATGTATTTACTGCATTTCCCCCGATCTTCATGGATGCAGTCCGCAATTTCCGTAATCTTGTTGTATCCTCTTGCAATTGCTTCCAAAATGCTGTTGTAAACACTCGGCTCACGAAGTTCCATCCGCAGAAGCATCATCGGTTCATCGTTTAAGAATGCCCCATTTTTCAAAATCTCTGTTTCGATATTTTCCTGTATGGAATATTCATCCGAAAATGCATTTAAATACCGTGGTATTCCTCCCAGCACCCCATATGCCATCAGCTTCTCTTCCATCGAATAATTCGGGAAAAATCTTGCAGCATCCAGATAATCAAATGGCAGCACTTCCATGGAAGCAGTTGTACGCCCGTAAAGCGGACTTTCATATCCCATAATATCATTGATCATAAAGCTCACACTGGAACCACACAAAATCAAAAATATATTCCGGTCTTTCCAGTGATGGTCGATTTCATGCTGCAGCATACTTTTAATGGATGGATTAGGACCTGCCATAAAAGGGAATTCATCAATGATCAGTATCGTCTTTTGATCCGCTGTTTTTCTGGTCACATAGGAAAAGGCATCTTCCCATGACAAGAATGGTGCCACCCACTGTCCGTCAAAATGTTGTTGAATCATTTTGGAAAAATCCTGAAGATTCAGGCTGTCATTTTTCTCCTGAGCCGAATAAAAAATCACGTTATGACTATTTGAAAATTCCTGAAGGATTGTCGTCTTTCCAACCCGTCTTCTCCCATACATCACTAAAAATTCAAACCGGTCCCGGGCACACAGCCTTTCCAACTGCTCCAGTTCTTTTTCTCTGCCAATCATACTTCCCCTCCAAGTCTTTGAACATCTGTCCATGCAGAATTTGTCTTTGGAAGATGAACAGATATTCAAATTTGTATACTTACAAGTATAATACTTATAAGTATTATACTTGTAAGTTGGCAATTTTGCAATAGAAGTTGCAGACGGGTGACGGCATATAACCCAAATCATTACAATCTCAACAGCAAAAATTCTCCCACTTTTCAATCACACAGGTATGTTTCTTGCTTTCCTTATCGTAATTAATTCCTACCAGAAGCAGATTCCCGTGATACTCCTTCAGGCTCTCCACATACCGCTTTTCTCTGATCTGCGTAATCGCCCCTTCTGCAGAAGCATCATACTTTAATTCTACGATCAATGCCGGTTTATCGGAATGCTTCCTGGGAAGATATACAATATCGGCAAAGCCTTTCCCACTGGGGAATTCACGGATCTTCGTATACTCCTTCATGGCGTTGAAATAGGCCAGAGAGATCACACAGCTTAGAGAATTCTCATCGTTGTAAGTGAGTATTGAGGTATTCTCGCTGTGCACGGCATCCAGAATCTCAGCCACGGTCTCTCCGTCCTGATTCCAGGTTGCCTCAAGCAGCTTCTGGGACTGCTCCAGTGCAGCAACGATATCCTTCCAATGATCCCCTTGAATTGCGTTGCGGAATTCTCCGCGGATTTCCGCATTTGGAATGAACACTTCCGAATGTTCACTGTCAAAGGCCAGATAACCCAGATGCACCAATAGGGTTAAGACGTCATCTTTGCTGCTGAAAGTGGTCATATCATTCTGGAACCGCTCCGGATTGATTCCCACGCGGCCTCCCGCAAGCATCTGTACAACTGCATCCTTCAGACCGTCATAGTTTAAATCAATATAAATCTTTAGTGCTTCATAGGTCTCGGTCTGAGTCCAGTAGCTTCCAAAGCTTTTTCTCCGGATACTGTCCACCACAGACTTGGGATTATAAATGTGTCCCACTTCCGGAAAGGTATACCCGTCATACCAGCTTTTCATGGTGTCAAAATCCACCTGATATTTTGCACAAAGGGCCTTTACCTCCGGCTCTGTAAAACCTATAAACTGTGCGTATTCAAAGGGTCTTGTCATGGAATACTCGTCAAACATATTCAATGCAGAGTGAGTTCCATATTTTTTAATAGGCAGAATTCCGGTCATATAGGCAAGGGCAACGTATGCCTTGTCCTTCAGCAGATTCCGGATAAAATCCAGATATTTTTTCTGGTCATCGGCAGTATACTGGCGGTCCCTTAAAATACAGTCCCACTCATCAATAATGAAAACAAATGTCTCTTTTGTCTCACTGTACAAATCCTCCAGAACAAAACTCAAAAAGCTTTCATCAGCATCAACGATATCCGGGTATGCCCGTTTTAATTCTTTGATTACTCGTTTCTGCAAAAATAAAAGCATTTCATCAACTTTGGGTATTATACTCACAAAATCCTGAATATTCAGCATAATTACATTATATCGATTTAAATTTTTGCGAAAATCTTCATCCTGTGCAATTTGATACGGTGCAAACAATTCTGCGGAATCGCAGTCCTTTCCGTAATAAGCCGCCAGCATATTTGCCGCGATGGATTTTCCGAATCTTCTCGGACGGCTGATGCAGATAAACCGCTGTTGCGTACAGATCATCCGATTGGTATGCTTAATCATTCCTGTTTTATCCACGTAAATTTCAGAATTACATGCAATTTGAAAATTATCATTTCCCGGGTTCAGATAAATTCCCATATATTCAATCCCCCTTATGGATGATGTAAACGATGTTAATTACAGTTTACTCTTAGAAAGTGATTTTATCAATCGTATTTACAAAAATCACCGGATTCCTATCTGTACCCAGGAGGATTATTCGTTTTCGTCATCCAGCGCGATCGGATCCCAGCCATAGTCCTTAAAATACTTAATATCCAGATGATTGTCATCCACATACATCCGAATCAGTTCCTTACGAATTCCCTCGTACTTATAACCTGCCTCAATAAATTTTCCCGGAGAAATCATATATCCGGCACAGAAATCCCTAATGTCTTTTTCGTAGTCTGCGCCATCCCCCGCAGTAAGGTGTTCCTCTATGCGATAGCCACCGTTGCCATCGGGTTTCAGTTTCAGACGGGATGGCTGCTCTCCGCCGCTTACACAGTCCAAAGTGTTGCCGTTTTGTTTGTAAATATAGCTCCACAAATTTGCAAACACCGTCAATTCGTCCCCTCGTGTAACCGTTTTGTACACCACCGGAGCCGGGATAAATACCCCATTCTCCTCATCATCTCCAAGATACCTGCCGCCCATATCTTCTTTACACATGTAGTCGCACAATGCTTTCAGCACCGGGTCATCTCCGGTATAAACAAACTTCGGCAGACTTTCCTCCTGTGTACTGTCTTCATATCCTTTCAGAGCAAGTGTATCTGTCCTCGCATCCGACAAATCATCTGCAGAACATGTATAAAGTTCATACGTTCCATCACCGTTTATCAGCAGGCAGCTAATCTGCTCTGCACCCTTTCCATCCGTCCAGACAATGCTGTATTCACTATAAGTCAGATCCCTGCTTCCATTCCACTCCTCCTGTGCCGCCGGTATCGTATCAAAGGTATCCCTGCGATACGCTGCTGCATAAGAGTTCCACTGCTTCTGAATCCCTGCCACCTCAGCCGGATCCTCCACACATTCCAACGCATTTTCCAATCCCGCCTGCGTCAGATCATAGGTATAGACTTTCTCAGTATTTTTATCCTTATACTCGTTAAAAATGTAAAGCAGGTTCTCCTGCATCATGATGTGGGTCTCGATGGTATCCGCATTAAAATAATTGCAGTCCAATGCCTGCAGATCCAGTGCTGCGAGAAGCGTCTGCTCCTCTCTTCCGTAAATCATGAGTCCACGCTCATTGGCAAATATAATGTATGCATCTGAGCATGCCACCAATGGATCTGCGTAAGTATTTGATTCTCTTCGTCCAAGTTTAATTCCTTCATCCGCAACCTTTTCCTGCTGCTCCGTCATACCTACAAATGCACGGACAGATTCAAAAAAGGCTCCATCCGTAGCCGCGTTGACACTCACTCCGGTCACCACGCACAGTGCCAGTACACATGTCCCTACTGCTGCTGCCCGAAATACCGGAAACCTCTTTTCCTTCTCTTTCGTGCGGCTCTGCACGCCACGCCAGATCCGCTCTGTCTGCTTATCGTCCGGTCCCATCTGTTCTATCGTGTGTTTCAGTTGTTTCTCCAGCTTTTCTCTCATTTTCCCCTCCTGATTCTGTGCCAATCTTTTCCTTCAAAAGCCTACGTCCTGTTGCCAGTTGTGTCTGCAGGGTACTTGCCCTGCGTCCCAGAAGTACGGAGAGTTCCTTCACCGGATAGCCCTCATAATAATACAGGTACAGCACGATGCGGTACTTCTCCGGCAGGCTCTGCAGTGCCTGCCAGATTTCATTATCCACATTGGATGTAAGAGAAACCGACTGTTCCGGAGCGTCCTCTATAGCTGTGCGGTGCTTGCGGTAAAAGCTTTTCTGAAGGTCACGGCACTGGTTTCTGGTCGTGGTGAGAAACCAGGCAATCTCGTGGTTCTCATCCCGAAATTTTGGTGCCTTCTCCCACACCTTCAGGAAAACGGTCTGCGCAATATCCTCCGCATCTGCTACACTCCCGAGCAGCAGCAGGGCAAGCTTATACACTCTTTGTATCTGCCGATCGTACAACTCTCGAAATTCTGCCGCCCTTGTATTCTCTTTCATGTAATACTTCCTCCTGCCTGTATCTGATTCATACCTCTACTATATACACGATTGACAGCACAAAAAAATCCTATTGAATAACACTATTATTCTGCGGCTCCACATAAATTTCAAGAAGCTCATCATTCAGCTTTCGCGCCTCCCTGTCCTCAACAAACTCACCGCTTTTTTCATCCAGTACCATAAATTCCTTCATAACACAATAATGCTCGATGCCGCCTGCGTTCATATCAAACTGTATGAGTATCGTTTCACCGGACTGGAGCTTTCCGTCATAAAATAATGTCCAGCCCTCTTTCTGCTTGACGGCTGACCGGTAGGTACAGGATTTCCATAATTTTCCCTTCTCCTCTACCTTTTCCATGGCTTCAATAAATGAGTCATGACAGACCTGATTATACCAGTCGAATCCATTGTTTTTTACCTTCAAAATTCCCTGTTTTACGCTGTCATCAATTCCCTCATCCTCCGCCTGCCGGATCAGTTTGTCATAGGCCTGTTTCATATTAAAATAGCTGTACGCCTTTTCAAAATCGCCTTCGGCAATGGCATCCCCAAAAGAACAGGCATCTGATATTTCCTTTAAATTGGCATAGGTGATTCCGTCTCCGACAATATAGTTTTTTAATGGAATTGCCACGAAAAACACCGCAAATACCAATACTAACGCAACAACTCCCGCTGTTTTTCCTCTCCTAATCTGTCTCATACTGCGCCGGATAGTGGTAACCTCCACTTCTTTTTCCTCCTGAACCGGAACCGGCTCTTCATAGCGGTCTACCAGTTTTCGACAGTCATCACAGGTCTTTAAATGCTCCTCCACCAGGTTTTTGGAATCCTCACTACAGCAGCCGTCTGTGTATAGTGGGAGAATATCCTGAATGACCTGACAGGTGATTCCACTCTTTTTCATCTATACCTCTCCATCCTTTGAACATCGGTCCATGCAAAATTTGCCTTCGGCAAATGGACCGAAGCTGCATGTCAAGTTTTCATAGAAAACTTGACACAATCCTTTCCATAAGCATCGTTTTTCCTCTAAAAAAAGTCATTTTCGCCCAACTTTCAGACTTCTGAAATTCTGCAGCAATCTCACGATACGTAAGCTCTGCATAAATTTTCATAGCGCACACACTGCCATAGGGCTCAGGCAAATGTGCGATTTCTTTTCTTATCAGTTCTGCCATGTGCCTGTCCAGAACTTCATTCTCCACATTCATTCCGCTGTTTATTTCCGGATCCATCCCGGTATCCACAAACTCCTTTTTACGTTTTATTTCAGCCAGCCAGTTATTTTTTGCAATCGTGCAAAGCCAGGTATAAAGACTGCTTCGTCCCTCATACTGGTCGATATGTAAAAATGCCTTAAACAGCGTATCCTGCGTCAATTCCTCCGCATGAGAGGAATCCCCTGACAGTTTAAGGAGAAACAAATACACTTTTCTGTAGTACTTCTCGTAGATGTCTTCAAATTTCTCCATCTATATCCCCCATCCAATGTAGGATTGAATTAGTTTCTTTTTGGCTTCATTATAACATTTCATTTATTTTCTTATCACAGATTCTTTCCCTCCATTTCTCTTTTGGACGTCCTATCTATTAGATGAGAAATTTTGGAAAAGGTCACATTATTTTAATACCGGGAGCAAAGAGACAAAAAATGTAGGCAGTTCCGCTTACCGCGAAACTGCCCGGTTTCCCACACAATACATATTCATTCTATTTACCATTCTACAAATTAAAATGGATACTCTTCTTATTAGTTTTATGAGCTTTTTCCCTTCTGGTAAGCAGATGAGAAAAAGAAATTGCTATATTACTTATCTTATTAATCATATTCTGCGGAAGCTTTAAGTACAAGTTTGAGACTTTTATATCTCTATCATTCTCATATACTTTCATATCACTGAACCTCCATAAACGAAATATCTCCTTTTTCCTCATATTCTTTCAATGCCAAAATCTGTGAATCAAATTCATCATAACCCATTTTTCAACGCAGAATCGCAGTCCTTCCCGTAATAAGCCGCCAGCATATTTGCCGCGATGGTTTTCCCGGATTCAGATAAATACCCATATGCCTTTACCTCCTCGCCAAAGTGCGAATCAAATCCTCGTACCGTTTGGTCCTATGCTCAATATCGCTTTTTGTGACTCCATAATACCGATAAACGTCACGATACATTTTCTCGTACTTTCTAATATCAGCCTTGCTTCCGCTGGCACCGCCCCCAATGTATCCGTATTTTGACTCTAATGCAAAATCAATATGTGTATCCTTTTCATCTTTTTTATAAATATGCAGATCAATATCAAAATCTTCCTTTGGAATTCTCTCAGCCACCTGCTGACGAAGTTCAATCTGCTCCATAAAACGTTTTATGGCTGCTTCGTCAGTGCCATTCATCTGCGGTGCGTCGGCATATTCCCCCAGTAATTCCGGTGCATACTGCATGATAAAAGATGCTCTCATTTGTGAATATTGCTCTTGATATTCTTCTGACTGCTGATCCACTTCCTGAAACCCGTAAACATCCTTTATATACCGCCTTACTTCTTCCATCGTGTGACCATCAGCTGTAATATGCTTCTCATACCATGCTTTTCTCATCCGAAACGGTATGCGTTGTACTCTCTGCGAGAGAGAAGGCTTGTGCATACCACCGACAATAAATACAGATGTCGGCCCATCGGTTCCACTGATCTGCACCGTATTTTCATATTCGTATACAGGTTTCTTTATGACAAAAGCCAAAGCTGCGATCGGCAATAATAGAAAAACTGCTGTAAGCACATAATTATTCAGCACATGGAATAATTGACTTTCCTCATTCCATACATCTATAAACTGCTGAAAATTTGCCGGGATATCATAGATAAAATGAAGCAGCATCGGAACAAGTATGTTGTGTGAATACAGGTAAATTGCTGCGAAAACAAATCCTAAGGTTCCCGTCATAATAAAAACATCTATCGCATCTCCAAAATTGTCACATTCTATCGCATGAACAAGTCCAAAAAAGATAAAAGACATACTTGCATAAGCAAGCCTGCACCACCAGCTTTTCTTAGTTTTATTGAAATAACCCTCCAGCACAAATGCGCGAAATGTCAATTCCTCCCAGAAACCTGTTGTAATCTGCTGACAGATTAAGCAGGAAAATAGGATTGCGAACGTAGTATTGACCAGGGAACCTATTCCGATAGCAGTTACAATTGTGAGCAATATCGTATAAAGAATCACTCCACTTCCCACACGAATTCCATCCTTAAAGTGCCTGAAATTGATTACGTCTGTCCACTTCTCCTTATGAAAAATCTTTATGAAGATTGCCAATTCTACCAATCCAAAGAGCAGTCTCTGCAGGCTGCTGAAAAAATACCAGTCAGCACCATCCAAGTATGGTTTGACAGCATATGCGATTGCCATAAAACATATGTAAAATAGAATACATAAAATAATTCCAATATCTTTGTACAGGTATGTTTTTATTTTCTCCATGTTTGTTTCGCTTTCCATTTATCAATCGTTTTCCGGCAATTCCATGCCTAAATCTCTATGATTGACTCCCGCCCCAACTGTCTCAAATCAACATTGCTCTCCCTCAATGCTTCCTCAAACTTTTCAAAACCGTATTTTAACATATAGTCAATTTCCTGTCTCGTTACGAAAAATGCCATATATACTCTTCCTCCCCGAATAATAAATGGAAAATCATCCGGAAGCTTATCAATTTCCATGAAATATATACCGGCTTTATGGTGCTGTTCCTCAAATCCTGGAATAAAAATGTCTAAAATGTTCCCGGTACAGAATCCTTTATCAAAACCAAAATCCTCCCGGGCGAAACTCAATAGTGTCATTCCTAAACATTTCATTGCCTGCCCTGCGTCTTCATCCACCGCCATAATCACTTCACTATTTTGAAAGCATTGAGTCTTAGCAAAGCTTGCAAGTCCCACACTTACCAGGGTAGAATAACCTTCGGGAATATCTTCATATTTGCGCAATCCGATTCTTTTCTTTTCATCCTGATGCATGTAATATCTCAGTTCTATGTCAGATGCACTTGAAATTCTATTTTGATCCAGCGCGATTTTTTCCTTTCCAACATACACCAAGCCACAAAAATCATACACTGAAACAAAGAATCGATATGCCAGAATACATCTTTCAAATGGGTCTGTTTCGTTCTCCAGCATTGGAAGGAACTTCTGGACATAATATTTATGTGCCTGTCCCTCTTTCACACCAAAAGAATTATGATACTTAAGAAACGGATCATCTTTATATAAAATGACCTCCTCAATAATCAGAATAAAGGCATACGCTGAAAACCATACCGCATTCAGTTCTCCAAAATAATCATCTATCAAAAACAATCTTCCCTGATCCCGATATTCCGAAGTCTCATAAAGAAAAGTCTCAATAAACGGACGCAAAAATTTCTGATCCTCTAAATCATATCTTGTACATGAAACCTTTGGATTCACATATTTCTCATATTCCTCATCAAAAGGAATTTCAAGATAATCATAAATCAGCTTCAGCACAAAATCAGGATGGGCTGTATACCCCAGGTTATACAGCCGTTTCGCCCGCTCCATTTCCTCTTCTGTCAGTTCCCTCAGCTTCAACTTGAACTTTTTGCTCTCCATGAAATCTTCAGCAAGACCATAGTCATCTGTAATCTCCATCCGAGAAAACGATGTCCTTGCCGAATAGA
Source organism: Agathobacter sp. (assembly GCA_022772675.1). Lineage (GTDB taxonomy): Bacteria > Bacillota > Clostridia > Lachnospirales > Lachnospiraceae > Roseburia. The sequence goes on along the minus strand of JALEZW010000056.1, from coordinate 15,534 downwards.
TCATGTTAAGCAATGCCTTGAACTCGCTTTTTTTCTCATCCTCATATAGTTCGCCATCCAATGGAAAATAAACCTTGCAGCAATCATCCGCAACCTGTTTCTCAAAGTGGATCCCAAAGCCCTCACTCAGTTCATCTCCAAAATCAACCAGAAACGTTTCCTCTTCTTCGTTGATTTTGTAACTCCAGTTCTTTGTTGCCCCTCTTTTTTTGATGGCTTTTGCCATCTTCTCAAAGACCTCCTGCGGATGCCTTCCCCTCTTTAATTTTAAATGATAGAAAATGGTATCTGGCATAAACTCCCCCCCAACAAATACTAGTCTAGTTAACAGATTTCCGCTCCGCTCGGCATCGGCTTCTCCGGTGTCATCAGGGAGAGTGCACCATTCTCATCCTCAGCACAAAGGAGCATCCCCTCGGAGAGCACCCCGGCCAGCTTGGCAGGCTTTAAGTTCACAAGAACCATCACCTTCTTGCCCACCATCTCCTCCGGGGTGTAGTCCTTGTGGATTCCGGACACAATCTGCTTGACCTGGCTTCCGATCTTCACCTGGGAGCACAGAAGCTTCTTGGACTTGGGAACTGCCTCGCAGGAAAGGATCTCGCCTACCTGGAACTGCATTTTTTCAAAATCCTCAAAGGTGATCTCTGCCTTCGGCTCAATGTCAATGGCCGTCTCGTTCTCGGCTTCTGCAGCGTCTCCGCCGCCAAGCTTCTTCTGCTCCTTTTCATACTCTGCCTTCTGCTTTGCCTGAATCTCCTCTACCTTCGGCATAATCTCCTTCGCATCCAGTCTCGCAAAGAGAATTTCCGGCTTCTCGGTAACCTTGGTTCCGCTTTCATACAGACCAAACTGATCCAACACGTCGAAATCGCGAAGCTCGGTGTTCAGCTGTGCCACAATCTTCTCTGCGGTCTCCGGCAGGAAGGGATGCAGCAGACTTGCACCGATTGTAATGGACTCCGTCAGGTTGTAGAGCACCTCTGCCAGACGATCCTGCTTTGCCTCATCCTTTGCCAGCACCCACGGCTCCGTCTCGTCAATATATTTGTTGCAGCGGCGGAACAATGCAATTACCTCGGAAATGGAATCGGCTACACGAAGTTTCTCCATCTTCTCACCAACCTTTGCCTTGGTTCCTGTCACCACAGCCTTCAGATCATCATCCACATCCTCGGTGACACCGGTGGATTTTACAATACCTCCAAAATATTTATTGCTCATGGAAATGGTACGGTTCACCAGATTCCCAAGGATATTTGCCAGGTCGGAATTATAGCGCTCGATTACCAGATCCCAGGTAATCACACCATCATTCTCATAAGGCATCTCATGCAGTACGAAATAACGGGTGGCATCCACACCGAACAGATCTACCATATCATCCGCGTAGATTACATTTCCCTTGGACTTACTCATCTTATCCCCGCCCTGTAAGAGCCACGGATGTCCGAACACCTGCTTCGGCAGCGGCAGATCCAGTGCCATCAGAAAAATCGGCCAGTAAATGGTGTGGAAACGAACGATATCTTTTCCGATCAGGTGCAGATCTGCAGGCCAGTTCTTGTTGAACAGATCGCTGGAACCATCCGGATCGTAACCAATCTTGGTGATATAGTTGGTCAGGGCATCCAGCCATACATAGACCACATGCTTCGGGTCAAAATCTACCGGAATTCCCCAGCTGAAGGAGGTACGGGAAACACACAGATCCTGCAGCCCAGGCAGCAGGAAGTTGTTCATCATCTCATTCTTTCTGGATACCGGCTGGATGAAATCCGGATGGGTGTTGATGTAATCAATCAGGCGGTCTGCATACTTGCTCATTTTGAAGAAGTATGCCTCCTCCTTTGCCGGCTTTACCTCACGGCCACAGTCCGGACACTTGCCGTCCACCAGCTGGGACTCCGTCCAGAAGGACTCACAGGGTGTACAGTACAGGCCCTCATAAGAGCCCTTGTAGATATCTCCCTGATCGTACAATTTCTTAAAGATTTTCTTCACGCACTTCTCGTGATCCTCGTCTGTGGTGCGGACAAAATTATCATAGGATGCATTGACCAGATCCCAGATTCTCTTTACCTCGCCGGATACCTGATCCACATATTCCTTCGGTGTAATACCGGCAGCCTCTGCCTTTTCCTGAATCTTCTGACCATGCTCGTCAGTTCCAGTCTGGAAATAAACGTCATAGCCCTCTGCACGCTTATACCGTGCAATGGAATCTGCAAGAATGATCTCGTAGGTATTTCCGATATGCGGTTTGCCTGAAGTGTAGGCAATCGCTGTTGTCATGTAATATTTTCCCTTGTTCTGTGCCATTTTTAATCTCCTTTTCTTTTCACCGCCATTCTGCCACCTCATATATTCTCAAACAGAAAAATATCGTATGCTGAACAGCTTTCTTTATTGAGAAAAAAAGCCCCCGTCCTCCATAGAAGACGAGAGCATCATCCCGTGTTACCACTTCTTTTCACTGCTGCCGGATCCTATGCCACCTGATTCCAATACTGCATATGCGTTTTCTCTGCAACAGCCTTATTCTCCGCTATAACAGGCGGTCCTGTCAGAATCTAACCTCCTCGGCTCAACTCTGCCACTCCAAAGCCATCTTCTATCTGCGCTCCCCATTTCCTCTCAGCTGCCGATTTTCCGGCGGAAATTTCTCTGTATGGTTCCTGTCAGATATACTCTCTTTTTCCCGGTGTTTTCTATATCGTCTGTTTGCCCAGACTTTCTATTTTATTGTAACTGATTTATTTTCATTTGTAAAGTGCCAAGGCCCGAACTAACAGGGGAGAGCATTCAATGCCACGATGGAAAGAACTAAAGCAATTCTGCGAGCCACCACCCCTAATCTTTTGTTTATCCTCTCCCTGTTATCTCATTTTACAAATAATTCCGGTTCATTCTCGATCAGATCTTCTGCCAAATACTTCGCATCCATATTTTCAATGCCATAACTTCCTTTTGCAATCTGATCTGCCAATTTGCTTGAATAATATATGTCAAATGCCTGTCGTAGATTGATATGCTTGAATGTAGAAATTGCTTTTATGATATCCTCTTCTAAATTCTCCTTATATACCTCAGTTAGCTGTTCTCTATCTACCATGATTATTCCACCTTATATGATTTTTGATAAGTTAATATCTTGTTCAATGTGCTTTGATTAACTATACAAATCTGATCATTCCTTTTATAATATCGCAATTCCTCCAACACTTTTTTCTTATCCCATAAACCACGAAAATACATATCTACCGTTTTAAACACATCATCATTTGCAACATTTCCAATCACAATATCATAATCCTGATTGATCGGTTCCCCCCTGCGACAGGAACAAACAAATTCCAGCCATCCTTCATTTTCATTTTCAAAAGATAATACCTTGTATTCATCCAATTTTTCTTCCATATAGTAAACATTTACAATTGCCTCTTTGTTTTGTCTCATCCCCTTCCGCGCTGCCCATTTTTTCGCCTGTTCTTCGTAAGTTGTTACATAAAATCCCGGTCCAAAATCAATATACCCTTTTGAATGCAGCACATCAGGTGTCTTTATGATTTCTGTCGTTCCATGATAAACTATCATATGGATATCCCCTTTTCTTTAACATACTCCGTAAGATCCTCTACCAAATACTCTTTTCCCTGCGTATGAAGGACATCATAGCAGGAAATAACATAATTATCTAAAATACCGGTCGAATTCAGGATTTTATAGACATCAGCGGGTGTTTTTTTCCATTTGTCCGCTAAACTATATATAACAAATATTGAAAAACGTAGTTCTTCTTCCCTGCACATACATGGATACCTCTCTACTATAAAATAAAGTCTCTTCCTTATATCTCTTTATATTCCGGTAATTCATCCAGTAAATTCTGTGTCTGTAAACTAACTTTAATTACAGATATCAGCAATTGAAAAATATATGTCGGATGTTCATTATCATTTGGGTCATCTGACAATCGGCTGTTTTTATCCTGGGAAACAGCATAACGTTCCATGATCCATTCTACAGCTGATTTTCCATTAATAACATATTCATACACACGGTTTGGAATATTCTTTATGGTAATATACTCATTGTAAATAATGGTATCTTTCTTTATTTCTTTTCCTTCTTTTGCAAAACACATTTTTGTTACTGTGTAATCATCTCTGCTTTTTTCAATCACTAACCCCAAATCATCTGCACTTACCGGTTTTTCATAATTCAAATGAATTTCCGCCAGTCACTGCTTCTGCTATTTTTAATGACGTAAAGGTTTTTCCTGTACCGCATGCCATTATTAACTTTCCACGATCAGATGAACGAAATCCATTTAGGACATCTTCAATCGCCGCGATTTGATGCGGACGTACTTGTTTTTTCTTTTTTCTCCTCATGCTATCTACATTTTCAGTAGAAAACGAATCCCAATCAATCCCGGAATCTTTCAAATCCTGCAAACGAATCCGATTAACTGGCGGTATTTGTCCCTCTATGATTGCGTCTGCAGTACTGGTCCATTTATCAGTAGTAGACACAATAATTCTACTTGAAAAACGGATAGGATTATCATCCACATAAAACGGTTTACCGGAAGCACTTAAAAAAGTATCTACGTCCTCTTTTGATACCGAGTGGTTTTCTTTATAAAACTTACACTGAATGGCATGATATTCATCGACGCCTCTCACCTTCGCTACAAGATCAATCCCGAAATCATGTTTTCCTCCGTTATATGGGAATTCATTCCACGTCCAAACACTCTCATATACATCTTCATATAATGGACTTGTCAGAAAAAATTTTTTCATTAAATGCTCAAAACGCGTTCCCTGATCACTATTATTTCTGCTGATAGCCCGTAAATAACATAATAATCTATCAAAACCTGACATCGCCTCTGCCCTCTCTCTTCAAATTCTGTACTGATGTAATATTCTTAATGTTTAAGACGAAACCATATCTATATAATACCATAATCACAAGTTAATTGCACAAGAATATCCATTAGACACTTTCAGATCTTATTTGCACCCCTAGCAAGCCCATCTGCTGCCTGGTCCCCCAGACAACCGTATAAAATACAGGGGTATATGGGCATATACATGAATATTTCTCTGTATATGCCCATACTACTCACTGAAAAGAAATAACTGACGCATAAGACCGGTCTGGCATCCGATAGCACAGGTCAAAAAGTCTCGACGTAGCCTGCTACGCCTTCGTTTTTTAACCTGCGCACTCGAAACCGCATCCTCGTTCGATACACCAGAAAATTTTTTCCGGTGTGGTCATCGCTAAGAATGGCGGGAAATGACTATATCCCCCGGAAACAGAACGTAAACTCCATCTTCTCTGAGACATCCAGCAGATATTCCGGATGAACCCTTGCGCCCCAGCTGTCGTCTCCGGCAATGCCCATCTGCTGCTTAGCCACCCGGATAACGGTATAATGAACCTCCGGAAGTTCATAGCAGTGTGTTGCATTTTCCAGCTCATGGGGCGTATAGGGAAGCGCACTGAATGACAGTTCATCTCCAAAAAACAACATACCGCGACCTTTTTTGTCCATCACTTTCCCATAACGTACCCCGCACTTGTTGCCGCACTCCTGAGGAACCAGATACTCTGCCATATTATCAGCCACTTTGTTTTCATAGATTCCAAGCTTTGCCCCATGCCTGCGGTCTGCATAGGTCTCCGCCTCTCCAAGGCCGTACCACTGTACTCTGTCGTAATCTGCGTCGAGCTTGAACATCATGCCAAATTCCGGCATATCCCCAAGTTCTTTCACCGGATCATAAGTGAGTGTCGTCTGGATGGTTCCGTCCCCGAATACCTCATAGGTTACAAAACAGCAGCTGGCCGGTGTTGTGGGCATATAGTATTTGTAAGTAATCTTTACACTGTTTTCCAGTTCCTCCACCTTCGGTGCCGTGTCCTCAAAACGGTCCTTGTTCTTTGCAGTCACATACATACTGGCAATCTTCCACTGGGCATAGCGTGACTGCATGAGATTGCCGGTGTCATTATCTACCGGTGCCCGCCAGAAGTTTGGCATCGGAACCGCCTTTAACATCTCCACTCCGCCATAGACATAGGAAGTCAGTCCCGCTGTCAAAGTGGAAAACATGGCATAGAAATTGTCCCCACGAACCCCCAGATTATAATGTCCGTGAATCACTTTAAATTTTTCACTGCAGGTATAAGGCTTCACCTCTTTTTTATAAATATGTTGTCCGAATGCCACCTCATGGCCCGCTTTTGCCCAAAGCTCATCCTGCTTCAAAACAAAGGATACCGTTAGCGCATACTCCGGTACACGGGTATTCATGGCAGCCGCGGCAACCTCTGCCCCGTCAATTTCAGCCTGAATTTTCTGTGGGATATCATAGGTTTTCTCAGAAAGCGGTGCTACGGAAATCTGCATTGGAATTTTCTGCACCTCTTTTCCATCTTTTAACAGAATCGCATAGGCTAAGTAATAATCGGTGTTTAAAAACAGATTTTTATTGGTTACCTTAAAGCTGTCCTTTTCGAATTGTACGGAAATATTCTGATAATTAAATTTCACCTCCTGCATTTTCGGCGAAGGTCTCCTCTCACCTCCATAGACAATACCGTTTCCGCTGAAATTATAATCAGATGGCCGCTCGTCAAAATCCCCGCCGTATGCCAGAAACCATTTTCCATAGCGGTCCTTTTTATAGATGGACTGATCCACATAATCCCAGATAAATCCTCCCTGATATCTGGGCTCCGTATCAGTAAGATCGGTATATTTGTGCATGGCACCGCAGGAATTTCCCATGGCATGGGTATATTCACAACATATAAACGGTTTCTTTTTATGCTCCTGCAAAAACTCTTTGATGCTCTCCACGGGCGGATACATCTGGCTCTCCATGTCACTGGTGTCATTATATCTTCTGTCATGGAACACTCCCTCATAATGCACGAGACGGTGGGGATCCAGCCGGTGGAACAATTGGGACATCTCATAGATATCTTTCCCGCCATAGGACTCATTTCCGCAGGACCAGATTAAGATTGCCGGATGGTTTTTATCCCGCTGATAGCAGGAATTTGCGCGGTCCAGCATCATGGGAAGCCAGTTCTCATGATCCTTTGGCACAATATAATCTTTATCCGCACGCCCTCGCAGATATGCATCCCAGGAACCATGGGATTCCAGATTCGTCTCGGCAATCAGGTACAGACCATAGCGGTCGCATAGATCATACAGCGCAGAATCATCGGGATAATGGCTGGTACGGATGGCATTGATATTATTCTGTTTCATGGTAATGATATCACGGAGCAGCTCCTCCCGGTTCGGAACCCGTCCGGTAACAGAACTGAACTCGTGACGGTTTACCCCTTTAAAGACAATTCTTTTTCCGTTTAATTTCATGATTCCATCTATCATCTCAAAACGACGGAAACCCACATTCTGTGTGATAATTTCACAGACGGTGCCATCATCCTTTCGAAGTTCCAGATACAGTGTATATAAATAGGGCAGTTCCGCACTCCAAAGCTTCGGATTCTTTACATGGAAAGTGGAAACCGTGTCCTTTTCACAGGAAATTTCTCCGGAATAAACAGTATCTGTTCCGTCCAGAAGACTTATCTTTGCACGTCCCTTTCCCTCTATTTTCATGGAAAGTTCCACATCCGCCTCGGAAAAATCGTCGGAAAGTACCGGAACCACCGACAGATCCTTTACATGAATCTCCGGTATCATATACAGATAAACGCTCCGGAAAATACCGGAAAAACGGTAAAAATCCTGATCCTCACACCAGCTGCTGGAGGTCCATTTAAACACCCGCACTGCCAGCTTGTTTTCCCCGTCTTCTCTGATATAGGGTGTCAGGTCGAAGTCTGCCGGGTCAAAGGAATTTTCGCTGTAGCCCACATAACTTCCGTTCAGCCATACCGCAAATCCACTTTCCACACCCTGAAAGGAAATGCAGATTTTGTGTCCCTTCATATTTTCCGGAATAGAAAAATATCTGACATAGCTTGCCACCGGATTGAATTCCATCGGAATTTCTCCCGGAACTGCATTCTGCTTTCCATCCCAGGGATACTGCACATTGGCATACTGGGGTGCATCATAACCCTCCATCTGGATATGGGCAGGCACCCGGATATCATCCCACGGTCTACAGTCATACTCCTCTTTTTCAAATCCGTTGACTGCCAATGCCATATTTTTTGCATAACTGAACTTCCAGATTCCATCCAGTTTCCTATAAAGACTGCTTTCCCCGGCATTCCGCTCATATTCAGACAAATAACAGTCATGATCAGAATGTACCGGAAGACGGTTCTGTTCAAAAATCTCCGGATTTTTTACAATATTAAAATCAAATTCCATCAAAATTACCTCTCTTTTTTGAAAAAATGGAGCAGATAACAGTTGTTATCTGCTCCCTGTCGTAATTTTACACATTATATTATATTTTATTTACTTCACTGCACCTGTAATACCTTCTGCGAACTGTTTCTGAAGTACGAAGAAGATGATCATTGTCGGAATGGAGCAGAATAATACACCCATCATCAAAACACCATAATCGACATTGTATCCGGCTGCCAGATTTGCAATGAGCATCGGCATCGTCTGTGCTCTGTTATCGCTCATAACAACTTTAGGCCATAAGTATGCATTCCATGAATTCATGAATGTGATAACGGCAGCTGCAGCATAAGTGGATTTCTGAATTGGCATATACATCTGGAAGAATATCCGAATCTCGCTCAATCCGTCGATTCGTGCTGCTTCCATGACATCAACCGGGAAGTTTCTGGAATTCTGACGGAACATCATAATCAGAAACGGTGTTGATATCTGTGGAAGAATAAATGCCCAAACCGAATTTAAAAGATTCATCTTTGCCATCATTTTAAACAGCGGAATCATGGTTGCTACCTGAGGAACCATCATTGCCAGCAGTAAAATGGAAAATAATCTGTCCTTAAAACGGTCATGGTAAAGCTCAAATCCAAATCCTGCAAGAGAGCAGATTAAAAGCGCAACAATCGTCTGCATACCTGCATAGAGGAAGGAATTTCCCAGTGCTCCAAACAGATCCTGCTGCTCTAACAGCTTCTGAAAATTCTCAATTGCATGCGTACCAAATATGATTCTTCCGCGTGCAACCTCCACAGAGGTATTGGTTGCGGCCGTAATCATCCAGTACAGTGGGAACACTGAAATGAATGATACGATAATCAAAAATATGTAAGAGGGAATCAGTCTCCTCTGTATCATTGATCCATGTTTTTTCTTAGTCACGCTTGTCACCTACTTTCATATTGATAAACGCCAGAATTGCTACAAGGATAAATACAAAGAACGACATCGCCGATGCATATCCGAAGTTCGCAACACCCTGACCGAAGGAATTGTTGTAAATGTAATGTGACATAGTAATGGTTGCATTTGCCGGTCCGCCGCTTGTCAGGTTTACAGACTCATCGAAGAGCTGTAAGGTACCGTTGATTGACATAATCATTGTCATAACGATGGTGGGTTTCAAAAGTGGAACCGTAATATGCCAGAAAGTCTTCCAGGAGCTGGCTCCATCAATCTTTGCAGCTTCATAGACAGAATATTCAATATTCTGAAGCCCTGCCAGGAAGAAGACCATGTTGTATCCTGTCCATCTCCAGATCAGTGCAAGAATGATAATAATACGTGCTGACGTGGCATTTCCGAGGAAATTATAATTGGTTTCCAAAATCCCAAGCTTAACCAGTACGCTGTTAATTAATCCGTTGGTGGCAAACAGGGATTTAAAAATCAGGGAATAGGATACCAGTGAAGTTGCACAGGGCAGAAAGACGCAGGTACGGAAGAATCCCTTGAATTTCAAATTCTTATTATTTAATATCTGTGCCAGCAGGATTGCAAGAACCAGCATAATCGGTACTTCTATCAATAAGTATAAAAATGTATTTCCCACCGAACGCATAAACAGTTTATCCTGAAACATCCGGGTATAGTTATAGGTAAATGGATTTACCCATTTCATATTCGCACTGGATCCGGTCTTAAAAGACATAAGAATTGCCTGTATGATCGGAATAAAACTCATAACAACAATCAGTATGGATGCCGGTGCCAGAAATGCCCATCCAGCCGCATGCTGCTTTGAGGTTATGCTTTTCCCACTTCTCTTCATCTTTCCCTCATTCCTTCCTACTCTATATGAAAACGGGGAGTCAGCCCCCTGATTCCCCGTTTCACCTACTCCTTTGCCGACCTATGTCAATCTATTAATTTCCCATTTCAAAGTTCAGCTGGTCTTCTGCATTCTTGAGCTCAGACTTTACATCTGCGCCACCGGTAATATTAATGATTGCTGCTGCAACCTTCTCACGGCAGGTATAATGGTAATCACTCTGCTCTACAACCGGTACGTGAGATCCCATCTCAACAATCTGTGCGTAAATCGGAGTATTGTTGAAATATTCAACCCCCTCGTTATATACATCAGACTTACCGGCTGAGATACATGTGGTGATCACACCACCATTCTTTAATGCTGCATCATATGTAACACTGCTGCCACCGAATGTATAAGCAAGGAATTTCTTTGCCAGATCCGGATTCTTGCAGTTAGCAGTTACATAAAGGGAAGCACCACCATTGGAAGCATATCCTTCGCCACCCTCAAGTGTCGGCATGGACGTAATTTCCCATTTTCCACTATTTTCCTTAACCTGCTCAATTGTAGGAATGATCCAGTTACCGTTCATAACACCTGCAACCATGTCTCCAATAATAGTCTGGTCGGTGTAATCGTTCCAGTCATTTGCAAGATATAATACTTTCTTTTGAACCATCTCATTGATAATTTCTACAATCTTTACAAGTTTCTCATTATCTGCGATGTATGGTTTGCCATCCTTAAACTGTGACTCACCCTCTGCCTGCAGCATCATGTAAACGAGATCATTTCCGTCACCATCCATGGAAAGTAAGTACTTTCCAGTCTTCTCATTTACCTTTTCGCCAATCTCAATGAACTTATCCCATGTGCATCCAGTCAAATCATCAATGGTATATCCGGCCTGCTCCAAAAGATCAATTCTGTATGCACAGATAACGGTTCCGTTATCTACCGGTACTCCGTAATGCTTGTTATCGATAGTAGAGTAAGAAACTTTCTCTGATGCGAAATCAGACCAGTCAATATCAATATCATCAATGTTCTGGAACGCATCCGGATAATCGCTGATATACTTGTGTGCCCAGTGATCCTGGAATAAAACGATATCCGGTAATGTGCTGTAGTCGCCTGCTGATGCAGCAAGTGTGACTGCATTCTCAATATCTGATGACTGTGCCACTTCGTTAATCTTCAGATTGAAATCCGGATCAACATTCTTCTTGTAATCATCTGCTGCTGCCTGAAGTGCAGGGATGTTGAAGTTTTTATCCCATGCATTTACGCTCAGTGTGTGCTCATCTTCTCCTGCAGTTGGATCTCCTGCCTGTGTTCCTCCATTAGATGAGCTTCCTTTTCCTGTACCGCACCCCATAACCATAGTTGCTGTCATAGCAGCTACCAGTAAGATTGATAATGCTTTTCTTTTCATACTTTTTTCCTCCCTAGTTCCAATCAAAATAGTCGTTTTCGCGATGTTTTTTCTCCCTTTGCCAAATGTATTTGTGCAATTTGTTCTGTTTATTTTCACACCGCTTTATTTATATGTGTATTATAACGAACCAGGTATCTTTTTTGTATACTAATTCCACTATAAAACACGCAATTTCGACCATTTTGTTAGGAAATTCGTCAATTTACCAACCTTTCAGAGCAGAAATCTTAAAATCCAGAATCTTTCGTTCATAATTTTCCGGATTAATCTTCCACTGATATGGCGAAGTAGACAAATATTTTTTAAAATTCCGGTCAAATGTTGACGTTGTAGCAAAACCACACTTCATTGCAACTGTATCCATGGAATCATCCGACCGTTTCATCAAATCGCAGGCCTTCTGTATTCGTATCAGATTGACATAATCCATGGGTGACATATTCATATTTTTCTTAAACAGCCGTCTGAAATGAGTTTCGCTCATACTGCATGCCTCAGCCAGCTCACAAACCTGAACAGGCTCTGCATAATGCTCGCTCACATATTCCAGTGCGGCGGTGATCTGGTTGCTCTTTGTTGCATCATCCGGCTCGGACTTTATGCCGCTTTCCATTTTCAAACGCTTTTCGTTCAGTCTGATAAGCTCAATCACAATCCCCCGAACCATGCTTTTCACCATAGAAGTATAGTGTGGTTGTTTTCCTCGCATTTCCTCCATCACAAGCCGGATCATCTCCAAAAGAATCACATTCTCTTTTTCCTTCAAAAGAAGAGCATTCCTGTTCACCATCTCTGTCATATGCCTCTGGCAGATTGGATTATCCGGATAAAGTTCACATACCACCTGCGCCGGGTCAAAAAAAATGTACTCCCAGAAGTTGGTATCCTCCCCATCACTCACGGTAATATGTGGATAATTTGCAGGAATAACGCTGAACATTGATGGTTCATACCTGTGTCTTTCCTCGTTCAGGTACAGTTCCCCTGTTCCATCTATGCAGTATCCAATTTCCATCAGATTATGGAAATGAAGATGTACCGATCCGTCATGCCCATATCTCCTGATCCAGCTGTCACCTAAAAGCGCCAGAACCGCCTCTCCTTGTGGAACTTCATAAAACCGAAATTCCATTGTTTCTTTCTTCCTCTTTCCCATACCGAGTTCCTCCCAATCTCTATATCAGCAAGTCAGGACTCTTATCCTGCAAGCAGGAACGAGTTCTGACCTTTTGACCCTTGTATCATATTATACATGGTTACATCTGAATATAAAACTTTATTTTGCCTATTGACATTTTCTGACAATCACCTATAATAAGTGTCAAAAGAAAATACATTCACCAAAATTCATTGCGGAGAACAACGCTGTATTTGCATTAATTTTCAGAGAGCCTGTGGCTGGTGTGAACAGGCATTCAGGCAAAGGCAGATATCCTCTCCAAGAAGCAGGCTGAATGCCCGATTGTGGCAGTAGGCTGTGCCGGTCTCCCCCGTTATCGGGAATATGTATGATGGTACATAGTGAGTGCTGTGATATTCACAGAATCAGGGTGGTAACGCGGATTACTTTCGTCCCTCACAGGTTTTTCCTGTGGGGGAATTTTTTTGGCATTCTGTCAGCAAGTATCCCAAAGGTTACAACACGAATTTTGGTTCATGTATCATGTTCAAAACATAAGGAGGATACTATGAAAACACTACAAAAACTCAGCAAATTTTTATCTGACTACACAGCAGTTGTCGTAATTGCCATTGCAGTCGTCACCTTTTTGGTTCCAGGCCTGATGGGCTGGGTAAACATTTCACTCTTTACGGATTTTGCCACAAATAAGTTTACTTCACAGTCCGTCATTATCGGTATCATCATGTTCAGTATGGGACTGACTCTGACTACCGATGATTTTAAGATCCTTGCACAGCGCCCTTTTGATATCTGCATCGGCGCTATTGCCCAGTATCTGATCATGCCGGCCATCGCATTGTGTCTGACAAAACTTTTACATCTGCCGGATGCCATTGCACTGGGTCTGATCTTAGTGGGATGCTGCCCGGGCGGTGTTTCCTCCAACATCATGTCCTATCTCTGTGGCGGTGATGTTGCTTTTTCCGTAGGAATGACAACCGTTTCTACATTACTTTCACCGCTTATGACGCCGCTTCTTGTCTCTTTCCTTGCAAGCGGTGCCACAATTTCCATCAAAGCAATGCCAATGTTTGTATCCATTATTGAAACCGTTATCTTACCAATTGCTATCGGATTTTTACTGAATTATCTTTTAGGAAAAAAGAAAGCCTTTCAGGAAGTACAGAAAATAATGCCGGGTGTTGCTGTTCTTGGGCTTGCCTGCGTTGTTGGCGGGGTTATCTCCTCACAGGGGTCTAAGTTCTTTACCTCCGGTGCTGTTATCTTTGTTGCTGTCCTGCTCCATAATGGTCTTGGTTATCTGCTGGGCTATTGTGCCGGAAAACTGACCGGTATGAACACTGCAAAGAAACGTACGATTTCTATCGAAGTCGGTATGCAGAATGCGGGCCTGGCTACCAACCTTGCCACCACAACCGCACAGTTTGCATCCTCTCCGGAATCTGCAATCATCTGCGCTGTTTCCTGCGTATGGCACTCCATTTCCGGTACGCTGATGGCTGGATTTTTTGCAAGCCTCGATAAAAGAAAAGAGAAGGCTGCAGCTGCTGAAGAAACTGCATAACATAATGCACAATATCTGCTGTTTCACTGATCCGGAAAGTCAGACATAAAAAATCTCCCATCCCATATGTTCATTCAAACAAGGGATGAGAGATTTTTTCAGGTAACTGTTCAAAGCCCCATATATGAGCAAAATGGGTAGGTAATAAAGCGACCTGTTTAGATTTCATAATCCAGACAGGTGCGTGTCGCCGTATAAGGACGCACCTTACCATCTGCAACTGCCACATGCTTGGGATGAACCGCATACCCCTTAAGGGAGTCCTCATCGGTAAAAGTTGAATCCAGCATCACATCCGCATTGGAACTTGCCAGTCCATTGGTATATACATGAATATCCGTAAGTCCCGGAATCTGTCCTGCCAGCCCTTCTAACCCTTCTTTAATTCCTGCCTTGACACTTTTTTTCTCCTCGTCACTTAATGAATCCTTCAGCGTCCATAAAATTACATGTTTTACCATAAGCTCCTCCTGTCCAAATATACTTTTTCCCCAGTATAACATACTTTTCTATTTTCGGACATCCCAAATGCAATATTTCATTTCTACTTATGCTCCATAACGTATTCTTGTTTTTCAAGAAATTCTGCATATATTTTCCATGCCATTCTTATATGGGAAGAATTTCTTGATGTTATATTTTTTCCCGATAAGATAAAACTATGGGTATATTTATAATCTCAATTTTACGAACTAGGAGTATCATTTTATGAAGGGAATGCAGATAGGTTCCGCACTGCGAAAAATGAGAAAAAGCCATGGCTGGACGGTCAACGATGTGGTGGTCCGGCTGCACGATGAATATAAAATGGACGTGGCTGCCAAAACCGTTTACGGCTGGGAAAGCGACCAGTGTTATCCCCGTACGGAAACCCTGCTGGTTCTCTGTGAAATGTATCAGATGGAAAATATCTCTGAAGATCTTTTAAACTCCTCCGGCGGAAGCTTTCCAATCACTGCAGATGAACGTCATCTTATTGAACTTTACCGTAAACATCCGGAGTTGCAGTCTGCAGTAAAGCGGGTGCTGGATGTCCCGCCGGAGGAACAAATATAAATACTGCGTATCAGATTCGTAGTATCTTCTATTGCATAGAGAGCATGACTTTTCGTGCAGTTCTGCAATATATGATGATGTAGAATTGCGGGGCGCAAGACATCCAGTGGATGTCTGCTCTGCGCCGACCGGAGCGAAGCGTAGACTTGCG
>JALEZW010000055.1 GCA_022772675.1 Agathobacter sp. | reverse complement strand
TTACTATAGTTAATTCCGAGTAGTTATTGGACTTCAGTTTGCCATGCAACCTTATCCTTAACTATAGCCTGATGTGATTTCTGTTCGTCAGACCAGAGATTTGCCTCCACTTTCCTTCAGATTCCCCTCGCGTTAATCATAGTCGATGCTATGAATAGGACACCCTTAGCTTTGGCTGTATCCTTCCCACTACTAGGGCGGATTAGGGACTTTCACCCATTAGAAACGTGCGCCGCAAGGCGCACATGTGCGGCCGCCTTATCTGACATCAGATAAGGCGGCCCTTAGATTAACAAGAGATTTTTGATTCCACTCAAAACATCTTATTTTTCTAAGGAGGCACATTTATATTATGAACGATTTTCCTACAAATGTAAAAGAAAAACTGAATTCTATCATCTCTGACATGGCTGACCATCACTGGCTTTTTTCCAATAATCCCGGGCACGATTTTATGCGGCAGGATCTTGGAAAACTGTCTTTCTATGACACCATGCGTATGATCATCGGTATAGGCAAGGAAAGCACCAATGATGAGATCATGGATTACTTTGATTTTGATCCGGACCGCATTCCCTCACAGTCTGCTTTCTGCCAGCGTCGCAGCCAGATTTCACTTTCTGCTTTTGAATATCTGTTCTCGGAATTTTCTTCATCTTTTCCCAGGACTACCAACAAATTTAAAGATTACTGCATTCTCGCCTGTGATGGGTGTCATGTTGTTTACACGACTAATTCGGAGATTATTGAGGACTATAATAAGCCCCACCTTATCGACTACAAGGGTTATAACCACATGCATCTGAATGGTTTTGTTGACGTCATCAGCAAGGCTTTTCTTGACATTGTTATCCAGCCGGGACAGCAGCCCGATGAACGGGAAGCATTTCATACAATGCTTGACCATTTCCAGCCGGATGATCCGGAAAAATATATTGTTACTGCGGACAGAGGCTACGAATCTTATGACCTTCTTTTTCACTGCGAACAAAAGCATCTGAACTATATTTTCAGAATGAAGGCACCTGCTTCATCAAGGAGCCTGCTTTCCTCCTATATCAACGAACTGCCCGATGACCAGGAGGAATTCGACGTTACGATCAAACGCTTTTTTACGGACAAAAAAACCAATATCATGAAAGACCAGTCCGACGTATACAGCTACATGAATCCTAACAAAAATATTCCCCATTTCCAGCAGCTTCTCGATGATAAACACCTTTATTTCATGCAGTTCCGGGTTGTAAAAATCAAGGTGGCAGATAACACTTACGAATATATGATTACCAGCCTGCCGCACACTTTTGATCTGGAAGATATCAAGGCATGCTATCACTGGCGCTGGGGCATTGAAGTTTCTTTCCGGTATCTGAAACACGCAAATGGTCTTCTTTATTTTCATTCCAAGAAACCAGACTTCCTGAAACAGGAAATATATGCCAATCTTATTCTGTACAATTTTGGAATCTTCCTGGCCAATGAAGCTGCAGAAGAAAACCAGAAAAAGAAGCGGAAAAAGGACAATAAATATAACTACGAAATTGACTTTTCATCAGCATTAAAAGCTGCAAGAAAATTCTTTATCCGCAGGGATACACATAAGCCCATAGATATCATTAAATTAATGACAAAATTTGTACACGCTGTAAAAACAGAATTCCGACAATTTGCCCGTCCGCTTCGTGGAATTGGAGCAATTCGTTTCGGATATCGGTAATCTTAGCAACTGAATATTTTTGTTTTGACAGATGATTTGCATCTGTCTTTTTGGCGTGCTTATTTTTGCTATTTTTTTGTCAAAAATTCCTGGTATTTTTCATTCCCGGATACCCGAACAAGAAATCGAACACGGAGCTAAATGGCATTGCAGTTTCGTGTGCCTGACACCGAGTGTCCTTCGGCGAAAATCCATCATTAAACATTTTTGTAATGAATTTCTGCAATTGATCTTTTGTAATAGATTTTAATCCTTTTCCCGCAGCTGATTCATCCGCTCCTCCTGCTCCACTTCGGATGCAAAAGCTCCCATGACAACATCGTAGTCGCTCACAGTCTCTTCCACATCCGGCTTTTCCTCAGTCAATGCTCCCTTCCTCTCAAGAAAAAATCTTCCTGCCTAACGATTTTCTGTTTTTCTGTGGCCTGCAGACACCGGCTGTTTCCTGTGTTCTCATTTTTCCGGTAAAATGGGACTCCATAGAGTCGAAGAATCTGCCGATTCGTTCCTCCTTCTCGTCCGCCTTTGGCTCCCTCTCGTGAAATTCCTGATCTTTTTCCAACCGACGCTTTCTGTCTGACTCCTGCTTCTTGCGTATTTTCTTCCGATACCTGATGATATGTACTGTCTCCACCAGCCGATAAATCAGATACAACACCAAGCAAATACACAAGATGGAATCAAAATAAATATTGTTTAGCGGAGCCGGAAGCTCCCGTAACAAGTTTTGGTAAATGCTGGTATGATACAACCAGCTCTGAAATGAGTAAAAATCTGACATAGACACCCTCCTTCCTTTTCCTGCACTTGATAAAATGCACGAAAAGGAAGGGTTGGTAAAATATTCTCAATTTTATCTAAAGCTTGAAAAACTAATAAATAAGCCCTGTAAAACAAGGCTTTCTTTCAATAAACCAACATTAAGCATTTGTGAGCATGGACTGCTCTGCCTTTTCGTATTCCTCCTCGGAATATTTTCGTAAAATCTGTTCTTTTGTGAGACCAAATTCGATCATATTTCGGATCGAATCTAATCGCTCTTCTGCACGGCACTGCTGGCCGTAACTAATTGCATAATTTTTTGCATAACTTTTTGCATAATCGTCTACTGTTTTACACACTTCAGAACGACCTCCTTCCGTTTGTTTGAAATACCTCATTGCTTTGCTTAATTCAGGATATTTTTCATCCTCAAACACATCCTTGCGCAGAAATAATTGTAATAATTTCGATTTGTCTGAATCATCCTTCACAGCTGTGTTTGCAAAGATTATATCCTCTTTGTCAGAAACAGGAATGAATCCTTCGTTTGTCTGCATACACCGTTTTACATGTGTTACTGCCTGATTGTTATTCAGTGCATCATATTCAGTGATATACAAAATTGTAACCTGTGGAATATCTCTGAAATCTGTACCCTTTGGTGTATATGCGGTTGTAAGTGCTGCTGCATGAAACCTTGTCCTTGCAATATCATCATTACATGCACCTTTCTGCATTTCAACATTTGCATATTCACCATTTTCAAGGACACAAAAGGCATCTAATGTAATTTCCCGATGGAGACTTTTTACAACCGATTGTGCAGTTACGCGTGTTACAACCAGTTTTGGCATATCTAACAGGGTTCTAAGAATTTCCTGGCATACACCCGGACGCTCTGCCATCAACCGGAATAACGCATCATCAATAATTCGAAGATTTTGCGCTGTTTCCTGTGTCGCTTTTGAGTATTGTTCTAAACTCATATACTCTCCTCTCTTTCCTTGTTTTATTTATATCATCCATATAAACAGGGAAAGCGTCTAGGCATCTCTGATTATTTTTAGGGAAATACCCTTTTTGTACATACTACGAGAGTTGAAATTTCTTTTGACACCTGCATCATAAACTCTTCTTTCGTACAATAATAGTATATGCTATTTTTTTTAGATTTTCAAGATTTTGAGGAATAATTGTGAGTTATTAATTCATACAACTTTATGGATCATTTATTCTCATGTTTTATGTTCAGCTTTTAATTTGAACCTAAATTGTTCAGAATCTCGTTCTTCCATTCCACTTCAAACAACTGATAGCGATTTTGGAACAGGAGGGTCTTATATGAATAACACTATCCAATACAAAGGTTATGTCGGAAACGTTGAGTTTTCTGAAGCAGATGGCATTTTCTACGGTAAAGTCATGGGGATTCGTTCTCTGATTTCTTATGAAGGCGAAAATGCCAAAGAGCTTCTGGATGACTTCCACGGTGCTGTTGACGACTATCTGGAAACCTGTAAGTCAGAGGGCAAAAAGCCAGAAGTTGCATTTAAGGGCAGCTTCAACATTCGCCTTTCTCCTGAACTTCACAAAAAGCTGTTTATTTATGCAACAGCCCATCAAATGTCTATAAACAAGTACATCGAAGATACTTTAGAGGATTCTCCGGCTGCACGAATTATTATTTAGACAGTTCTCCCACTCAGTTACACCCACATGGCTGAGTGGGATTTTTCCTATAATATGATACAAGGGTCAAAAGGTCAGAACTCTTATCCTACTTGCAGGAAAAGAGCTCTTGCAAATTTCGGCACCCCGGTAAATCCGAAGGAATCCACGAAATGTGCACTGTACTCCCCTCGCTCATGCAGCAACACGATTTCTCCAGATTTCCCGCATAGACCAGATTATAATTTTCCTGCTATTTCCCGATAATCTCCGCAGTATTGACAAACTCATAGGGCGTCTGCTGGTATACGTAATAATTCAGCCAGTTGGCATACATGATGTTCCCATGGGATCTCCACTGCAGCATCGGCCGTTTTCCCGGATCATCATCCGGATAATAATTGCAGGGCAGTTCAATGGGAAGTCCTTTTTCCCTGTCACGCTTATATTCCTTATCCAGGGTCAGACGGTCATATTCCGGATGTCCCATCACGAAAATCTGGCTTCCGTCCTGATTGATCACAAGGGAAACCCCTGCCTCCTCAGATTCCGCAAGAATGGTCAGATCCTCATGCTTTAAGATATCTTCTTTCCGTACCTCGGTATGGCGGGAATGCGGGGCATAAAAATAGTCGTCAAATCCGCGGACCAGGGGAATCTTCCGGTTCATGACGTGGTGGCGGAACACTCCGAACTTTTTTTTGTCCAGCGTATACTTGGGAATTCCGTAATGATAGTACAATCCCGCCTGAGCCCCCCAGCACAGATGAAGGGTGGAAGTTACATGCTTTTTTGACCATTCCATCAGCTCACAGATTTCCCGCCAATAGTCCACTTCCTCATACTCCATCAGTTCTACAGGCGCACCGGTAATGATCAGCCCGTCATAATATTCATTTTTGATTTCATCAAAGGTCTGATAAAATTGATTGAGATGACTGATGGAGGTATGCGTAGGCAGGTGGGACACCGGTGCCATAAAGGATACATCAACCTGCAGCGGCGTGTTGGACAATGACCGCAGAATCTGCAGCTCCGTATCCTCCTTAAGGGGCATCAGATTCATGATCATAATCTTAATTGGACGAATGTCCTGATGCATTGCGCGGTTTTCATCCATCACAAATATATTTTCTCTCTCTAAAATCTCCTTTGCGGGGAGATCACTCTGTGTTTTGATTGGCATTTAAATTCCTCCTCCGAACTTTTCTATAAACATATCCTCTGAAATAATCGGGATTCCCAGTTCTTTTGCCTTACGGTTTTTAGATGACGCGGATTCTAAGTCATTATTGACGAGATATGCCGTTTTTTTCGAAACGCTTCCGGTCACCTTTCCGCCCTGGCTTTCTACATAGGCCTTAAATTCATCACGGTTTTTATAGTGATGTACATCTCCGGTTATGACAAAGCTAAGCCCTGCACACCTTCCTTCCGATGTATCTTTACGCTCCACATGTTCTACCGATACTTCCTTAAGCAGTTCCATAAGTCCGTTCCTGTTTTTTTCTTTCCCGTACCAGGATAAAATGGAATTAGAACGCTCTGCACCGATTCCCTCTATATCCTCAAAGCCTTCGCCCTCTTCCATTCTCTTTAAAAAGCCGTCAAATCCGATGGATGCTACAATTTTCTTTCCCGCATCCACACCAATTAATGGGATACAGAGTGCAAAGATAAAATTCACCGGATGCACCTGCCTGCTTTTTTCAATGGACTGATCCATATTTGCCACAGACTTTTCTCCAAACCCATCCATTCCGCTAATTTCAGAAAAATGATCCCGCAGATGATAAATATCTGCAAACTCGTGAATGTAACCGGCATTGATAAAGCGAAGCATGGTCTGGATGGATAAGCCATCAATATCCATCCCCCACTTGCTGACAAAACGGGTAAATTTCTTAACATTTTTTGCCGTACATTCCGGGTTTGTACAGTGCAGTGTCCGGGTTCCGCTGTTTGGACTGACATGAATTTCCGTAGGTGCATGGCAGACCGGACACTCTTTTGGAATTTCTACTTCTCCCACCGCATCCCTTACCGCTATACACTTTGGAATGATTTTATTTGCTTTTATCACGGAAAGTGTACAATTTTTCCCGATTCCAAGCCGCTCAATTTCACTGATATTACACAGGGATGCCCGGGAAACAGTTGTCCCCTCAATCTGTACCGGCTCAAATACAGCTACCGGGGAAATTGTGGATACCGCACAGGACCATTCAATATGATCCAGTTTCGTATCTACTGCCTCATCCTGCCACTTGAAGGCAAAACCGGCTCTTGTGGCATGATGTCCGGTCACACTGCCGGATGCTGCATAATCCGTATCATCATAGCAGATAACAAGGCCATCTACCGGGATATCCATCTGTCCCATTTCCACACGCTTTGTCCATCTCTCTACAGCCTCCGGAAGCGTTTCTGCAGTAACTGCCTCTCTGTCCACCACAGTAAAGCCCTCTTTTTCCAGAAAGTTCATTCGCTCTCCCCAGGATACCATGGGTTCATCCATGTGAACCAGGGTAAATGCATGAAAGACCACGTGGCGTGATTTTACCTCCGCCGGATCCTCCAGGTTTAAAGTGCCGGAGGCCAGATTTCTCGGATTGGCATATTTCTCGTCATCATCCTCGATCATATCATTGATCTGTGCAAAATCCGTATAGGAAATCGCAGCTTCCCCACGCACCACCATATGTCCCTTGTAACTGATCTTCTGTGGGAAACCACCGATTGCACTCTTTAAAAATGTGATATTAGTTCCCACACTTCCATTTCCCCGGGTCAGTATTTTCGTCAGAATTCCCCCGTCATAGGTCAGAACCAGTGTGAGTCCGTCCAGTTTCCAGGAAAGCCAGATGGAACGGTTTCCTGCCCATGCCTGCAGCTCACTGACCTGTTTTGTCTTTGCAAGGGAAAGTGCCGGATATTCATGTGCTTCCTTCTGTCCGCTTCCACTCTCCTTAAATCCGGCATTCTGCGTTGGGCTGTCCGGCAGGACATACCCTGATCTTTTTTCCAGTTCCGTCAGTTCATCAAACAGTGCGTCCCACTCATAGTTTGACATGATTTCATCCTGACCGTTATAATATGCAGCTGATGCAGCATTAAGCTGTTTTACCAGCATTTCAATTCGTTGTTTTTCTGTATCCATGTCTTCTCTCTTTCATCGGTGCGTTACTGGAATCTGCTGTAAGCTCCAGTAATTTCCGGTATTCCTCCGGTGTCACATCACGATACTTTCCACATTCTAAATCTCCCAGGCGGATATTCATAATTCTTACACGAACCAGTTTCTGTACCCGGTATCCAAAATATTCACACATCCGTCTGATCTGCCGGTTTAATCCCTGGGTAAGGATAATTCGAAATTGTTTTTTTCCAATTCTTTCTACCCTGCATTTCCGCGTTGTCACACCGAGTTCCACCAACGGAACCCCGCCTGCAAGTCCACGGAGAAAGGAATCCGTAACCGGTTTATTGACGGTGACAATATATTCCTTTTCATGCATATTTCCGGCACGCATGATCTTATTGACCATGTCCCCGTTATTGGTCAATAGTAAAAGACCTTCGGAATCCTTATCTAATCTTCCAACCGGATAAATCCGCTTCGGATAGTTCAGATAGTCAATCACATTATTCTTTTCTCTTTTTTCTGCTGTACACACGATTCCGGCCGGTTTATGGAAAGCAATCAGAATCATTTCTTCTTCCTTCTTCACCGGTTTTCCCTGAAAACAGACCACCTGTTCTTCCATAACCTTATCTCCCATTTGGGCTGTTCTTCCATCTATGGTCACATTTCCGGCCTCTATCTGACGGTCTGCTTCACGCCGGGAGCACACCCCTGCCTCACTCAAAAATTTGTTGATTCTGACTTCCACAATAACTCCTTTAATTCCCGTATTTTCAATTGAAAAAGCGCGGAGACCTTACCAGTCTCCGCGGCCTGTCAACTTTTTCACTTTACGGTCTTAAGCAGATCGCTCTTAATATATCCGGTCTGTCCCTGGAATTTAACTTTGGTCCAGTCTCCCTTGGTTCCCAGCTTTTTCAGCTTAACATCAATATCAACTTTGCCCAAAAGTTCACCATCGGTGCTGGGTGACTTTCTGACATTACAGATATCCTTTGTCTTGACAGTTCCTGTTTCTTTCGTTTTATCTTCCTTAGATGAATCATCCTTTGCGGTGTCTTCTTTCTTAGAATCTTCCGTTTCTGTATCCTTCTTCTCAGCGTCATCTTTCCCGGTCTCAGCGGTCTGTGGCTCAGTTGTCTGAGTCTCACTTGCCTGAGTTTCAGTTGGCTGAGTCTCACCTGCCTGAGTTTCAGTCGTCTGTGTCTCTGCCGCCGAAGCAACATTCTTCTGCCATTTTGCCATGGCCTCACGGAGTGTTCCCCCTACCATATTGGCAAGCTTTTCATCGCTCTTAACTGCCTCATCATACCGGCTCTGCACATCATTCTGCAGTTTCACAACCTCGTCACTCTTCTCATAGGCAAGAATCAGCGAATACAGATTTGCATCCAGATCCTGATCCAGGAATGTGAAATTATATGAGGAATAGATATTATTGATAACCAGATTTCCCTTTCCATCCCTCTCAACGTAGAAGAAATCCATTCCCGGTGCTGCAGTATCCACATCCTTGAATTTCAGGTCATAGCACACAGATACCATGTAGGAATCATCCGTTGCCCCTTTCGCAGAATAGCAGGTAATATTCTGATAATCCTCATAATACGCAGAAAAGGTCTCAATATAATCTTTCTCATTATCACTGAGGGGCTGTGCCAGCATCTCTAAGGTTTCTATATCCCCTGCAGCATATGCTGCGTAGTAATTATCCATCAGAGTAACCAGCTCCTGATCCGCATCCTTTGCAAGCTTTCCTACCTGCTCATATTCCGTTGTCTGTGTTACTGCCTCTGAGTTTTGCTGTGTATCCGGTTTTTTTTCATCCTTTTTCTCTGTTCCGGTACATTTTATCAATATGAGTATAAAAAACAGCAGAACCACTGCCGCTGCTATATACTTCTTATACTTCGTAAAAAAGTCCATAAACTTATTATCTTGTTCGTTCTGCATCATAAACCTCCTATACAAATACTTGTCTTATCATACCACATATCAATCCGTTCGTCCAGTGAAAGGTTTTTCTAAAATTTGCAAAAAAAATAAACCGATTCATGGTCGATTCATCTAGATAGCATACGTGCAGGATTTCTCCTTTCCTGTGTAATTTTGTTTGAGTAATCACAAGTAATCAGATCATTTGTTTTATTGGTTCTGTGAAACCATTGATTCTACTGCATTTTCACGATAACAAAATGTAATCTGCCCTAGTCACAAGAAATCCTCCCATCTACGATGGATCCCTCCTTATGACGATAGTGCACCCGGCGGGAATCGAACCCGCATCTCAGGAGTCGGAGTCCTACGTTCTATCCATTATACTACGGCTGCTCAAAAGCACGCACACTTTGCATGCTTATATACTATATCATACTTCCATTTATGAGTCAATCCACACTTTTATGTAAAATTCCAAGCATGGTTTCCAGCTCATCCACTGGAAGCTGTCCCGGTGCACTGGCTTTTTCCCCGGCACCAAAGGTGACACAGGAGCCAAAGAATTCTCCGGAAATACGGGAAATACAGCCTTTCGGTCCCATGGACATCGTAATCAGCGGATGATCGGGAAACTCCTGATGAAAATGACTGGTTTCTTCCAAAAGATTTAACACATCCTGCATGGACTGAGGCATCACTGCCAGTTTCACTACATCTGCTCCGCTCTCTCT
Source organism: Agathobacter sp. (assembly GCA_022772675.1). GTDB lineage: Bacteria > Bacillota > Clostridia > Lachnospirales > Lachnospiraceae > Roseburia. The sequence continues at coordinate 87,669 of JALEZW010000055.1, read as the reverse complement.
GATCTGATTCATCAGCATCCACATTATATTCCGCGGCGGGGTCTGCTGGAAATCATGATGGGATGCAATGACATGGGCTCCCATCTGTTTCAACTTCATAATCTCTTTCTGGGGTTTTTGGGATTCAAAGTACTCTACATCTATCAAATCTGCCACACCGGATTCCGCCCCAACCTGATGGATATCATAGATTTCATCCGAAGGTAACTGGCAAAGTCCCCCCTGGCTTTTGGAGCGGAAGGTATAGATCAGAATGCTGTCTCCGATCACTGCTTTTAGTTCCTCCAGCACCTCACGGATTGCATTTAAACTATTTACTTCATCAAAAGCATCAACACGCCATTCGATCATGTCTGTCCCACGTTCTGCAAGACGGCCGGCTTCCTCAATAATTTTCTCTTTCGTTTGCTCCACTACCGGAACACAAACAAGAGGTTTGCCTTTTCCGATTACTTTTCCCTTGATACAAAGAAGATCTTCCATTTTTTGTGTCCTCCTTCTGCATAAGCATTCACATTTTCCCATTATAACAGTAAAGCATCTCAATTGAAAGAAAAATTATCACAATCCACTGAAAACAGTACTCCTCATTTATTGACATTTACTTTTTTTTCTATTAAGATAGGGTTTGTGTGTTAATTTCGACAAATATCAAGGAGTATCTATATTATGAGTTTCGAATTTTTAAATCAATTACCAACTCCGGCTGATATCAAGCGTGAGTACCCGCTTTCCCCGGAGCTTCGCGAATTAAAAAAGCGCAGGGATGTCATGATTTCCGATGTCCTCACCGGAAAGGATTCCCGTGTTTTAGTCATTATCGGACCATGTTCCGCAGATAATGAGGATTCTGTCTGCGATTATGTCAGCCGCCTGACCAAAATTCAGGAGGATGTTAAGGATCAGGTGATTCTGATTCCTCGTATCTATACCAATAAACCGCGTACCACCGGCGAGGGTTACAAAGGTATCGCCTCCCAGCCGGACCCGGAAAAGGCACCGGATATGATTGAAGGTCTGATTGCCATGCGTAAAATGCACATTCGTGCCATCGAGGAAAGTGGGCTGACCTGTGCGGACGAGATGCTTTACCCGGAAAACTGGGGCTATGTAGAGGATCTTCTCTCCTACGTGGCAATCGGTGCCCGCTCTGTTGAGGATCAGCAGCATCGTCTTACTGTCAGTGGTTTTGATGTGGCATCCGGTATGAAAAATCCCACCAGTGGCGACTTCTCTGTTATGCTGAATTCCGTTTACGCAGCACAGCATCCACACCATTTTGTATATCGTGGCTATGAAGTGGAGACAACGGGAAATCCTCTGACCCACGTAGTGCTCCGGGGTGCCGTCAGCAAGCATGGAAATACCACCCAGAACTATCACTATGAAGATCTCATCCGTCTCCATGAAATGTATGAAAAGATGGATGTTATCAACCCGGCAGCTATCATCGATACCAACCATTCCAACTCCGGTAAACAGTTTAAGGAGCAGATTCGTATCGCAAAAGAGGTCATGCATAACCGCCAGCTTTCTCCGGAAATCCGCACTCTTGTAAAGGGTCTTATGATTGAAAGCTACATCGAAGAAGGCAATCAGTCCATTGGCAGCCATGTTTACGGTAAATCTATCACCGATCCATGTCTGGGATGGGAAGATTCCAAGCAGTTAATCTATGATATTGCAGAGATGAATGCAAAATAAATGCAAAATAAATACATGTTAAACGTTCAGACAGTTTTTAAATAGCTGCTCCATACAACAGTAAAAAGGTCAGCCAGACGGAATGACATCTTGAGACAGGAGTCTTCCGGCCAGCTGATCTTTTTTATTTAACTATTCAGGTCCTCCCCTCACATTTCCCAAACAGCATTCTCTGCCATTTTCAAATGTTATTCACGAAATTCTCACAGCATTCGCTACCATCTTCAAAAGTTTCGTCCCAACCGATGCCTCCAGCATACATCCAGCAAGCACCAGCACTATGATTCCCATATAGAATGCCGTCTTTTTCACAACCGGATTTCTTCGGTTATAAAAACGGTGCACGTCCACATGCAAAAGTAATACAATCCCTGCTATATAAAACATCCCATGGGGAAACCATGATACAAGAAAAAAAACGATTCCCAGCCACCCCATATTCATCACACAGGCCGCCAGGAAGATTCCACAGGTAAAGCAGATAAGACACCGCAGAATGAGGGGCATCACCGGTTTTAATGCAGTAAGAGATAAAATGGCAAGGAACAACATAAGTTTTCCCCGCTCCCAGACAATATTCCCAAGCAGTGTAACAAAATCCGTCTGGGAACTGGCAAAGGCATTCATATGATAGGCATTTAAAAAACCATAGGTTGTAAAATAGGAATATCCAAACAGGCAGGTACATAAAATTCCTGCAATAACAAAACAGGTTCCAACAGCAATTTCTTTTTTCATAATCCAACCGGAAACTCTTTTCTATGTAATCTATTCCCTGTCCGCCTTTTTTATTCCATTTTGTATCATGATATCATTCGCCTGTTTCTCCAAGTCCGCCTCTTACAGCTGACGCATACGCCATAATAGCCGCGATTGTTTTTCCATCCTGAATCTTCCCCTGATAAATCATGCTGCAGAGTTCCTCCAAGGTATAAATCTCCACATCAATGGACTCTGCTTCATCCAGATGGCGGGTACAGGGTTCTAACTCTGTTGCAACATAAACATCTACAAACTCATCACAAAATGCCACCGTAGTCCGTAAAGAAAGAAGATGCTTTACATGTGTGCTGCGATAGCCGGTCTCCTCTTCCATCTCCCGTTCAGCACAGACTGCTGTATCCTCCGTCCTGCTGTCGCGGCATCCAGCCGGGATTTCCAGTGTCTCCCTATCGATTGCATTCCGATACTGACGTACCATCACAATCCTGCCATCTGGAAGCACCGGAAGAATCGCAGCTGCACCCATTCGGTGAGATACAAAATCCCACTCCTCTGTGTTTCCATCCGGCAGTTCTATTGTATCTTTGTAATAGTCAAGAATCGTTCCTTTATAAACCAGTTCACGATTTAATCGCTTTACATGTTCAACCATACTAACCTTCCTTTTCTGTTGTCATTCACTTGTGAATTTTTTACGCTTTACTGATACCATACCATATCTGCTGTTTTTTCTCAATATGCTTATTGGTCCGTATAACTTTTTCCCTTTTTTCATATCCTGATATTATGAAACGATTAAAATATTACATCCTCGGAGGCATCCTGTTTGTACTTGTCTTCGGTACACTTTCTCATTTCGTATATGAATGGTCCGGCAATAACACATTCCTTGGTCTATTCTTTCCGGTGAATGAATCCACCTGGGAACATATGAAGCTTGTATTTTTCCCGATGCTTGTCTATGGAATCTTTATGAAACAGAGGCTGCAGCAGGAATATCCCTGCATTTTATCTGCCCTGCCTGCCGGAATACTTACGGGCAGCTTACTGATCCCGGTTATATTTTATACGTATTCCGGTATCATAGGTCAGAATTTTTTGCCAGCGGATATTGCCGTTTTTATCATCAGTGTTTTGCTTGCATTCCTTGTGATTTATAAACTCACGCTATCCTGCAGTTATTTCTTTGTTTCGGCTATTTTGTGGACGGTTGTCTTTTTGTTCACACTCTGCTTTTTTATTTTTACTTACACTCCTCCGGATATTGGACTTTTCATAAATCCGGAATCAAATTCCTCCTGATACTCGACTTCGTCACACCTTCTATCATATTGCATATAATAATAGTAACTTCCATCACAACACAGCTGTGTAATATCTTATGAACAGTTGTAACAGAGGTTTATGAATAATTGTAGTAACCTGCTTTATTTATCTGCCATTGCCTGCCAGGTTTCTGAATGTCTGTCTGAGGAGGAGCTTGCCATCCTCTCCTCCGACCTTGTAGTTCTAAGCGATATGCTTGCCAATTTAATTGAACGTAAGGATTGTTAAACTTCTTTATTTATGGGACACCATATAACATTCAAAAAAAATAAGGAAAGTATCAAAAACACGATGTTTTACAATACTTTCCTTAAAGTTTGTTAATCTAAAATTTACTTGGCATAATCCACGACACGCGACTCCCTGATCACATTAACTTTAATCTGACCCGGATACTCAAGTTCTGCCTCAATCTGTTTTGAAATATCTCTGGCAAGAAGAACCATGTCTGCATCGCTAATCTGCTCAGGAACGACCATAATACGAATCTCACGACCTGCCTGAACTGCAAAAGATTTCTCAACACCCTTATAACCATTTGTAATTTCTTCAAGCTGCTGCAAGCGGTTTGAATATGTTTCCAATGTCTCTTTTCTCGCACCCGGACGAGCTGCACTGATGGTATCTGCAGCCTGAACAAGACATGCAATAAGACTTTCCGGCTCTACATCGCCATGATGTGCCTCAACTGCATTGATTACAAGCGGCGATTCCTTATACTTTCTGCAGAGCTCTACGCCCAGCTGAATATGGGAGCCTTCCATATCGTGGTCAACTGCTTTACCAATATCATGCAGCAAACCGGCACGCTTTGCAATCCGGACATCCTCGCCAATCTCCGCAGCGAGCAGTCCTGAAAGCTGTGCAACCTCAATGGAATGCTTCAATGCATTCTGACCATAACTGGTACGATACTTCATCTTACCTAAAAGTCTGACAAGCTCCGGATGGATTCCATGAATTCCAACTTCAAGGACGGCAGCCTCGCCTTCCTCACGAATCATTGTCTCCACTTCCTTCTGAGCCTTCTCCACCATTTCCTCGATACGTGCCGGATGAATACGTCCATCCACGATTAATTTCTCAAGAGCAATTCTTGCAACTTCTCTCCGAATCGGATCAAAACTTGATAAAATGACAGCCTCCGGTGTATCATCAATAATTAAATCAACACCTGTCATCGTCTCTAAAGTACGGATATTCCGGCCTTCACGTCCGATGATACGTCCTTTCATCTCATCACTTGGAAGCTGTACAACAGAGATTGTCGATTCAGCAACATGATCCGCAGCACATTTCTGAATAGCAGTGACAACATATTCCTTTGCCTTCTTGTTGACTTCTTCCTTTGCCTGCGCTTCCATCTCTTTGATCATTTTCGCCGTATCAAGCTTTACATCTTCTTCCACGGTCTTTAAAAGGTATTCTTTTGCCTGTTCAGAGGTTAACCCGGAGATTCTCTCCAGTTCCTGCACTCGCTGTTCGTTGAGCTTTGCTATCTCAACCTTCTGCTTCTTCAAATCCTCTTCCTTGGCACGGAAACCAATCTCGCGTTTTTCGATTGCCTCCAGCTTCTTATCCAGATTTTCTTCCTTCTGAACAATCCGACGTTCGTTACGCTGAATCTCATTTCTACGCTCTTTGATTTCCCTGTCGAGCTCATTCTTCGACCGAATGGTCTCTTCCTTAATCTCAAGCATAGCTTCGCGCTTCTTATCCTCGGCTGCCTTCACTGCCTCGTCGATGATTCCTCTGGCCTGCTCTTCTGCATTTCCAATCTTGGTACTTGCGACCTTCTTGTGATATTCAGATGAGATAAACCATACCGCAACAGAAGTAATTATAAGTGTGATAACAACAGCAATAATTACCTGTAGCACAGGAGCACCTCCTTTATTAAATTTTCATTGTACATATAACAAAAAGATATAAACTTTTCATGTCATAATTCTACAACATACTAATTTTATCCTTTTTGCTCAAAATTGTCAAGCAATACCGCATATTTTTAGACGGATTAACACATGGAGCCGGAGCCGTGGGCACACTGCCATTCACGCTACACTGCTTTCATTGCACGGAGAACATCACTGCTGTGAAAACCACGACGCATCAAATACTGGTAAGTCCTTTGAAATTCTTTCTGATCGGATTTTCCCGGTACAAAGTTCCTTTTCTCCAGGAGTTTTATAATCTGGTCATTTTCATCTGTCTCACAGTTTTCCAATAATGCCTGTTCAATCTTTTCTCTATCCACGCCCTTTCCCATCAGCTTCTGTTTCATCTGCTGGCGGCTCATACGTTCCTGTGAACACCTGATAAAGTTACAGGCATACCGGTAATCATCCACGTAGTGATAGGAAATCACATACTCTAATGCAAGATCTACGCACACAGGAGGATACCCGCCCTGTCTTAACTTATCACGGAGCTGTCTTTCTGTCCGGTCCATCTTCTCTAACAGATGAAGTGCCCGCTTCTTTGCACGTTTTCCCACAACATCATATAGTAATTCCCCATACTCGTTATCAGAAAGCTCTGCCCCCTCACCCAGACGGTATTTTTTTGCCTCGCCCCTGTATAAAACAAACTCCGTACCATCATCCATATGATAGCGGATTCTTCCCTTTCCAAGGGGAATGCATTCTGTCACGGTTACCATAAATCAATTCTCTTTTTCCGGCTCTTCCATAGCCTTATCAGTCTCTGCTGCCGGTACATCTTCTGTCCCTGTATCCTCATCCTGCGTAAAATAATGCTCACGCACCTGATCCTCAATCATTTTGCAGAACTCCGGATTCTCCCGCAGGTAATTCTTTGCATTCTCACGACCCTGGCCAATTTTATCGCCTTCATAAGCATACCATGCTCCGGATTTGCTGATGATTCCCACATTCGCCGCAAGATCCAGGATATCGCCCTCCTTGGAAATTCCCTTTCCGAACATGATATCAAACTCTGCCTCCTTAAATGGCGGAGCCACTTTATTCTTTACCACTTTCACCCGGGTATGGTTTCCAACTACCTCTCCCGCCTGCTTCAAAGCCTCCACCCGACGCACATCCAGGCGCACGGAGGCATAGAATTTAAGTGCACGACCACCGGTTGTTGTCTCCGGATTTCCAAACATCACGCCCACCTTCTCACGAAGCTGGTTGATAAAAATAACAATGCAGTTGGTCTTACTGACAACACCGGTCAGTTTCCGAAGCGCCTGGCTCATCAGACGTGCCTGTAAGCCCACGTGGGAATCTCCCATCTCGCCATCAATCTCCGCCTTCGGCACAAGAGCAGCCACGGAATCCACAATTACAATATCCACCGCACCGGAACGCACCATCGTCTCCGTAATCTCCAGTGCCTGCTCACCGCAATCCGGCTGGGAAATATAGAGGTTATCAATATCAACCCCGATATTTCTGGCATAAACCGGATCCAGAGCATGTTCAGCGTCAATAAAGCCAGCAATTCCACCTCTCTTCTGCACTTCTGCCACACAGTGAAGGGCAACGGTTGTCTTACCACTGGACTCTGGTCCATATATCTCAATAATACGTCCCTTCGGGAGCCCGCCGAGTCCAAGTGCAATGTCAAGACTCAAAGATCCGGTGGGAACCGTCTCCACATTCATATTCTTGGAATTGTCACCCAGCTTCATTACAGAACCCTTGCCATACTGCTTCTCAATCTGCGCAATGGCAGCATCCAATGCCTTTAATTTATCGTCCTTAGCCATAATAATCTCCTTCTGTACGAACTTATGTTCGTTTCTATGTTCTAATAGTAGTATATTTTGTTTTCTTTGTCAATGTAATTTTTAAAATTGGGAATCAAAATCGGAAAAAATAAAGACAGCCGCACTCTGCAGCTGTCTTTTATTATACCTGTGAAAATACTATGCGTCAAGAAGAGTTTTCAGATAATCTTCAATGGTACTCTGGGTCTGCAGTCCCACCATCTTCTTCTGGAACATACCATCTTTCATAAAGACCAGTGTAGGAATGCTGACAATCTGATAATTTAATGCCAGCTGAGGCTGCTCGTCCACATTTGCCTTACAGACTTTCACCTTATCCCCTAAAGATTCTGCCACCGCATCCACAATTGGAGACTGCATCTGGCATGGTCCGCACCAGGTTGCCCAGAAATCAATCAGAACCGGCACCTTTGCTGCCAGAACCTCCTGTTCAAAATTGTCCTTTGTTAATGTTACAACTCCCATTTTTTATCCTCCTTATCCATCATGTAACAGTCTCAATCATATAATGAAGTTTATTCATTACCGTCAGTTTTTACCGAATTCTGCCAGTACAAGCCCCTCATTACGTTCCAGCGTCATTCCAACGCTCCAGGAATTGACAAATAAAAGTAGCGGGTTGCCTTTCATGTCAATCACCTTCTTCATATCTGAGGTTCCTGTCAGTGCATCCACATCCACCTCATCTTTATTTTCGATCCAGCGGATATGCTCATAGGGAAGGTTCTCCAACCGGATTTCTACATTATACTCGTTTTCCAGTCTGAATTTCAATACATCAAACTGTAAAACACCCACTACACCTACTATTATCTCTTCCATGCCGCCTTTATATTCCTGGAAAATCTGAATAGCACCTTCCTGTGCAATCTGGGTTACACCCTTCACGAACTGTTTCCGCTTCATAGAATCTACAAGCCTTACTCTGGCAAAATGCTCCGGTGCAAAGGTGGGAATTCCCTCAAACTGAAACTTGTCCTTCGCTGTAGTCAGCGTATCTCCAATAGAGAAAATCCCCGGATCAAAAATTCCAATAATATCGCCTGCATAGGCTTCCTCTACCATCTTTCTCTCATCTGCCATCATCTGCTGGGGCTGGGAAAGCTTGATTTCTTTATTTCCCTGCACATGGAACACTTCCATTCCGGCCGTGAACTTTCCGGAACAGATACGCATAAAGGCAATCCGGTCTCTGTGATTCTTATTCATATTTGCCTGAATCTTAAAGACGAATGCGGAAAAATCCTCCTGAAACGGATCAATCATTCCAAGATCTGATTTTCTGGCTGTGGGCGCATAGGTCATCTTAAGAAAATGCTGCAAAAAAGTCTCCACACCGAAATTGGTAAGAGCAGAACCGAAAAATACCGGAGAAAGTTCTCCCTTTGTAACAAGGTCAATATCAAACTCTGCACTGGCTCCGTCCAGCAGTTCAATCTCCTCGTCCAATATTGCTTTTTTATCTGCACCGATTTCATCAATCAATGCCGGGTCGTCCATATCGATGATTTTTTCCGAGCCCTCTCTTGTTCCCTTTAAGGTGTCAGAAAAAGTCATGACCTGTCTGCTGTGGCGGTCATAGACTCCCTTAAATTCCTTTCCTGAGCCTATGGGCCAGTTGATAGGGCAGGTAGCAATCCCCAGCTCATTTTCAATATCATCCAAAAGTTCAAAGGTATCATTTGCATCACGATCCATCTTATTGATAAAAGTAAAAATCGGAATATGACGCATCACGCAGACTTTAAACAGCTTACGGGTCTGCGCCTCCACACCCTTACTGGCATCGATAACCATGACTGCGGAATCTGCCGCCATTAAAGTACGATAAGTATCCTCCGAGAAATCCTGATGTCCCGGTGTATCCAGAATATTGATACAGTATCCATCATAATTAAACTGTAACACGGAAGAAGTTACAGAGATACCTCTCTGCTTCTCAATTTCCATCCAGTCGGAAACGGCATGCTTTGCAGTTGCCTTTCCCTTTACGGAGCCCGCCTGGTTAATGGCTCCTCCGTAAAGCAGGAACTTCTCTGTCAGTGTTGTCTTTCCTGCATCCGGGTGGGAAATAATCGCAAAGGTACGTCTTTTTTCTATCTCTTTCTTTAAATCACTCACTTACAAATCCTCCAAACTGTCTTTGCACACTGAGGATTATTTTACTCTAAACCTTTTGTTTTTTCAACTATTCCTTTCAAATTCATCAGCATGATGGAACACAAAACCAGAATAACCCCTGTAAGACTGACCACACCAATCTTCTCATGAAACACCAGCATTGCAATCAATACAGTAACAACCATCTCCACAGAAGTTAAAACGGGAACCTTGCTGCTCTCTGTAATTTTCTTTATTCCTCCATAGTAGAACACATAAGAAAGTAATGTAGGAACCAGGGAATAACCAATCGAAACTCCCATCACTTTCCAGTTCAGCGGAAACGTACCATCCCAGAATTTTGTAAAGGGCAGCAGGAAGAGATCTGCAAAAAGGAAACAATAAAAGCAGACCACAAAAGGGCTTACTTCTTCCTTGCTATACCTCCCGATAATTGCCGAAGTCGAATACACAACAGCCGCGCCAACTCCAATTAGTATACCGGTTACTGAGATGTTTTCTATATCAAAATGACCATTTGTAGCACAGCAAACACACCCGGTTACATTGATCAGAATAGCAATAATTTTTTGAAAGGTCATTTTTTCTTTATAAACTATTGCAGAAAACAACAGGGTAAAAACCGGTGCCATATTCACTAAAACTGCTGTCAGTGCCATCCCTGCCGTCTCACAGCCAAGGGCATAAAGTACGTTATAAACCGCGTGACACAAAAGTCCAAGCAGTGCACAGCAAAAAAGTGTACATTTCTTAACTGCAAATGCCTTTTTCCCTTCACGTACAAATACGAGCACCCCCATAAGGATGCCCGCAAATGTAAATCGAAGGAAACTCACCATACAGCTGTTGTCCACTCCTAATGCTGCTAAATTTTTAATAAAAAATCCATTGGTTCCCCACAATGCCCCCGCAAAAGCCACGGCAAAGCAGGAAGCCTTTCCAGTTCCACGATCTGTTATTTTTTTCATAATGCTTCCCTATACAACATCAATACATCAGCTTTTGTTGTACTTCTTGGATTTACTGCAATATTTCCGCTCTTCATCGCATCATCGGCCATTGCATCAAACTTGTCCTCTGTCACACCAACTTCTTCAAGTCCTGCCGGTATTCCTAAAGATTCGTTTAAATCCTGAAGAAGCCCTGCCAGCATGGATGAATCGAATTCCTCTTCACTGATTGGAGATTGTGAAATATAATTATAAATCTTTAAATATTTTCCGGTATCAGCCAATGCGTTATAGTCTACAATTGTCGGAAGTAAAATAGCGTTGGCAACTCCGTGGGGTACATTAAAGAATGCACTGACCGGATGGCTCATGGCATGTACATCTCCGAGCCTTGCCCAGGAGAAAGCAATACCTGCAAATAAGGATCCAACCAGCATATTTTCTGCAGCTTCCACATTCGTACGGTCAGCTACATAGCTTCTGATATTTTTTCCAATGAGTTCCAGTGCCTTCTCTGCCATTGCATCGGAAAACGGGGATGCATCCTTTGAAATATAAGCCTCCAGTGCATGAACCATCGCATCAATACCACAGGCTGCCGCAACAGATGCCGGAGCAGTTGTCAAAAGTTCTGCATCCAAAATTGCGTAAGCCGGAATCAGCTTATAACTGAATACTGTCAGTTTATAATTTCTGCTGTGATCGGTGATTACGGAAAATGCAGTTACCTCAGATCCTGTTCCCGCTGTCGTTGGAATCGCAATCAGCGGGATAATATCTCCCGGAACCTTTCCGCCTCCTTCATACTGGGTGATGCTTCCGCCGTATTTTGCCACAACACCTACAGCCTTTGCTACATCCATCGGTGAACCGCCGCCTAATGCGATAATAAAATCCGCCCCGCATTCTTTGAACGCTGCGGCAGCCTTTTCTACCGTTTCTACGGATGGATTTCCCTCTGTCTCCGTGAAATCGTCCGTCTTAATTCCGGCTTTTTCAAGTCCTTCCTCGCAGGATGCCACAATTCCCATCTTATTCAGATGCGGACCGGAAATAATAAATGCATGGGTACCGCCAAGTTTCTTTGCAACCTCCGGCAATTTTTTTAAGTTTCCCTTTCCTACCATTATATTTTGCGGAACTGAAAATGTAAACGCTTTCATTCTTTTATCCTCCTAAAACTGCACGTTCCTCTGTGCTAAAATTTTGACAATAGCCGCATCGATTGCCGCATCCAGAGCCACGGAAATTTCCTCGTCACTGGACTGCAGCGCAACTGCATCCTCCTCAGAAATAATCTCAACAAGAATACCAAATTTTTCTTTATATTTTTTCTTACAGCCCACACAGAATACCGTACCGAGCAATATCCATCCACCTACTATCAGCCATTCCTGCCATACCAGGGTTGCACCGGAATGCGGAATCATATACATGGCCACCATAAAGCCGGACAGAATCACTGCCATTGCTCCGATAAATTTATAATTTTTCACCTTAAACGGACGTTCCATATCCGGCTCTTTCTTCCTGAGAACAAGGAAAGAAACTGATACGATACAATATGCCAGACAGCATCCAAAGTTACCGGCATCACAAATCCAGACCAGCATCTTTCTTCCTGCGAAAGGAGCCAGTACAGAGAGTGCTCCAATCAGAATTAATGAATTTACCGGTGTCTTATATTTCGGGTGAAGCTTTGAGAAAAACTTCGGAATCATATAGGACTCAGCCATGGAATACATCGCACGGCTTCCACCCATCAGGAACGAGTTCCAACTGGTTACGATACCACACATACCACCGATAATGACGACCTTTGCCATAACAGACGAATGAAACGCTTTAGCCATGGCATCTGCAGTTACCAGTCCGGACCCGTTTGCAGAACTCGTAATCTCTGCCGGATTCAAAATATAGCCCACACTTAAAATCACAAGCGCATAAAAAGTAACAGCCAGTACTACGGAAAGAATCATAATCTTACCAATTTTTTTCAGAGGTACATTAATTTCCTCTGCTGCCTGCGGAATGACATCAAATCCGATAAAATAAAATGGTGTCACAACCGCAACGGAAAGGACTGTCTTTATCATGCTTCCTGTGGAATCTCCAACAAATAACTGTCCGGAAAGATTTGATATATTTCCGTTAAACGCAGAGGCCGCCATCAGAAGAATACCAACCCCGCCAATAATACAAGTTAAAATTGTCTGTAATACGGCAGCTGTTTTCACGCCTAAAACATTGATAAAAGTCATAATCAGTGCAATACCAACTGCAACAGCAAGCCAGGATGCATAGATATCAAAACCTGCTACTGTATAAAGATATCCCTTTAAAAACTCCGGATAAATATAGGTAATAATGGTCGGAAAAGCGCATGCCTCAAAACATACTACTCCAACGTATCCCAGAATAATCGCCCATGTGCAGACAAAGGATCCCATCGGTCCTAATGCCCTGTGGCTGAATACATGCTCGCCACCGCACTGTGGCATAGCTGCCGTCAGCTCTGCGTAGGTCAGTCCTACAAAAAATATCATAATACCGCCGATGACAAATCCGATTGCTGCACCGACAACACCACCCCTTCCAATCCATTCACCGGAAGAGACTACCCAGCCCCATCCAATCATTGCGCCAAAAGCGATGACCAGAATGTCCCAGGCTCCAAGAACTTTATTAAAATCTGATGATTTCTTTTCTTCCATATCCCTTAATCCCCCTTGTGATTTTCCAGTTTATATTTTTTACTAATCACATGTTCAATCAAATCCACGGTTCCATCCAGCCCTAACAGATTGGAATCAATCAGAAGGTGACGGTTATGTCTGTCTCCGCGATACGTTCCAGTCATCTGTAAATACCGTTTATGAAGCATTTCATCGTTTTTCTCAATCAGGAGAATCGCATCATTACGATTCAGTTTATGCATATTCATGACGTTCTTAATTCTGATTTCTTCCGGAGCATAAATAAAAACATTTAAGCAGTTATCCCTGTCTCTTAAAATATAATCCGAACATCTGCCGATAAATACACAGGATCCTCTGTCTGCAAGCTTCTTAACTACTTCTGTCTGAATATAGACCATTCGGTCTGTCAAATCCGTATATCCCGTAGGTCCGCTCACATTTCCCCGGACAGATACACCGGCTTCTGCCTTTTCTGCTAAATCTCTGGAAAATCCTGCTTCTGCAATAATATCATCGATAAGTTCCCTGTCATAATAGGCAATCCCTAAATCTTTTGCTATTTTTTTCCCGATTTCTGGTCCGAGGCATCCATATTCACATCCTACGGAAACCACAAAATTTTTATTCATAAGGAAAATCCTCCCAATCAGAATTTAGTATAAAAAGGAGGACGTAAACACCTGTCTGTCCTGTCACGTCCCCTTTGTTGTGATCTCAGTGTTTATTTTGCAAGTGACTCAACGGATTCTTTGATAATGGCAACAGCCTTATCACAATCCTCTTCCGTAATGATAAGTGGTGGAATCATGCGGATAATATGCGCACCGATTGCTGTAATCAACAGATGTCTGTCTAAGCAGGCGTGCTTTACATCAACTCCGGAAATGGTATCCTCAAACTCAACGCCAACCAGCAGTCCCTGTCCACGAACATCTACCACGTGTGGAACTTCTTTGCGAAGCTTATCCATGAAGTATGCACCCATCTTCTTTGCATTTCCTGCAAGATCTCTGTCAAGGAGTTCATTGACCTCAGCTAATGCCGCTGCACAGCAAACCGGATGTCCGCCGAAAGTTGTTCCATGTGAGCCAGGTGTAAATGCCTTTGCAACTTCCTCTGTTGCGCAGATTGCACCGATTGGCATTCCACCGCCGAGAGCCTTTGCCATGGATACGATATCCGGCTTGATTCCATAATTCATATAAGACATTACGGCACCGGTTCTGCACCATCCGGACTGTACTTCATCGATCAGAAGGAGCATTCCGTTCTCATCACAGAATTTACGAAGCCCTGTCATGAATTCCTGTGTTGCCGGATGAACACCGCCCTCGCCCTGTACCGGCTCAATCATAATGGCAATTGTGTTCTCTGTACATGCATTTTTGAATGCCTCCAAGTCATTATATGGCGCATACGAGAAACCGTATGTCATCGGTCCGAATCCAACCTGGCATCCGTTTCCCGGCTGACCTGTTGCAGACATGGCACCGAAGGTTCTTCCGTGGAATCCGTTCTTAGCTGTTACGATATGGTATTTGTTTGGTCCATATTTCTCAATACCATATTTTCTTGCCATTTTGATCATGGCCTCATTTGCCTCAGTTCCTGAGTTCTGGAAGAAGATTTTGTCCATTCCGATTGTGGTGCAAACCTTCTCAGCAAGCAGCGCCTGAGGAATTGTGTATGGGTAGTTGAATGTATGCATAATATCATCAACCTGATCCTTAACTGCCTCAACGACCTTCTCATTGCAGTTACCTGCTGAGTTAACTGCGATGCCTGCATAGAAATCCAGGTACGGCTCCCCCTTCTCATCATAAATGTACTGATCTTTTGCAGTCTCAGCAACGAAATCAAATCGTTCATACGTCTCAATCATGTACTTATTTACCTTGTCTTTGATGTCCTGTGCCGTCAATCCTAAATCTTTTAATTTCATAATACTTTTCCTCCTTAAAAATAAAAATGCGTCTGCAAATTCCCTAGAAAAGAATTTATCAGACGCCTTTGTCTTTCGCAATTATTTCGTTTATTATTTTGAACACCATTACAATATCATGTACTTATCCATTTGTCAATACATTCTTTTATATTTTTAAAAATGCTTTTTTAATTGGTTTTATGCTTATTTTTAAGGTTATTCGGTATTATTTATGATTTTTTATTGTATTATTTCACATATCGTTTGTCTAATATAATGGATTTTAATATGTTACAAAAAAGCAGTTGAACACCAACTGCACATCTTCCTTATTCCGATAGCAGTGTTCCTGATCTGATTCAAAACGATAGGCATCATCTACTGTTACAACTTCCGTTTTTCCTTTTGTTTCCATCGTAAGTTTCCCTGTCAGGACAGATATATACTCTCTGGTACGCTCACCATGTCCTCCACTGATATAAGTTCCGCCCGGTTCAATCTCAATCCGGTAAATTTCCACCTGGTAGTTATCCTCAATCGGAAAACAGGTCATGACCCTGTACTGACCCGGCATCTCCTTCGTTGGAACCAGCTCATTAATATGGACCAGATAGGAATCCAATACCGGTGTCTGCAGCAGGTCATCAAATGTAATCCGAAGACCGCTCACGATTTTTCCAAGCACACCGATAGAAGGATTGGCTGTACCCTTTTCAATCTGTGCCAGCATACTTTTGCTGACTCCTGACTGTTCTGCCACAGTATCCAGGCTCATCCCCTTTGACTTTCGAATTCTATTCAAGTTAATTGCAATGTTATGCGCCAAATAATCCACGTTTTTTCTCCTTTGCTCTGCGATATAAAGGTCATTATAATATAAAAACGGAAAATGTCAAAACAAAATTTTTTCACCCACGCAGACGATAGCAGATACCAGAATGCCGGTTACTGAATTGGTGTGATTACAATTTTATCTGCTGGGACACCGGTTTTGCGCTTCACAATATCCTCTACCTGTGCGCGCCTGGCATCAGTGGCTTCCCCCATATTCAACACCACATCACAGCCATCATCGTTCATGCTGACCACCACATCCGTAAATCCCTTTGCCTCTAACATCATCTCTGCGTTAGATTCCTTCTCTGCAATATCCGTAAGGGCAATCATGTCATCCACTGCTGCCTGTTTCTTTGCTTCATCCAAAGAATCATTATCTATGATGGCCTGCAGTGTCTCCTTGTTTTTGGAGCGCACCTGCTCCCTGTTTAATTTCACCTTCGCCGCATAATCAGAGTCCCCTGTCATTGCCGATGTCAGCACGGTTTCCCCCGGATTTTCCACATCCTCCGTGGATGCCTCTGCTAAATCCTCCGCACTGCTTGTAATATCAAGCTCCTCCGCCGTAAGATCTGCCCCGTCGTTTTTTTCCTCTGCTTTCTCTGCCATATCCGATACAGTATTGTCTGAATTTGCCACTGCTGCCACGTTTTTTGAATCATCGTTTTTTCTGTCGTAGGTCACATATCCGGCCACTGCGATCAGAACCGCAAGTGCCGTAATGACCACCTGATTTTTATGAATTCTTTTCTTCACTGCTCTTCCTCCTGCACTGATATTTTTACCTGTTTACACTCTATGCTTTTTCCATATAAGTTATGCCCTTGTCAGAAAAGTGCTTTTAATTTTTATCCTCTGCGTTTTTCATGGGAATCACCGTCACCTTATGGGCTTCGATGTGAAAAAGTGCCATGACCGCATTGGAAATTTCTGTCACCACCCGGGGATTATCTCCTCCCTCACTCACCACCACAACCCCCTCTACCTTCGGCTGTTCCCGCCGTACCACAAAGGGTTCATTTCCATCTCCGGTGTCGTAGACAACCGTCTCCTCATCCCTTTTATTTTCCTCTACAGATACATTTTTGTCCACATAAGTCTGCCCTTCATCCGCCAGTGTGATCATCACTGTTGACTCTCCTGCGCCCTCCATGCTACCGATCAGTTCCTCCAGCCGCTTTTCCAGTGAGGACCTGTAATCATCCTCTGACTGTAACAGATCCCTGCCTTTTTCCCCATCACTGGTTTCACTCTGGCTGTTTTTTAAGTTTCTTCCCTTTTTTTCACTTCCTGAGGGAATCGCTATAATCATCACAAGAACCCCTAACAGAATCATGACAAGAAAGTCCGTCTTATTCGGTTTTTTCCGTTTCTTCCTTATCCATTCCCCCATCTGTGAGAAACTGTTCATAGATATTCTCCCCCTTTTCGTAATATTCCATATCTGAAATTTCCTCTTCAATCTCCGACAGTTCCTGCCTGAACTGTTTTCCCGTATCCTGCCGGAAAAGCTGTAGCAATGGCTGCAAAAGTACGGCTGTCATAAGCACCCCGATAAAAAAATGAAAATATTTCCGGCAGCTTTCCTTCGGTGCCAGATAGGAAAACAGAAAAAGAATCAGCATAAAAATAAAATAACTTTTGACAAATTGTAAAACAGTCTGCATAATTCCCCCTACAAAACAAATGCGGTGGAGGCACTGATCATGGAAATGGTAATAAAAAACAAAAGCATCACCGTGGTCATTACCTTTAAATAAATGCTGCAGCCCCGCCCCACATCATACACCGACTGAGCAATTCTTTTGTCGCAGAAGGGGGCTAGAAGCGCAGCAGAAATACGGTACATTACATAAAAACCGAATACCTTGATCACCGGTGTAAGGGCAATCAGAACCAGCAGAACCAGAGCAGCCGCCCCCATACTGTTTTTGATCACCATACCGCATCCCATCAGGATTTCTCCCACGGCCCCAAAGGTATTTCCAACCCCCGGCACAGCTGTAAGACCATGGTAAATGCTGCTGTTGGAAAGCCTGTCTTTTGCCGGAGCAATGAGGGACTGCACGATTCCAAGTCCACTCACCGCAGCCAGTCCGAATTTAAGCAGGAAACGGATGGCATCCTCCAGCAGCTGTGCAAGCTTTGACAGCCTGGTTTCTTCGAAAAAATGATCCATTAACAGAATGAGAACAAAGATTGACACTCCCGGAAGAAACAGCACCTTCATGCCAAGTTCCAGCAGATAGATAATACCAAAAGCCGTGGCGTAAAAAGTACCGGAAGATGCTGCATTTCCCGTCAGAAAAAGTGCTGTCGAGAACACCGGGACAAAGGCTGTCATAAATGATATCATGAGTCCGACCCCCTTCTCCACCACCTCTGCAATCAAAGAAAAAGATTTGAGCAAAAGCAGCAGAATTCCTGTGTAAACAGCAAAAAATGAAAGCTCTGAAACATACTGCTGCTTTGTTACTAACAGCTTTCCAAACACTGCAAACAAAAGGGCAATGCAAATGAGCTCCATAAATAACGGCCTTGCTGTCTTTATTTCATAAAAAAATAAATCCAGTACATAATCTAAAAGAGCCGACTGTTCCATTCCATCCGTTCCTTTATGGACGAAGGTATCCACCAGTTCCCGAAAAGTAAATTTTTCCGGCAGTTTTTCCTGCTGTTTTATACTCTCATCCACCTCATCCAAATCCATCTCCTCCAGGATTTCATCCAGATAATCCTGTGCGTATACCCACTCAGGAGAAAACATGACCAGAAAAATTCCAACTGTTATGGATAATAGAATATGTACTGTTATTTTTATGTCTTTTCCCATGTTCCAAACACCTTTCCCAACCCTTTTATTTTCTGCCTGTTTTGAATCGATACATGAATTCCTGCGGAAGAAATACCGGCAGAAGACCGGTGCTTCCTGTCACTGAATAACAACTCGTCAGAAAAAATTCTCAATTACCTGTATCAGATACATAAGCTCCGGAACAGCCAGTGCTATAATGGAAATCTTTGCGAACAGTTCAATCTGGCTGCCGACTGCCCCATATCCGGCCTCGCTGCAGATGGAAGAAATAAAATCTGCCGCATAGGTAATCCCCAGCATTTTTAAAAGTGCTGTCAGATAGGTCTTTTCAATGGGCAGCTTATCTGCCAGACCGGAAAGAAATTCCGTAATGATTCTGAGCTTTGCCAGCACATATCCAAAAATAAGAATTGCTGCAGCTACTGCGATAAGCAGTGAAAGTTCTCCTTTTTCCTTCCGGAATAAAAGAGCAAGAAATACCGCAGACAAACCAATCATTCCAATTTTTATGATCATAGCTACAATTCAAAAAGCGTTTCCATCGTAGAAAACAGTTCGCTGATGCAGGGAACAATCCAGAATAATACAATGATAAGTCCTGCAAGGCTGATCAGAAACGCCTGCTCCTCCCTTCCGCTGTGTTTTAATATCTGGCTCAATACGGCAACGACAATACCCACCGCTGCAATTTTAAATATGATCGTTACACTCATAGCCCCTCCTAAAGCAGTAGAATAATTATCATTACACCAAGAAGCATTCCTGCCGGCAGATAAACTCTGCACTTTCTTCTAAGTTCCTCCCTCTTAAGTACCAGGATCTTCTCCATGCGGCGGGTGCATACCCGGCTGATACGGATACTTTCCCGGCTGCTTTCACAGAAAAAGGCTTCCCCGGCATTCCTTAAAATCTGCTTTGCCTCCTCCCCTAAAAACAGGCTTTTCCTGTTTTTTTCCAGCACCCTGTCCCATGCTTTTCTCCCCGTGGGATAGCAGTTTTTTTCCAGCATATTTTTTAGTTCTTTCAGCATTGCAGGCATCTCTTCCGTCAGTGCAGGATAGGTATCCAGAAAATCATAGAGGCGCATATGCTCCGTTTCCAGAGCATCCTGCCAATGGGAAAAAAGTCTGATACACTCCTCCATCATGGAAAGTTCCTTTTTCTTTGTCTCATACCAGTATCCCAGTGTTCCCGCACATCCTGCCATAATTAAAATCATCCCTGTTATTTTTCCCATAGCAGTTCCCCTTTTCCGTCATAAACCATAATCTTTCTTTTTCCATCCCCCAACCTTTTAAGTCCTACCAGCCGGCACTCCTTTAAAATCTGCGAAAGCCCGTTTCCGGAAAGTCTCTTTATCACTTCTTCCTTATCTCCCGCGTGAATGGTTCCAAGCACTGAGATTCCACACCGAGCACAGTCGTAAACCGCCGCAAAATCCTCCGGTGTTCCAAGTTCATCCACTGCAATGACTTCCGGTGACATAGCCCGAAGCAGCATCCGCATCCCCTGCTCCTTGGGGCAATTATCCAATACATCGGTTCTGGGTCCCAAATCGTTCTGTGGAATGCCCCGGTGGCATGCCGCAATTTCCGAACGCTCATCCACCACGCTGATCTT
The DNA here is from genome assembly GCA_022772675.1 of Agathobacter sp. Lineage (GTDB taxonomy): Bacteria > Bacillota > Clostridia > Lachnospirales > Lachnospiraceae > Roseburia. Next base: position 67,193 of record JALEZW010000055.1, on the reverse strand, counting down.
TAATCCACGTTTTCTCTTATCCCCTTTTGACAGGCAGCGGATACAGTCCCGCAGATATGTTGTTTTTCCTACCCCCGGCGGTGCAAAAAAGAAAGTATGGTAAATGCTCCTGTTATGATAAAGATAAGGAATCACAGGCAGTGCACAGTCCTTTTTCTCATGGGCAAGACGGATATTTAATCCACTGACTAAAGACAAAGGATTCATTTCACTCCATCTGCCCTTTTTCTGGTAGCTGGTCCTCCCGGACACTCCGATTCTATGCCCTCCTTCCACGGTAAAATACCCCTGCCTCAGTTCCTCCTCAATGGCATAAAGGGAATAGCCGCTCAGGTAATTTAACATTTCCTTAATCTGCTCCCCGCTTATCCTGCCAAATTTTCTGCTTTTTTCATCCGCATAAAGAATCTCTAACGGTTGTCCCACCCGAAGACGGATTTCTTCGGCATCCTTTAGCATTCCCCCGTTAATCTGTGTACGGAATGCCATTGGAAGATAATTTTGTATTTCCATAGTTCACGTCCTTAATGAATATTCTTATCAAAAAAATGAGCCAGAGGGTTTTGTCCCTATGACTCATTTATATTCTTTCTATTCTGTTTTAGAACTATGTTTTTTCCTAACAGTCCATTACATCCGGTCAGGAGCCGAAAATCCCAGTACATCAATGCAGGTCTCCAGAATATCTTTTGTCAGCATCAAAAGACCGATATAAGAAGACTGTACCTTTTGATTCTCCTCAGATAAAATCTTTGTCTCATGATAAAAGCCGTTAAATGCATTTGCCAGCTCATAAATATAGGCACAGATCCTGTGAGGTGCTTTCTCCTCATAAGCATTTTCCATCATGGCATTGAAACCGGAAAGAGAAAGCATAAGCTTTTTCTCGCTGGCTGAATGGGCACTTAATAAAGCAGACTTCGGCAGGCTTTGGCCTGAAGCCTCATATTTCTTAAGAATCGACTTGATTCTTACAATGGTATATAAAATATATGGGCCGGTATTTCCCTCAAAGGATGTAAACCGCTCAATGTCAAATACATAATCCTTACTGGCCTGGTTGGAGAGATCCCCATACTTCACCGCTGCAAGAGCAACCGTTCTTGCGGTTTCCTTTGCCTCCTCATCCGAAATATCAAGATTCTCCTTGGACTTCTGGTTCTCCGTAATCTTTTTTAACATCTCCTGATTGATTTCATCCAGAAGATACTCCAGACGCATGACACCGCCATCTCTTGTCTTAAAAGGCTTTCCGTCCTTACCGTTCATGGTGCCAAATCCAATGTGGGTAAGCTCTACATCGTCCCTCACCAGTCCGGTCTTTCTTGCGCAGCGGAATACCTGAATAAAATGCATGCTCTGTCTTGCATCGGCGAGATAAATAATACTGTCCGGGTTGTAGTCCTTCACACGCATGACGATTGTAGCTAGATCTGTGGTACTGTATAATGAAGCACCATCGGATTTTAAGATAATACATGGGGGGATTTCTTTTGAATCGGTCTCCTCTGCCACATCCACTACTAAGGCACCGTCACTCATGTAAGCATAGCCCTTGTCCTTCATCATCTGTACCATTTCCGGCACATAGGGCTGTGCATCGGACTCCCCCTTCCACAGATCAAACTCCACATTGAGATTCTTATAATTGCGCTTTAAATCTGTCACGGATACATTTAAAATATGGGAAAGCAGTGCCTGATATCCCCGTCTTCCCTGCTGCAGCTCATGGGTAGCCTGGAGCGCAGCAGCTTTAAAGTTTTCATCCTCTTTTGATTTCCCGCTGGCAGTGGGATAGATATCCTCAAGCTCTGAGATGGTAAAGGGTGCCTCTTTTGGATATTCACCGGTATAATTCTCGTCAAAATATACCAGGTCCGGCTTTCTCTCTTTCAGTTCCACAATGATAAGTCCCATCTGTAAGCCCCAGTCTCCCAGATGAACATCACCAATCACGTTATGACCCATATATCTGCAGATGCGCTTAACGCTCTCTCCGATAATGGCGGAACGAAGATGTCCCACATGAAGCGGCTTTGCCACATTGGGTCCGCCGTAGTCTATAATAATGGTCTTTGGGTTTTTCGTCTTTTCACATCCAAAACGTCCCTCATCTTCTTTCATTTCACTTACATATTCTGCCAGATATTCCGGACTGATCTTTAAATTGATAAATCCCGGCTTTACTGATTCCGCACTTTCAAACATTGCATTTCCGGAAAGAGTCTCAGCAATCTTGTCGGAAATCATAAAGGGTGCACATTTATATTCCTTTGCAGCAGCCATTGCACCGTTACACTGGTATTCGCACAGATCCGGGCGGTTGGAAACCGTTACCCTGCCGTATTTTCCGTCGTACCCGTTCTCCTTGAATGCAGCGGTCACTTCATCGGTAATCTTGTCAATTAATGCTTTCATGCTGTTATTCTCCTCGTATTTTATGATATGAGGGTCAAAGGGTATTTTCCCCTCATTTGATACACGAATTGCTTCGTTTCCTATCATTTTATATGCTGAAACTGATATTGTCAATTTATTACGCTCTCCGATAACGGTTCAGGCAGGAATAGATTTCCTGTACCCGGGGCATGGCATATCCTCCCGGAATATAACCACCATCCGCAAAAAAGGCCAGTCCTTTTTTTGACAGCTGTTCCTGCAAAAATTCTGCAATATCCGAAAGCGTCCGCCTTCCATCAATGAGATGCTCCACCGCATATTTCAGTATGAGTCCCAGTGCTGCCGTCTGTTCTGTATCAATCAGCTGCTCGATATAGCGCAGGTCCACATTCTGTTTTCCCAGAGAAAATCCATCGCGCCCCATTACCTTTACCTTTAACCGTTCCGGCTCGTCCTTTTTGAATGCCCCGGTACGGTAATCTCTCCGTCTGACCGCTGCGTTTTCATCCTTTGTCATCACACGTTTACTTTCCGGCATAACAAAAGGTGCCGGTCTCTCTTCCGAAATCGGAAATTCCCTGCACAGTTCCTTTGCCTTTTTTGTAATGTCAACCGGCTGGTAACAGTCCATCTGGATCACCGTATCTGCAATATGGAAAAATGCACCGGAACTTCCGGCAACCAGTATGGTAGAAATCCCTGCCTTTTCATACAGTTCACGGGCACGGGAAAGAAACGGGGTGATAGGCTCCTTGTCCGGACTTACCACCCGCTGCATAAAGGCATCCCTTACCATGAAATTCGTAGCAGAGGTATCCTCGTCCAACAGAAAAAGCCTGCTGCCTGCCTCCATTCCTTCCACAATTCCTGCTGCCTGGGAGGTGCTTCCACTGGCATCCTCCGTGGAAAAACGGCATGTATCCTTTCCATTGGGCAGGTCACTGATAAACATGGAGATATCCACGTCCTTAATAAACCGTCCATCTTCGGAACGAAGCTTCAAAGCACTTTCTTCCGTAATAACATACTCTCTTCCATCCCCTGCAATGTGATTATAAACCCCCAGCTCCAGGGCATTTAACAGTGTGGATTTCCCGTGGTAACCGCCACCTACAATCAGAGTGATTCCCTTTGGGATTCCCATGCCGCTGATACTGCCCTTATGGGGCAGCTTAAGAGTTACCCGAAGAGAATCCGGGGAAACAAATGCCACGGAATTTTTCATGGGACGGGAGGAAATACCGCTCTCCCTGGGTAAAACGGAGCCATCCGCCACAAAGGCCGAAAGTCCTCTCTCCTGTAACTGGCTGCGGATAGAATCCTGATCCTCTGCCAGATCAATAACTGCCTTTATTTTCTCTGCATCCAGATTCTTATAGTAAAATGCCTGTTCCACACAGACCGGCAGATACTCAAATAAAATCTTATCCAGCTCTCTGGCATTTATGGTTCTTCCGTTTGCCGGAAATCCCACTGCAAATCTGGCAGTAATCTCTTTTTCCGATACCTCACAGGCAGTCCGTTTCAATACCTCCTGTCCGCAGTGTGTAACGGAAATCAGCCCGCTTTTTCCGGAGCCCTTTGCCTTAAATGTAAACCGGTTCACCTGTGCCGCAAAGCCTCGCAGCAGTTCATCTGCCAGGGCAGTTCTTGTCAGCTCATTTTTTATGGCATATTCCGGAAATCCTGCTGCTTTTCTATCCACCAGGACACTCACATGGGATGGAGCTGCAAAAGGATCCCCCTGTACATGGTCAATGGATAAAATGAAGGAAGGAAAACGGTAACTTCCACGCAGGGACTTGTATGCGGGATAGCTCTTATGATCAATACTTCTTAATTTCTCTCTTAAATCTCTTTCTGACTGCATAATTACTCCTTAGATCATTGATAATGTCTCTCTTCTTTTTTCTTTAAAAGTGCCGAAGTATCCAGAGCCTGCGGTGGTTCCTTTCCGGCGGAACGCTTTTTTCCGGAATCTTTCTTTCCGGAATCTATCTTTCCGGAATCCTTCTTCATAGAACCGTCCCCTTTCAGATCACTGTTCAAAAGGGGTTCTGTCTTCCTGTCCGACACCTCTTTCGCAATTATATTCTTTTTCTTTCCTTTCGTCCAGTGCAAAACCGGCGGAACAAAGCTGAATCTTCGCATCGCCACATCTGCCACAAATAAAAGAATCAGAAGCATTAAAAGAATGTTCGTAATATCATATCCGCTTCTTTTCGATGCCTTTAATTTCTTCCAGAAATCTGTTTTCTCCGTAATCATTTTTCCGTACTGCTTAACAAAAGCGCAGAACCGGTCGCTGGTCAGCGCAAATTTATATTCCTCCGAATACTGCACCACTGCTGCAGTCATGAGGGATTTATCTATGTTATCCCCATTCATGCGGCGCACACTAAGATCATAGACTCCGCTCTTTCCGGTTTCTAAATCAGCCTCGTAAACGCCGGGCCCGCTGGCGGAAAGCTTTACGCTGTGGGTTTCCCCATCCGGGTCCGTATATACCGTCTCAACAGCCGTTTTTTCCGAGTAATCCTTTGCCTCATAGGTAAGGTGTGTTTTTCCCGAAACGGTGGTCACATCAACGGAATCCTCCCCAAGGGAGCCGCTTCCTGCACTGTAGTCCACAATCCGCTTCCAGAGCTGCACATACTCATCCGAGCGGGCATAGCCTGCTGTCCAGCGGTTTGTGACATCACTGTTCCATGCCACGGTGTGCCCCAGGCCGTACTGCATCACAGAAAGAATGGGATCTTCTTTTTCCCCGGCTGCAATCAACACCTTCGTGCCGTTTTTCGGAGAGGCACTGACATAACCCAGAAGGTCAGGCCAGCCATTTTCAAACAGCCCCTTCGTAATGGCATTCCCACCATTTACCGCCAGTGGAAAATCCCCGTTCTGCAGGTAGGTATCTCCGCTCAGAAATACCTCCTGGGCAAAAATCTTTGGGATATCCGTGGAAATATCGGAGTAATAATATCTGCCGCCACACTGGCCGGCAAGGTTTTCTAACAGCAAGCCATCGGAGTCTTCCCCCACCGCAACGGTTGAGAGTGTGACCCCCGCCTTCTGACATTCCTCCACGATATCCGTGAAATTACGGGTTTCTCCCTGCCCGTCCGTAAGCAGGACAATATGCTTAAGCTGAGCGCTGCTCTGTTTTATCTTATTCAGCGCCGTCCTGACCGCAGGTTTAATGGTAGTGCCGCCGCCCTCATTGACCGTCTCAATTTTTTCATGGATTGCATCCTTATCCGTTACTTTCTGCAATGGAACCTGCCAGTTATAGTGGTCATCAAAAGTCACAACCCCCACCTCATCCTTTGCACTAAGCTGATCCACTGCCGCATCTGCCGCTGCAATGGCAAGGTCAAGATTCGTGGCACCATTCCCATCTGCCGAAACTGACATACTCCCGGAATGGTCAATGACCATCACCATGGCAAGATTCTGTTTCTCATTCTGCCCTCGCAGCTGCATATCAACGGGAAGCACTTTCTCAAGCTCCGTATCCCGGTAACCGCCCAGTGCATAGCTTTCCTCACCACCACAGCAGATCAGGCCGCAGCCGTAGTCCTTCACATAGGTTTCCACCTGTTTTAAAAAACCTTCCGGCAGATCCGTCCGGTACACATTTTCCAGAATGATACTTTTATACTGGAGCATCTCCTTTAACGTCTCCGGTGCGTTCTTTGCCGAAACAACCCGGAAATTGCATCCTGCTGCTTCAAGAACGGAACAAAACTGTGTACTGTCCTCCTTCATCCCGGAGATTACCAGTATCTTCGGCAGGGAATCCACAGCTGCATAGGTATAAAAACTGTCATTCTCTTCACATCCGTCTCCCGGTGCCTCTACTTTGACCGTATACTGTTCCGACTCTTCCCCGGTTACCTTCTGCCTGATGGCAAAACTGTTACTGCCCTTGTTCAGATGAACCTTTGTCACACTGGAAAGCTTTGTCCCCTGTAAAAGCTTAAGGCGCGCATCCGTATCATAATTGCTGACAACGGTCACTGTCATGGTGTAAGAATCTCCCTGATAGAGGTAATCCGGCATATCCACGTCTTCAATATAGGCATCGGAATCTTCCTCTGTATCCTCATAGAGTACCGAAAGGAGCTGCACCTTCTTCGCCGTCAGTGCGGATACCGTTCGAGTGATATCTCCCTTTGTCTCTTTCCCGTCTGTCAGTACCACAAGCCGTCCCGCCGCACCATCCGGAATCAGGGAAAGCCCTGCGGAAACAGCCTCCTCAATATTGGTTGCCGCCCGCTCCGGAGCTGACAAAATCGGGGAAGCCTGCTTTTTATCCGTCAAAAACTGCTCTACCAGTGCATTCTCCCCGAAAGCCACAATTCCATACTGATTTTTCCCCGGCATCTTTTTAACCTGCTCCCTGAGATAGTTCTCCATCTTTTTCTGGTTTGCAGCATTACTTTCCGATAAATCCACCAGAAAGACCGTGGTATCCTCTGCTTTTTTTATATTCACAGAAAGTCCGCACATGGCAAGTAACAGCAGGGAAAGGCCTATGAGCCTCACAACAAGATAAAATCTGCCCTGGTAACGCATCTGTTTTACATAGAGGACCCATTCTAAGATCATGACAAGAAGTGCCAGTACCAGCAGGAAATTCCGGATATGTTTTCGGCTCAGCGTCCTCTGTGCCGAAACCTCCGTGCCGTAATCCTTTTCCGTAATCCGGCCATCCGACTGGCTGTCACAGGGAAACTTTACAATATAGTTTTCCTTTAATTCTCCTGCCTCTGCCCTATAGATGCCTGCTTCATCCGTCGGTGCCAAAATGCTGTCAATATCCACATTACTCCGGGCATGAAAGAGTACCTTCTCCCCGGCTGTGTAGACATTTCCTGCCAACAGGGAGTCATCCCCCAGAAAATGGAACGCATTTGCCATCAAAACCGGAAATTCCGGTTTTAACGCAAAATCCGATTCCCGGATATCAAAGCCCATCACCACCTCGCGGATTCCATCGTGCTCACCGTAATAAGCTGCGCACTGCTTTCCACTCCAGAGAAATCCCGTTGCCCACTCCGGCAGGTCATAAACGTAAGTTTCATTGACTCCTATGGCAAAACTGTCAATTCCTTCCGTCAGCTGGCAGCTTCTGGCAGAAAGGCTCACATTTTTCATCTGTTTTTCTGACTTTTCTGCAAATACCATCCGCTTTTTTGCATCCTCCGGGTAAACACCGGCATCATAGATACGGATACGGGAATCTTCTTTTTCCAGAGAAGAGGAAAGTTCTGTCTTAGTCAGAGTTTTCCCCGTCACTGCCTGATAGGCCTTTTCTAAATAAGTGTTTCCTTCTCCAATCAGAACCGCATCCACATCTGAGTTTTCCCCGTACAGGGCATAGGCACAGTTATCTGCGGAAAGGGAATCTTTTTCCTTCGTTCCCTCAAAGGACACGGATGAAATTCTGGTGCAAAGAGGCTCTCCCTTCCAGTCCACATCAGAAAACAGACAGGTAAAGGATTCCTCCGGCTTTAATGTGACGGTCCGGACAGAAAGAAGCTTTTTCCCCTCATACAAAGACACATCAAACTTCGCCTTATGGCTGCTGTAATTCACAAGTCCTGCCGCTGCCCTGTAGCTGTCCTTTTCCCTGGTACAGGAAAGAAAAGTATTTGCCACATTGGAAACAGAATCTCCCATCACCCTTACTCTGGCGGAAAGTGCATCCGCTGTACTTTTGGCATATTTCGCCCCGACTCCATCTGTATAGAAGATGATCTGTGCTTTATCTTTCTGCTGACCGCCGCTCTGTAATGTCTGCACCGTGCTTAAAACGGATGACAGATCTCCTTCCGTATCGCTGCACTTTACTTTTTTCAGTGTATTCTGTAATGTTTTTTTGTCAGTGGAATTGACCGCCAGCATGCGACTTCCGGTTCCGTCATTTGTGACAATGGAAATCTTTGTTCCATCGGATGCCAAAATCTGACTTCTGATCTCCTTTACCGCTGCCGCAAAACGGGTATCCCCTTTCTTAGTCAGGTGCTTCATGCTTCCACTGGTGTCCAGCACATAAACGATACTGCCGCTGCTTTTTTTGTCCCGTAACAAAAACGGGGACATCAGTGCCAGCACAAGAAGAAACACGATCATAATCTGCAGATACATAAGCAGATTATGAATAAATTTTTCCAGAAACGTTTTGGACTGCCGGTTATAAAACAGCTTCTGCCACAAAAGATTAGAAGACACCTTTGTATCTTTTCCCTTCGGCACCAAAAGATATAACAGAATCACCACCGGCACTGCCAGAAGAAATACCAGTGGCCACATACTCTCAAATTGCATAATTTCCCTCTAACTTTATTTTTCCTTTTACCTTTATCCCGTACAAACGCTGCATACATCTTCCAGTATCAGCTGGCTTCGGTCCTTTTCAGAATCGCATAGCATATAGGCTCCTCCGCATGCCCGGCATCCTTTATTCAGTCTCGTCATCAGTTTGTTTAGTTCCCTCTCATAAGATGTAATCGCAGACTCCGTCATGGTCACCCGAAGCTTCTGCCCAGTCTCCATATCAATTAAGTTTCTCGTTCCTTCCATACCGATGCGAAGCTCCTCAGCACACAAAGTATGAAAAAGAAGCGGTCTCTGTTTTTTATAGACAAGATATTTCATCGTTTTTTCCGGATTTTCATCTGCTTCATCCAGCATCTCTGCTGTTAAAAAATCACTGATTATGACTGTTACCCCGGCACCCCTTTGTTTCATTTTTTTCACAGCGGAAAACAGATTCGTCTCACCCCTAAAGGACCTTTTTTCCAGCCAGTTAAAAACCTTTGGAAGCGCATTCTTTCCTCCGGAAACCGTAAATGGACGGTTTATCTCATTGCTGTCATATAAAACGAGCCGGTCCATATTGTTAAGAGTGAGGAATGCCACCGCCCCACAAAGGTCTATGCTTAAGTCTGATTTCTTCTGTCTTCCGTAATCCATGGAGGCACTGGTATCCAAAAGGACAGATACCACTGCCTCCTTTTCCTCCAGATACTCCCGTATATACATGCGCTCCGAGCGGGCGTAGACATTCCAGTCCAGCCTTCTTAAATCATCTCCCGGCATATATTCCCGGAAATCGGAAAATTCTGCGGAGATTCCTTTCTGCAGGGATTTGCGGTTTCCGGAACGATTTAAGCTGCTCTTATGGTTCATAACCAGCGAAAGCTTTGATAACAGCTCATAAGTCTCTGCATTAAGCATATAATCCCTTTCCTTTTTCCTCCAGAATCTGTCTGATCACAGTATCTTCCTTCACACCGTCTGAAATGGCATCAAAACTTAACAGAATACGATGGCGCAGTACCGGAAGTGCAACGGTTTTTACATCCTCAAAGGAAACATTGAGCCGGTTTTCCATAAAAGCTCTTGCCCGGGCTGTCCGAACTACAGCCTGCGCCGCACGAGGACTTGCCCCCTCCCGGATATAGGGATTTTCCTCATGGGTTGCCATAACAATATCCAGGATAAAATCCATGACTGCATCGGCAATAGGAATCTGCTCCACCAGTGTCCGTGCCTGAAGCAGTTCCTCCTTATCAAGCACCGTCATAATCTGCGGCTTTTCACTGCCCTCCGTCAGTGCAATAATATCCTTAAGCTCCTGCCGGTCCGGAAATTCCACCAGTATTTTAAACAGAAAGCGGTCCAGCTGTGCCTCCGGCAGCGGATAGGTTCCCTCGTTTTCAATGGGGTTCTGAGTTGCCAGCACAAGGAACGGTTCTTCTAATCTGTGGCTTTCGGTTCCCACCGTCACTGTATGCTCCTGCATGGCTTCCAAAAGTGCCGACTGGGTCTTCGGGGTAGCCCGGTTAATTTCGTCTGCAAGCACCAGATTGGCAAAAACCGGTCCCTTTTCAAAACGAAAGCTGCTCTTATCTCCCTCTTTTACAATAATGTTGGTTCCGGTCACATCTGAAGGCATCAGATCCGGTGTAAACTGGATTCTTTTGAAGGACAGGTCACAAACCTGGCTGATGGTACGCACCAGCATAGTTTTTCCAAGGCCCGGCATTCCCTCCAGCAGGACATTTCCCCCGGCAAGAAGTGCCAGCATAACCTGACGGATAACCTCCTTCTGCCCGATGATTCCCTTTGCAATTTCTCTTTCACATGCCATGATTTTCTGCTGGCATACTTCAAATTCAGACATCCTTTCTCCTTTCTTTTTCCCGCTATTGTTCACTGTAATTAGTTTAAGGACTGGAAATAATCCCGGATTACCGACTCCATACCCTTTGGATATCTGCCGGATGCGATACTCTCATAGGCATCTTTTGTGTAATCTCCAATCACGGAGTCCACACTGACATGTTCTCCTTCCCATGCCAGACCGTTTTTTGCCCGGTAATAATCAGAATCCTTGGAATCTCCCTTGTTTCCCGCAATACTGCTGTCGTTTCCTACCTTATTGGGGATGCTGACATAATCATGCCCGGTATCGGAGGATCCGGTTCCACGGCCGCTTCCTGAGCCGGAACCATTTCCATTCCCGACTCCACTTCCGCTTCCATTCCCGTTTCCACCGGTTCCGTTCCCGGAGCCCTCTCCATTTGAGCTTCCGCTTTGACTGCTATCGTTATTTTCACTGCTGTTTTCGCTCTGGCTGCTGCCGGCACCGTTACTGTTATTTCCGCTGCCGGCACCGGCATCCTGCGTACTGTTCCCATTCCCGCTATTGCCCGATGCATTACTGCCATCCCCCGAAGTATCCCCGGATCCCTTATCCTGATTTCCGGATGGGTTTCCGGTATTTTCTCCATTTTCGCTGCCAATTCCCGCAAAATCCTGCGCTGATGCTTTCGTATTTTCTGCCAGAAGCTCTTCCGCTGCATCATACTTGTATGTGAGCTTTTGTTTTTCCTCAGCCAGTGCCTCTTTGGACTTGACAGTCTTCAGGGCTTCCATGGAAAGCTTAAGGGATTCCTGCAATTCCTTAAGTGCCTGCTTTTGTTCCCGGGTCAGGGAAGATGTATCTGCCTTTTTAAGATTACTTAACTCCTTTTCAAGCTCTTTTTCCTGCTCCTTTGCCTCCAGTGTCACCTCATGCCTCTCCCTTGCCGTATCCTTTGCCTGGGAGGGAATCAGGGCAAAGAGAAGTACCATACAGACAGAAAGGGCGAATGCTGTAAAATGACGCCCCGGCGGACAGATTCGAACCTTTAAGTTCTCTTCCTGCTCTTTTACATGGCTGATTGTATCCGTCCGCTGCAGGGCATAAATTTCCTCCGGACGGTGAAGATTTTCATAGGCCGTAAGGACTCTCTCACCCAGACCGAAGCTGTCCATATAACGGGCTGCAGACTTCATATCAATACGTCTGATTATGGCAAAAACAAGCCCGGCTGCCACTCCCATAAGAAAGCAGCCTGCCGCCGCAAAGTGCACCGGATAAAAAGGAAAAAAGATGGAAAAAAACTCCAGCGCCGCTGCCGGAACTCCGGAAACTGCCAGTCCCACCAGAACAGCATCCAAAAGGACTGCTGAATTTTTCATCCCTTTAAAAGCTTTAATTTTTCTGATCAGATATGATTTCTCATCCATTTACCTTTGCCCCTTGTGACAGCTTTTTTGCCTTTCTCTTAGAAACCGGACTGATTCTTTTTTTCGCAATCAGTAAAAAGAAAAAAGCAAAAAGAACCAGACATAGAGTAGACAGTAACATCCACACAATATGGACTGCAGCGGCTGACTGCCCCGCCCAGGCAAAGCATTTATTGTCCGTTATCATTTCATGTGCCATGGAAACTCCTGTCATGCTCCAGGTAAAAAATTCTGTAAGATAGCATGCCGGATTGAACAGCAAAAACGGCATGGCAGCTGCTGCTCCCGTATCTGTATATTCCAGAAGTGCTGCAAGCATCATAGGAAGAGCCGTCAGAACAAAAAATCCCACATAAATCCCATAGGACAGGATTACTGCACTGATACTTTTCCGGCAGACAGAGGAGCAGAAAATACCTATTCCCGCAGAAAACAGTGACACCAGAAGAGCCACCCCTAAATAAGTAAACAATTTGCCCCAGGACATGCCACCAATTACAAAGGCCAGTGCAAGAATCGGCATTCCCGCTACTACAAAAAACATTCCCTGCATGATTGCAGTCATCGCCTTTCCCATAATGATGGAAAACGGGGACATACTGGTGGTCATCATAATATCAAAGGTCTGTCTTTCCTTTTCCCCGGAAATTGCTGTGGAAGTCCATACCGGGATTACCACTCCAAGGATCAGAAGCTGCGTCATGCCCAGCACCGGAAACAGCCCCGTGATACTGCTGTAAATATTGGACTGGGAATAGCTTAAGGTCTGCTCAAAAATCAACATGGCAAAAAAGAAAACTGCCGCCATGATGGCTTCATAGGCAAATACCTCCCAGCAAATCCGCATACTTCTGGCCTGCACACGGATTTCTTTTTTAACGATTGGATTCAGTCGCATTTTCTTCTCCTCCTGTCAGCTGCATAAACAATGTTTCCAGATTTCCCTCTTTTTTATGAAAACCGGTGACAATAATGCCGGTATCTATCATATGGGAAATGAGCTTTGCCATCTCTTCCTCGGAAAGGGTATGGGAAATCGTAATCTCCTTCTCTCCTACGGATTCCACCTTGATTCCCGCCTGCTCTTTCAGCAGCAACACCGCAGGCTCCATCGCCCCGCTTACAGAAATGACCATCCGGTTATTTCCAAAGACGGAAGTCATGACATCCTCAATCTTTCCTGCCGCCACCAGATTTCCCCGGTTCATGATACCAATGCTGTTACACATCTCCGAAAGCTCCGACAAAATATGGGAACTGATCACAATCGTCTTTCCCATACTCTTTAAATTCAGGAGGAGTTCCTTCATCTCCACCCTGGCTCTCGGGTCCAGACCGGAATTCGGTTCATCCAGAACCAAAAGTGCCGGGTTATGGATTAATGCCCGCGCAACACAGAGCCTCTGCTTCATGCCTCTGGAAAGGGTATCCACATAGACATCCTTCTTATCGGTAAGATTGACCAGTTCCAACAGATCATCTGCCACCGCCGCAATCTCCCTGGATGTCATCCGATACATAGAACCGTAAAAATCCATATATTCACTGACCTTTAAGTTATCATAGACCCCGAAAAAATCCGGCACATATCCAATCTGTTTCTTGATTTCCTTAGGATTTTCCAGCGCATTTACCCCATTGATGGAAATGCTTCCAGCTGTGGGAGGCATCAGCCCGCAGACCATCCGGATGGTGGTAGTCTTTCCGGCACCATTCGGTCCCACAAAACCAAACAGATCTCCCTTGGGCACATGAAGGTTTAAATCCTTCACCGCCGCAAATTTCCCATAATTTTTATATAAATGATGAATTTCAAGCATCCTTACCCTCCTGTTTTGCGTAGGTGTACAGACAACCATATGCCCTCTCATTACACTTGCTGCTTACGGTTTTCGTAAAATCCGGCACCACACCGATAACAGAGATTTTGTCACTGTTCCAGGTATCCTCTCCTACCGTATGGCAGGCACCCACTAAGAGTGCACCGATAAAATCAGAGTCCTTTTTATCTGCCTTTCCATTTGAGCCTCTTTCGTAGTCCTGCAGCATCGTAAAGGTATCCTCCAGATAGCTTGATGTCTGCTCCAGAAATGGCTTTTCTTTTGCCAGATCCACAGTCTGTCCCGCCTTTACATCGGATAAAACCACCGCTCTGTTTTCGGAAAATACCAGCACATACGGCATATCATAGCCTGTCTCATTGGTAATGGTTCCACTCTTTTTCGTATCTGTACATACAAGACTATTTGTCTTTATTTCCCCATGTCCTTTTCCGGTTCCCTCTGCATGAAAATAGGCATTCTCAAAATTGGATGTAGGTTTCATTCCCACAGAAGTGGTATCCTCTGCAGTTACCCTGTATTTGTATCTGTCGGCAGACGCTTTCTGGGAAGAGCTGGTATAGTAATCGGAAAAGGCACTTCCTGCACTGGTGTAGCCGTCTGTAAGACTGATATCCCAGGGCTTCAGTCCTGAGTGATATGCCAGATAATAGGTATCCAGCTTCTGCGTATCCTTTCCATCCACGTTCTGTACCGATACAGAATAGGTCTGTGTTCCATGAACCCTTAAGTTTTGTCCAAAGAGATAGACCATACCGATAAAGAAAATTCCAAGCACCGGAACCGCTGCCCAGTACCACTCACTTTTTTTCTTTTTCCTGAGAAGCAGATAGACAAGCGGACCTACCATAATGACATAGCATATGATCAGAATCTTAAGCCATGAAAAATTGACCCTGGTGTTCCTGTGGTCAATTGCCGCAAAAGCATCCCTCCCCATGTATCCCCAGTCACTGTCCGTCTGATACTGATTTGTGCCGGAGGAATTGCAGACCGCCTCATCATATATGTCTGAACAGAGCGAGGAACCTGCTTTTTTCATTTCATCCTCACCGAAGGAAAAAGCACTGACCAAAACACTTCCTTTCCCCTGCATCGTAACCCAGCCCGGGAATATATTGGATTCATAGGAAGCATTCTGTCCTATAAGCTCTGCCATCGCCATAGCGGACAGGTCAATCCCACTGTCATAATAATCGTAAAATGCAGTCTGGGTCTGTTCTGCTGTATGGGCGCTGTTTTCCTCCCCAGCTGCGGTAATCTCACCACAGGTCACACCGGTAAAATTCGGCGAAAATGCGCCTAATGTCTCCTCTGCCCGCTCTCCGGTTCCAATTAAAAGCCAACCTCCGGCTGACACCCATTTCTCAATCTTTTTCACCGTATCATTTCCAAGGGAACTGACATCGTACTGGTCAATCACAAGAAAATAAAGTTTATCCAAAGTCTTTTCCAGATTTTCTTTATTGACCTCCATAAGGCTGATGGGATATCCGCTGTTTCGAATAAAATAACGTTCCCCCCTCATATCCATCCACCCCAGTTTATCCGGATGATCCGACAAAATACCGACACTGACTCCGGTCACCTGGCCCTTAAGAGGATTCTGAAACCGCTCCGTCTTAAGCACATGACCTTTTTCATCTAAAAATGCCAGCATTCCGGTGGTCCGTACACGCATCATATCGTTGTACAATACGGTCACGGTATACTGTTTTTCTCCCCCGGCCGGAATTGTAATCTTTCTGTCATAAGCACAGCCTATATCTTCGTTCGTTCCATCAAATAACAGCCGTACCGTACCATCAAAATCCTCTCCCTTATTTCTTACCTCTACCTGAAACTGATAATTCTTATCCGTTTCCTTAAGAAATGTCACTGTTCCGGACAAATCCGGTTTATCCTTTGCCTGCACAGCCTGTCCCTGGCCAATCATTGTACAGACCAGACAAGCCAGAAGACATATCCATCGTAGTCCCTTTTTTTTCATGATTGTTCTCCTCTCTATTGAACTTCCTAAATCACTATAACATAACAGAACTTCCTGTGTCCTTAAGATTTCCTTAAGGATTTATGAATTTATTTGTTGATTTTATGCGGTCTTACAAGGATTTTGTTACGAATTTGTTCCTAAGCAGGAAAACGAACGATATATATCCATTTACTGTATGAAAAAAGAGAGGCCCTCGTCCTCTCTTTGCCATATACGATTTTCTTTTGTCTTCATAAGGAAATGCCTTTGAATCCTATTGACGGATGTAAATTCCCTGGGACTCAATAAAATCGTCCATCTCCTGAAGTGCCTCCGTAGCCCAGTCATCGCTCTCAGGCCCGTTCTTTTTCTCCGTCTTTGGGTTTACAACTGTTTTCTTTTCTTCATCCATATTAAGTTCCTCCCTTATTTTTCCTATTTTAATCCCCTTCATCGAACATGAGAAAAGTATAACATTAACTGAATAAAAATGCAAAAAAAAGAACAAGATTATTCTATGATACAAGGGTCAAAAGGTCAGAACTCGTTCCTGCTTGCAGGATAAGAGCTCTGACTTGTTGACCCGCACGCACATGAGGAAGTAGTGATTTACCTTGGAAAATCAACGGATTCCGAATGTGTGTAGAATTGCGGGGCGCAAGACATCCGGTGGATGTCTGCTTTGCGCCGACCGGAGCGAAGCAAAGACTTGCGTAGCAACGGAGCAATTCGTGTATCAAATGAGGGGCAAAATACCTTTTGACCCTCATATCATTCTATAGAAACCAAAAATTTATCGGAGGAATCTTGTTATGTCTTCATATAAAGTGGAAATCTGCGGTGTGAACACATCGGAACTGCCAATTTTAAAAGATGAGGAGAAGGAGGCTCTCTTTGACAGGATTCAAAAAGGCGACCAGGAAGCACGTAAAACCTACATTGAAGGGAATCTTCGTCTGGTACTTTCTGTCATCAAACGGTTTCACAACCACAACGAAAATGTGGACGATCTGTTTCAGATCGGATGCATCGGACTCATGAAGGCAATCGACAATTTTGATGTAAATGTAGGGGTAAAATTTTCCACCTATGCGGTACCAATGATCGTGGGGGAAATCCGTCGATATCTACGTGACAACAGCAGCTACAGAATCCCACGCTCCTTAAGGGACATTGCCTACAAGGCCATGCAGGCAAAAGAGCGTCTCTCCAAAGATTCCCAGAAAGAGCCTACGCTGGATGAGATTGCCAAAGAAAGCGGTATTCCTGCTGAAGACATCGTCTATGCACTGGATGCCATCCAGACCCCATTAAGCCTCTTCGATCCGGTTTACACCGACGGCGGAGATACTCTTTATGTGATGGATCAGATTTCGGACAAGAAAAATAAAGAGGATAACTGGGTGGAGGATCTGTCTCTAAGTGATGCCCTCTCCCATCTGAATAAGCGGGACGAGCAGATTATCAAGCTCCGGTTTTTTGAAGGAAAAACCCAGATTGAGGTAGCGGATGAAATCCATATCTCCCAGGCACAGGTTTCCCGCCTGGAGAAAAATGCCCTGAAGAATATGTACCAGTACCTGAATGATTCGCCCGGTTCTCGCTGAGGGCGATCGACTGTGAGCTAAAGTTCGAGAATCTAACCTTTGTGCGGCCCCCATCGGTTCATTGTACGGGCGATTCTCCAAATTTCTCAATTAAACCGTACCGGAGCTTGTCATATTTAGCGTATCCCTCCGGATCACTGCAACCCCGACAGTTTCTCCTCTATTTCATCCTTCAGCTGCCCCGCCAGCTCTGCAATACCGGAAAGGCTTTTTCTTGCCTCCTCCACTTTATCAATTTCCTGCTTAACCGTACTCTGGTAAACCATCTCCCGGCGGACCCTGGAGTCATTATTGGAAAATCCAAAAACAAGATCTTCCGTGCCATCTTCATTAGGAACCAGTTCCACACGCATCTCACAGTAAATCATGGTGCCTTCACGCAGTACACGGTACTTTCTGGAAAGATTTCCGTTTTCTTTCAGATAGGAAATCATATCCGGAAGTTTCGAGACATTCATGAAAAAACTCCGATCCTCCTCATAAATATCGTGATTGATATACGCCTTAAAGACCTGCTCAAAGGAAACCCCCGAACGCAGTACCTCCCCATACCGTTCCTCTAAAACCGGCGTAATTCTGTAGGGAGTCACAATATCTTTTTTCACATCCACATAACAGACCGTAACATATTCATTTGCCAGAACACTGATAACATTCATCTCCCGCAGATGCTCCTGCTGGGTCGATATGGTATTCTCCATATAGGCACGAAGCTGTTCATTGTAGGTCTGTGTCTGGAAATAGAGATAATAGGCAATCGTAGAAAGGACGATTGCAGATCTTCCCAGACTTCGAACCGAAAAAACTGCTTCCAGTACAATCGCAATTACAACGACCACAAAACCGGAAAGGATGATCAGGTTTTCCAGGCCCACCCCTTTCCCCCATGAACGAATGCTGCAAATCAGCATCATAATGAGGTAAAAAAACACAATCACATGCATGGTATACCCAAGAGGTCCACGCACCAACTCATTTTTTGCATTATAGGAATAAACAATTCCCGTAAAAAATGCAGAAAATGAAGCAAGGATATTTATCACTGCCGGAATTGACAAGAGTATAAACTTCTGCTTTGACAGCTCCTTACGCAAAGACAGACACAGCAGACCAATCAGAAGCATCGGGCGAATACTGTAGCACAGTGCGGAGAATAATGTCCGCCACACTGTTGGATGCGCAAATGCTTCCGTTTTAAATTCTGCACTGTAAAAAATCATTTCTAAAAGTTCCAGCGCAAGAATAATATAAAAAAGATACTGTCTCCTTTTCTCCACCTCCCCATTACAGAGCAGGAAAATGAAAAGAAATAAAAGTCCTGTCAGTGGTGCAAAATTCAATACAACAAAGTCATATACCATAGTTTAAATCCCCTTTCCCATATCCGGGCAGAACACATAGCGGTTTCTTCCCAGATTCTTTGCAGTATACAGTGCTGCATCTGCATTTTCAAATAACTCCTGATAGGTTTTTCCATTATTCGGGCATTCCGCAATCCCAATACTTGACGTAATCACAATCTTACCATCCGGTGTTTTAATGGAATGAATCCGACCCATCAGTTCATCCAGATGTTCCGTAATCTCTTTTTTCGTCAGAATTCCGGGTATCCAGACCACAAATTCGTCTCCTCCAAACCTTCCGCACAGCGAACTTTGCGGAAATGTCCCTGCAAGGTTTTGTCCAAAGGTGTGTAAAACCAAATCCCCAAAGGTATGTCCATAGTTATCGTTGATACTTTTAAATTTATCCACATCCATGACCAGCAGCACCCCGGTATTGTCATCCTCCTTCAGACACTGCTTCATCTGATTTTCAAAAGCAGCCTTGGTCAGGCAGCCGGTCAGATTGTCCGTATCCCTCTGCTTTTCAATATAACGCCGCTGCATCATCTCCCACAGTTTCGTACGGATAATTCCAAAATGAATGACCGTTCCAAGAAACAGACAACATAATATATTAACCATATCCGTAAAGGCCAGATATGCGTTTTTGAAATGAAAAGCCATTGGGATAAACAACAGCACAACCAGTGTGAAATAACTAAACACACGCCATGGCCTATCCAGAATCAAAAGCGGTGCAACGATCATGATAATGCAAAATGTTGTAGCAGAAATATCATTCCTGACAATCGTATTAAGAACTGCCGCATACACAAACATATACGTCATTGCCCCATACCAAAGAGGCAGAACCAGCCACTTGCTTTTCTTTTTCAGATTTTTGGTAATCAGATAAAGAATCACAAAACAAAGCCAAAGCATGGCATACGCAATCCTGTTAGATGCCATCAGATTATTTACCAGACTTCCAAGAAAAAGTCCGGTAAACATAAACACCAGACAGATGGCTGTCATCTGCAGGGAACTTCGGTCTTTTTCCAGGATCTCATCCTGCAGTTCTTCGTATTCCTCCTTAGTAATTCCGCCATATTTCAGGTTCATCACCATTTTCTTTCGTAAATTACTCATCCTGATTTATCCCTTTCCTTTGCAATTTACCATTTCATCAGAATGTTATGAGATTATCTGTCCCATTTATCGCATAGTGAATTGATTTGATCTGCAAATTTCCCCAGATCCTTGTTTGCCATACCCTGGCACTTACGGATGACCGCCAGCAAACGCTCTCCGGCAATCAGCAGGCGGTCGAAAGCAGCCGTCTTGGCACGGTAAACACCCTGCACGGTTTTCTTCTCCACCAGTTCTCTGCTTCCTGCCTGTAAGAGTTCTCCCGTCAGTAGATCGTAAACATCCCCACTGTATGGAGCAACGGCATCAAAGCCCACATCGTTTTTTACATGCTCTGCAAAACCGACTGCGGTCTCCTCCTCCCCATGTACCACGAATACTTTCTTCGGAGCCGTGGTAAAACTGGAAATCCATTTCGTCAGATGATCCCGGTCTGCATGACCGCTGATGCCCGGAAGATTGACAATCCTTGCCTTTACATCAATTTCTTCACCAAAGAGTTTCACTTTCTTCGCACCATTTAACAGCGCATGCCCCAGCGTCCCCGGTACCTGGTAACCTACAAACAGAATCGTGGAATCCCCACGCCACAGATTATGCTTTAAATGATGGCGGATACGTCCCGCCTCACACATACCGGAAGCAGAGATAATTACCTTGGGCTTGGAATTAAAATTGATCATCTTGGATTCATCACTGGTAACCGCCACCTTAAGTCCCGGAAACTGGATAGGATTCACACCGGACTGAATCAGCTCCAGTGCCTCATTATCAAAACACTCGGCCACACTCTTATTAAACACACTGGTTGCCTCCACTGCAAGAGGACTGTCTATGTAAACCTCAAAACCCGGATACTCAGGAAGCAGTCCCTCCGACTTGATCCGGCGCATATAAAAAAGCATCTCCTGGGTTCTGCCGACAGAAAATGCCGGAATGACAAGATTTCCCCCCTGGGTAAAGGTCATATTCATGACTTTCGCCAGCTCCACCGCATAGTCCGGCGGTGTATCATGATTCCGGCTGCCATAAGTAGACTCCATGATCACATAATCTGCATCCGTTAAATATTCCGGATCTTTAATCAGGGGTCTGTTTTCATTTCCGATATCACCGGAAAATACCAGTTTTCTTGTCTCCTCTCCCTCTGTCACCCAGATTTCTATGGATGAAGAGCCAAGAAGATGCCCCGCATCTACAAACCGTACTTTAAGTCCCTCACAGACATGCACTTCTTCATGGTAATCGCAGGGAACAAAGTGTTCCAATACTCCCTGTGCATCCTCCATGGTATACATGGGAACCACTTCCTGCTTACCGGCCCGGCGTGCTTTTCTGTTTTTCCACTCAGCTTCAAACTCCTGAATATGTGCGGAGTCCTTAAGCATGATATTGCAGAGCTCACAGGTCGCATTGGTTGCAAATATTTTCCCCCGGAATCCATGATTGTACAAAAGCGGCAGCAATCCGGAATGATCAATATGTGCATGGGTAATGAACACATAATCAATGGTCGCCGCATTCACCGGAATCTCCTGATTCACGTAAAGATCTGGTCCCTGCTCCATTCCACAGTCCACCAGAAAATGTTTTTCCCCAAAAGTCACATAATGGCAGCTGCCCGTTACCTCCCGGTCCGCCCCTAAAAACTCTATCCTCATAATAAAAACGCCCCTTCCCGTACTTCATTGATATTGTCATTGTATCATACTTAAGCGTTGTTTTGAATAGCTTTCTTCAGCCTCACCATGATTTTCTTCTCCAGTCTGGATATGTAGGACTGGGAAATGCCAAGGAGGTCAGCGACCTCCTTCTGGGTCATCTCCTTTCCATCTTTCCGGCCGATTCCATAGCGCAGGCAGATAATCTCTTTTTCCCTTTTGCCCAGGGTATCTACCGCTGCTCGAAGCAGGACGATCTCAGCCTCCGTCTCCATATCCCGGTAGATAATGTCCTCGTCTGTTCCTAAAATATCAGACAGGAGAAGCTCGTTACCATCCCAGTCCACGTTTAAGGGCTCATCGAAGGAAACCTCAAGCTTTAGCTTATTATTCCGCCTTAAATACATAAGAATCTCGTTTTCAATACACCTTGAGGCATAGGTGGCGAGTTTAATCTTTTTCTCCGGATTAAAGGTATTGATTCCCTTAATGAGTCCGATAGTGCCGATGGAAATCAGATCCTCCACACAGATTCCCGTGTTCTCAAATTTCCGGGCAAGATATACCACCAGCCGGAGATTGTGCTCAATCAGCATTTTTTTCGCATCCTCCGGTGTCATATCTCCCTTTTTTTCACTGAGTCCGCTTAATGCAACTAAACACTTGTTTTCCTGTTCTTTCTCAAGGGGTGGCGGAAGCACCTCTGAACCTCCAATATAAAAGACTTCATCTCCCGTAAAAATAAGGCAGAGTTTCTGCCATAATTTCTGAATCAATGTCATACTGTTTTCCTTTCCTGAATTAAAATTCATTAAAATTTTTTCATTACAGTATTTGCGGTATCTGCACAACTGCCAGACAGTACACCAGAACCTTTTTTATTCGGTGTACTAAAACCGTTCCAATAAGGCTGCATTTAAAATCACCTGATAATCTTTCCCCAGAAGAAGTCCCGGCTCTGCAATCCCGAACCATACACCTTTTTTCTCAATTTTGTTTTTCTTTCCCATTCCCTCTATTTTGATTTCTTCCATCTGATACACGGAAATTCTGCCGTTTTTTGTTCCCAGTGCCCGAAATGGAATTTCCCGGTTCACGGTTTCGTCATCGGTTACCTGCTGTAACAATTCCTGACTCGCAATACAGACCGGTTCCCCGGTTTCCGGAATGGTTAACAGATTTCCGGAATCGTAAAACCCGATGCATTCCACGCTCCTGCCATGATGCAGAATATGTACATTCAGCCGTTTCGGCTGTCTTTTCATGCCAGTTATACCGGAAGCTGCAAGGGATGCCGCCACTGCAAAAACCACCAGACAGGAATACAGATGGAGGGCTTTTATGCCGGTCAGGTTATAGAGTGCTGTGGCAACCCCGTTTAGCAGCACAATAGAAAACCAGCTTACCAGCATCCGAAACAAATAGTTTTTTATTGTTTCTTTTCCAAAGGAACCCCATAACATTACAGGAATCACAAAAAAAGCCACTCCAAGCAGAGCTGCCCCATAGGGTAACCTTATCAGCATAAAGGCAGATACAAGTGCCCCCAGAAATGCCGAGGCCGTAATGCGCAGATACGGATGTTTCACTGCAGTTTTACTAAGTAAAAATGTCAGGAATAGTACAAGAAAATTCATGAGAAAATTCTGTTTTAGAAAGATATCGATATAGAATACATAGATATAAGATCACCTCCTGCTTTTGCTGCTATTATAGAAAAAATATTCCTTATAATTTAGCAAAAACAGGAGGTTGTAATTCAAAAATTATAGCCGGAATCTGACAAAATCCTATCTTCTGGAGTTCTTAAGGAAATCCGGAATATTAATCTCCACAGGCTTTACATTGCTCTCCACAGGCTTCGGCTTCTGGATACCGGAGTATGTAGAAGGTGTGGGCGAAACCGATCGGTTGGTGGTAGTTCCTGCGCCAGAATAGGTACGGCCTGTGGTTCCTGCTCCCGAAAAAGGTTTACTTGTGGATGGTGCACGGTTTACAATTCCGGAGGTTCCGGGATTACGTGTCACGGTCTGGTTGGGATAAACCATACGGTTGCCGATACCTCCGGCTGCCGTAGATGTCTGCTTTCCCGCAGGTCCCTCCAGTCCGGTTGCAATAACCGTAATTGTAACCTCATCCGTCATGGTCTCATCGTACTTCGCACCAAAAATAATATTTGCATCCTCTCCGGTGAGATCCTCCACATAGCTGGCTGCCTCATTGGCATCTGCCAGTGAAATCTCTCCGGAAATGTTAATAATGACATGGGTTGCACCGTCAATCGTAGTCTCAAGAAGCGGAGAGGCAACGGCAAGTTTCACGGCCTCGATTGCCTTCTCATCTCCCTTCGCACTACCGATACCGATATGTGCAATACCCTTATTCTCCATAACGGTCTTGACATCCGCAAAGTCAAGATTAATCAGTGCCGGCAGGTTAATCAGGTCTGTAATTCCCTGTACTGCCTGCTGTAATACCTCATCCGCCTTCTTAAGTGCATCCGGCATGGAGGTACGTCTGTCTACGATTTCCAAAAGCTTGTCATTGGGAATCACAATCAGTGTATCCACATTTTCCTTTAACTTCTCAATACCGGAAATGGCATTGATCATACGCTTCTTTGCCTCGAATTTAAATGGCTTGGTCACAACACCCACAGTCAGGATTCCCTGCTCCTTGGCAATCTTTGCAACAATAGGAGCTGCTCCGGTTCCGGTACCGCCTCCCATGCCACAGGTAACGAACACCATGTCCGCACCTTTCACAGCTGCAGACAACTCTTCCGCACTCTCCTCAGCTGCCTTCTCACCAATCTCCGGCTGTGCTCCTGCACCAAGTCCCTTGGTCAGCTTTTCTCCAATCTGTATCAACGTAGGAGCCTTGCAGAGCTGTAATGCCTGCTTATCCGTATTTACTCCGATAAATTCGACTCCACCTATATTCTCATCAATCATGCGGTTCACAGCGTTATTACCAGCACCACCTACACCGAGTACAATGATTTTAGCACTAGTATCTGCCTCCGTTGTCTGAATCTCCAGCATGGTTCTTCCTCCTCTTTCCTAAAGCCCTGTGCTTTGTGAAACATTTTTCATGTTTCATGTACACTCTTATAGTCTATAATATAATTTTTCCCACAAATAATCAACAGGAATTTATGATTTTTTCTCATCTTTTTTCGGAACGTTCTTTCTGTCAAACACAATATTTGTCGTTTCTTCGGTCCAATTCTCTAAATGTAGTGTTCCTTCCATCCCGGAAACCTCCGGCAGAAGCCTGGAGAGCCGCTCCACCTTTTGCGTCAGCAGGTTTAAAGACCCCATCTCCACCCGAACCTTATCATAGGAAAGTTCCGGTTCATCTGCCCCGCCATAGGTAATACTGTCGGGAATCAGTTTATTCCGTTTCAGTGCCTGTGTCAACACCAAAAGTTCGTGCAGGCGGTCTTTGGGAACGGGAAGTTTCTCATACAATACAATCTTTTTACAGTCTATCCCGAGAATCTGCGGTGTCCCCTCAATCTCCCGGGAAGATGTTTCCACCACAATTCCATCTTTATCAAAATAGGCATTTTTACTAATGGACGGCACATAGAGATATCCCATGATACCCTTCTCGTAAACTGTGATATGTAATGTCCGGGGATTCTTTAAGCTGATCTCCAACGTATCCACAAAGGGAAGTTTATCCGAATCCACAAACTTATATTTCAAAAAAACATAGAGGGAATTCCAGGAATATTCGTCATTCAGCACTGCCTTTTCGATCACCTTGGAATCATAGAGCTTATTTCCCTCCACCTCCACATGTTTTACCTTAAAAACGGTCAGAACAATTACCACGCAAAAAGCAATCACAATCAGCACCGCAAGTATGGTCTGCAGAATATTTTTTCGCTTTTTTGCCTTTCTTCTCTCTTCTTTAATCATTTCGTCACCTGATCGAATCTAAATGTATTCCCCTGGACACACTAAGGGCCAGCCCCATCTCCGCCATAAGGAACACCAGTGAGGTTCCTCCATAGCTGATAAAGGGAAGGGTTACACCTGTGTTTGGAATCGTGTTGGTCACAACCGCGATATTTAAGATTACCTGAATTGCCATGTGGGACATAATACCGGATACCAGAAGAGCCCCATACAGATCTTTAGCATTATTTGCGATTACCATCATGCGCCACAGCAACAGTACATATAGAAGAATTACACAGACTGCACCAAACAATCCCAGTTCCTCACAGATAATGGAAAAGATCATATCATTCTGTGCTTCCGGCACATTTCCAAGTTTCTGCAGACTCTGTCCTAATCCTTTTCCGAATATTTTGCCGGAACCGATGGCATAAAGCCCCATCAGCGGCTGAAGTCCCGCATCTCCTGCCGTCTCCGGATGCAGCCATGCATCTACACGGGTGCTGCGGTATCCGACGCAGAAAGTAAACACGGCAATCAGTCCCACTCCGGCTCCTGCAATCCCCACAAAAGGCCAGACCTTCCGGCTTGCAACAAAAAGCATACAGCCTGCGATTGCAAAAATAATGACGGCCGTACTTAAGTTATTGACGGCTACCACCACAAATAACGGTATCAGCATTAACATAACCTTGATCACATTCCGGAACTGATCCAGCTGTTTGAGAATCCGCTCCAGAAGCATTGCAAGAAAAATGATTACTGCAAGCTTTGCCAGCTCCGATGGCTGGAAACTAAGTGGTCCTAAATTCAGCCATCTGGCTTTTCCATGGGAGCTTCTTACCAGAAAGGGAATCGGAAGCATTACCATCACACAGAGCAAAATAGAAGCTATGTATGCGAAAAGACCAAATTTTTTCCAAAAGTGGTAGTCAATTTTTGCAAACAGATACATGGGAATCAGCCCCACTGCAATATTACGGAGCTGCAGTTTCAGGTAATGTGCGCTGTCCCCGTACTTGTTTGCTGATGTGTAGGAACTGGTGCTAAACAGCATGACCAGCCCGAAGCACAACAGGAAAATGATGATAAAAAGCAGGTTATAGTCAAAATATGTCGTTTTCTTTTCTCCACGCTCTCGTCTCGACACGAAACACTACTCCTCTAATCCACGCACAATTTCTTTAAAGATTCTTCCACGCTCCTCATAGTTCGGGAACATTCCCCAGCTGGCACAGGCCGGAGAAAGAAGTACTGCATCTCCTGCCTCAGCGTGGTCATAACAATAATGAACTGCCTCCTCAAAGGTTTCACATTTTACAGTATCCATAAATCCATGGCGATGGGCACAGGTCTCAATTTTCTCTGCTGTCTGACCGATCAGTACAAGCTTTTTCACCTTTCCATCAAATGCCTCGATCCACTCGTCATACTCCGACTGCTTATCATAGCCGCCGCCGATTAAAAGAGTCGGACGGTTCATGGCACGGATTCCCTGTATGGCTGCATCCGGATTGGTTCCCTTGGAGTCATTATAGAATTTCACACCCCGCTTCTCGGTCACATACTCGATTCTGTGTTCAACTGCCTTAAAGCGTTTTAATACCTCCACGATTTTATCCATGGGAACCCCAAAATTAACAGCTATGGCGCAGGCTGCCATCACGTTCTCATAATTATGGCGTCCCAGCAGATTTAAGTCATTGACATTGATCACATGCCGGTTTGTTCCATCTACTGCATAATAGATGTCCTCTCCCTCCAGATAAAATCCATCCTTTAATTTTCTCCCGCTGCTGAACCACACAACGCGGACCCCGGCACTCTCACCGAAGCTGCGAAGCTGTTCATCCTCATAATTTAATACGCAAACCTCATCTTTTGTCTGGTTTTTCGTAATGTTCTCTTTCGTCTTAATATAGCAGTCCATGGTGTGGTGACGGTTTAAATGATCCGGTGTGATATTTAAAATTGCAGAAACATTCGGATGAAAGTCGTGGATTGTCTCCAGCTGAAAACTTGAAATTTCCGCAACGGTCACAGTATCTTCCGTCATGGTTGCCGCTTCATTCGTATAAGGGATTCCAATATTCCCCACCACACGGACGTCCTCAAAATAGCTTTTCATGATTTCCCCGGTCAGTGCCGTGGTGGTTGTTTTCCCGTTTGTTCCGGTTATTGCGGCAAGCTTTCCCTTTGCAAAAGAGTAAGCAAGCTCAATCTCTCCAGAGATTGCAACATTCATGGCCCGCATCCGGTCTACAACCGGTAAATCTGTCGGAACACCCGGGCTTAATACAGCAATATCAAATTCCCGCAGCTGTTCATCTGAGAGTTCTCCCAGTAAAACCGGAACCCCCTTTAACTTTGGCTCTTTCTCATACAGCTGTTCTATGTTAAAATCTTTATTTCCATCATACAAAACAGTTTCTACCTGTTTTTCCAGTAAAAGTTCTGCAGCGGCAATTCCACTTTTTCCTGCGCCAACTACTAAAACCTTCTTATCTTCTATTTTCATTTTATCAGCCTCCATTCATATATTCCTTGGAACATGAAATAAGTATACGTGATTTACTCCCCTAATTCAAGATAAGGCAGTATGTTTTCAAATATTTCCTTTGCAACCGGAGCTGCAATGGTTCCTCCATAATAAACCCCCGTGGGATTTCGAATGATGACAAGCACCAGAACCTGCGGGTCATCTGCAGGGGCAAATCCCATAAAGGAAGAGATGTAACGGTGTGCAGAACGGGGCAGTGTCTGGGAGGTAGCAGTCTTTCCTCCTATTTTATAACCTTCGATGTAAGCCTTGTTTCCACCGCCCTCGGAAACCACTTTTTCCAGAAGATTACGCATCGTTTCGGAGGTTTCTGTACTGCACACGCCCTCTTTTGCTCCGTAATCAAAGGTTTTTACAATATTTTTGTCCCCATCCAAAACCCTTACTCCCAGATGGGGTGTCACGCGGTTCCCGCCATTTATAATGGAGGAAATCGTTGTGGCAAGCTGAATCGGAGTAATCTGAAAGGATTGGCCAAAAGAAACCGTGGCCAGCTCCACCAGCCCGATATTTTCTTTCTTGTGCATAATGGTGGCCGCCTCACCGGGAAGGTCAATCCCGGTCTTT
The DNA here is from genome assembly GCA_022772675.1 of Agathobacter sp. Lineage (GTDB taxonomy): Bacteria > Bacillota > Clostridia > Lachnospirales > Lachnospiraceae > Roseburia. Next base: position 38,615 of record JALEZW010000055.1, on the reverse strand, counting down.
CCCAGCAGGCCAAACTGCTCAAAATAGTGATAAAACCGGTCTGCCCCAAGTCTGAGTCCCACGTTGATAAACACCGGGTTGCAGGAATTTTCAATTCCCTGTACAAAGGTTTCAGATCCATGCCCTGTTGTTTTATGACAGCGGATTCTTCTGTCCTCCACCACGATATATCCCGGACAGTTAAAATGATCCTCCAAAGAAACCACATGTTCTTCCAGGGCTGCCGCTGCAGTAATCACCTTAAAGGTAGAACCCGGCTCATAGGTATCGTTGATGCATTTATTTCTCCACATCTGATTGCAGGCATCCTGTTCCTTCTCAGTTCCTTTATATTCCTTATATTCCTCTGTCAGCTCAAAGGGGTCATTCAAATCAAATTCCGGATAATCCACCATGGCGGAAATCTCTCCATTCTTTGGATTCATCACGATAATACTGACGGAATCTGCCTCTTTCTGCAGATAAGCCTTCTCTGCTGCCTGCATGGCATACATCTGGATATTGTAATCCAGCGAGGTAACCAGATCATCTCCCGGGACCGGCTCTCTCCGCTCCTCCCCCACATTGTCTACCTCAACCCCTCTTGCATCGGTGGTGGTAAGAATCATCCCGTCCTTTCCCTGCAGATAGGTATCGTAAACACTTTCCAGTCCTATGATTCCCTGATTGTCGCCTCCGGTAAACCCCAGTACCTTAGAGGCCAGGGTATCATAAGGATAATCTCTCTTATAGTCCTCATCCACCTTAACTCCGGCATATCCATAGGCAAGAATCCGGTTTCCCGTTTCCTTGTCCACATTACTTTTGATTCTCTCAATGGAAGAGTATTTTTCCACCCGCTTTCTTACTTTTTCCTCCGGAAGATGTAATTCCTTACAGAGCATGGAAATGACTGCCTCCGGATCCCTGATCTGATTATGGATAACAGAAATGGTACAGACAGATTTATTTCCTGCCAGTACCACTCCGTTTTTATCAAGAATTTTTCCGCGTGCAGCTTTAATTTTTCTCTCCCGCTGCTGTAAATCCTTTGCCAGTGTGGCATAATAATCCCCCCGCACCAGCATCAGATATCCCAGTCTTCCCATAAGGCCAAAGGCGCACGCTGCCACCACAAAGAAAATTACGCATATTTTTCTCCGGTGAAAGGTTTTATTCCTTTCCATATGCTGCCTGCTTAACTTCTTTTTATCAGCTTATGAAAATGGGGCAATTCCTAATTACTCCGTCTCTTTCTTTTTCTCCCCGTCTCTGGAGGCAGTTCCGTCATTCTTTCCGGTGTACTGGGCATTTTCTCCAGTAACATCCAGCCCTTTGTTTTTACCGGTCTTCTTCTCATCCGGATAGATATTCATATACGGAAGAACTTCCTTAAGAATTTCTCTTGTAATGTTCTGGGCGAAATAGCTGTGGGCCTCGTCCTTTGCATTGGGCTCATTTACTGTGCAGTAAATCACAAGCTGGGGATTTTCATATGGTGCAAAGCCCATAAAAGACACAAGATACTTATGGTTTTTTCGCGGCAGTTTTTCCGCAGTTCCGGTTTTTCCACCCATGGAATAACCATCCACTTTTGCGGTCCCGCCGGTTCCTTCGCTGACTACACTGTAGAGATAATCCCTTATCTGATCACTGGTGCTTTGGGAAACGGTCTGCTTTACCGCCTTGGGTTCCACTGTGGAAATCGTATTGCCGGAAGCATCTGTAACTCTCGTCACTACATGGGGCTGATAATAAGTTCCGCCATTTATAAGAGACGAAAAAGCGGATGCCATCTGTATCATGGTACAGTTATAGTTCTGACCAAATGCGTTTGTTGCCAGATCTACCGGCTTCATATCTTCTTCCTTATAAATCAAAGAAGAGGTGTTAGGCTCACCCGGAAGGTCGATTCCCGTCTTCTGGCCAAAACCGAAATTTGCCTGATAAGTGGAGAAATTTTTCTTTCCAATTTTATAGGTCATCTGCATAATGGCATCGTTACAGGAATCCATAAGAGTCTTTCTCACTGTCTCAACACCGTGTCCGTTTTTGTTAACGCATCTGACCCAGCGGTCAAACTGTTCTCCTCCATCACAGACAAAGGTCATCTTGTCATTTATGGTTCCGGTATCCAGTCCTGCCGCTACAGTAAAAGGCTTTTGTACCGAACCGGGCTCATAGGTTGCCGTTACACAGAAGTTCTGCCACAACTCATTTAACGCATTCATTTTGTCATCATCCGACATTTTTTCAATCTGACTCTCAGAATAAATGCCTGTAAGATCTCTTGGATTGTTCAGATCAAAAAACGGATAGTCTGCCATGGCTAAAATCTCCCCGTTATTGGGATTCATCACAATGACAGAGGTATTCACACTTCCATCGTCTTTAAAGTAATTGTCTTTATATTTCTTATTAAATTCCTCAATCTTCTTTTCTACGATTGACTGGATATTGACATCAATGGAAGTAACAATGGTATCGCCGTCCCTGGCTGCAATGACTGTCTTCTCAAAATCACTGTCGGAATCCAGATACCCGTATTCTCTGCCGTTCACTCCATTTAAGGTGCTGTTATAATAATTTTCAAGACCTGTGGTTCCCACATTTCCGGCAGAGGTAAATCCAATCACGGATGCTGCCAGGGAATTGTAGGGATACTCTCTCTGGTACTCTTTTTCAAACCAGACTCCCTTTATATCCGGGTTGACCTTCACGCCCTTTTTATCCACCTTATCCTGCAGTTCAATAAAGGGCTGTACCTCCTCATAAGGCACCTTTTTTGCAAGAACCACATAGCGGCTGTCCTTTTTCGTCCTGATGATATCCCTGATCTCGCTTTCCTTAAGCTCCGGGAAACAGCTGGTAAGTGCCTGTAGCGTAGGCTCTAAATACTCCTCTTTGTCATTTACCACTGTACAGTCCAAAATTACATTATAAACAGCCACACTCGTAGCAAGAACCGTACCGGAACGATCCACAATATCGCCTCTCTGGTACGGGATTGTCTTGCTGTCGTATGACTGCATCGACAGGACCTTCTTTTCGTAGGCCGCCCCATTTTTATGTTCTATCCAGGTAATTCTTCCAATCAGAAAACAAAGTGCTGCACTTAAGATCAAAAACAGTGCCATAAGCTTTGTGCGCATATACCCTCTGAATTTCTGTACCGGTTTCTTTTTCTTTCTTCTCTTCACGTCTTACTCCTGTTATTTCGGGATATCCTCATACTGATCCATGAAATTGTTATTATCTACAGTATAGTATACCACTTGATCCTTAGAAGGGTAAGACATTCCCAGCTCTTTCATTGCAACTTTTTTGATATGGTTTAAATCCACGGAGGTTGTCAGCTTCTTGTAGCGCACATCATTGTCCGCACGAAGATCAATAACCTGGCTTTCAAGATTTGCAACATTCCTCATATGGTTTGTCATCTGTGCCTGTAATTGTACAAAGGCAGCTGCGGTAAAAGCGGTAACAAGTACGCAGACTGTCAGAAACACAACAAAGCCCCGGTTCATTTCCATGGCACGCTGTCTGTTTCTGCGAATGGCATTTCTCCTGTTTTTCCGGCGTCTGGTCTCCTCAATTTCTTCTCTTGTTTTTCTCCCTCCTCGAACCGGCGAATCCAGTTCCCTTACGGTATTTCCATTTATGTAATAGTTTTTCGTCATACTGCTTTCCTTCTTTCCGCCTCAATTTATTCTGTCATTCTCTCAAATACACGTAATTTCGCACTTTTGGATCTGCTGTTTCTCTCTAATTCCTCCTGGGAGGGGAGAATTGGTTTCCGCCCCACCACATGTCCCTTTGATTTCTTCCCACATACACAAACCGGAAAATTACTGGGGCAGATACATGGATTTTCGTTTTTCTTGAAATTGGATTTTACGATCTTATCTTCCAATGAGTGGAAGGTAATGATGCAGATTCTTCCACCATCATTTAACAGGTCAATCATCGTATCCAGATTATCACGAAGTACATCCAGTTCATGATTTAACTCAATACGGATTGCCTGATAGGTTCTCTTAGAAGGATGTCCGCCTGTTGCCTGCACTTTCATGGGAATTGCACCACGGATAATGGCATTAAGCTCTCCCGTTGTCTCTATGGGCTTTTCTTTTCTCGCCTGCACGATATGCTTTGCAATATTCTTAGCGAAACGGTCCTCCCCGTAATCTCTTATGATCCGGTACAGCTCCGACTCACTGTAGTTATTTACAATATCATGGGCAGTCATCCTCTGACGCCTGTCCATCCGCATGTCAAGAGGGGCATCCTCGCTTCTGTATGTAAAGCCGCGCTCCGGAGTGTCCAGCTGAAAAGAGGAAACTCCAAGGTCCAAAATAATTCCATCTACACTGTGGATTCCCAGATCATGAAGCACTTCAGCCATCTGTGCGTAATTGCTCCGCACAATGGTCACACAATCTTTGTAAGGTTTTAGTCTCTCAGTCGCCGCTGCAATGGCATCCTCATCCTGATCGATGCCGATCAGTCTTCCGGTGGTAAGTCTCTTACAGATTTCAAAAGAATGTCCGCCGCCTCCCAGGGTGCCGTCCACATAAATCCCGTCCGGTTTAATATGCAGCTGTTCAATTGTCTCCTCTAACAATACCGAAGTATGCTTAAATTCCATCCGGACGCTCCTTTAAATCGTAATTCCCAGATCTGCCATATGCTCAGCAATTTCATCCATATCATCGAAGTCGTTGTTCTCCTGGTATCTCTCTTTGCTCCAGATTTCCACACGGCTGAATACGCCCACAGAAACAACTTCCTTCTCAATTCCTGCATATTCCCTGAGATTTGCAGGAAGAAGAATTCTTCCCTGCTTGTCCACCTCGCAGGTAGCTGCTCCTGCAAAAAAGAATCTCATGAACTTTCTCGCATCTTTGGAAGTCAGTGGTTTTTCCCGGAGACTTTCTTCGATTCTCGCCCACTCCTCCTGGGAGTAAACGAACAGACAGCCGTCCAGACCCTTGGTCACTACAAACTCATTTCCCAGCTGTTCGCGGAATTTGGAAGGAACGATGAGTCTGCCCTTTGCATCGACGGAATGATTGTATTCACCCATAAACATGGCAGACTCACCTCCTTTTCCTTTTTCAGATATGGCTTATCGATTGGAAACCTCAAATAATTATCCACGAGTTTATCCACTTATCCACCACTTCATACCACTTAGCATCCCAGTCTCACCACTTTCTACCACTGTGTAACCATAATACTCCAAAACCACCGAAAAATCAAGGGTTTTTCAAGGTTTGCCAGTATTTCACAACAGCCTCAACATCTTGTGGTGGTGCCCTTTTTCAGGCACAAAAAAGAGACCGTCCGCAATATTTTGCAAACGATCTCTCTTTTATGAAGCTTATCAATTCCGTGGTTTACTCCTCTCCACTGCTTTTGTTTTCCTCCACTTCTGCTCCACTTTCATTGTTTTTTCTCCGGCAGGCCCGTATGTGCCAAACCACTATCCAAACAGCCGATACCACCACAAGTGCTGCTGCAAGCACCATGGAAACCGGACACGCTGTTCCCGGAATCAGAAGCTGATCCGTGCGCAGAGATTCAATCCAGAACCTGCCAATGCCATATCCCATCAGATAAAGAAGAAAAACTTCCCCGTCAAACTTTTTATGTTTCGTAAACAGGATAAGAATCACCAGTAATGCCAGATTCCACAGGGACTCATAAAGGAAAGTCGGATGAACCTGGATATAGCTTACTCCACCACTCTCCACCACATGGGCAAGCTGTTCTGCTGTAACTTCCGTGGAACGTACTGCGGAAAGGGGAAGCTGCATGGCAAAGAGGTTGTCTGTATAGCCCCCAAAGGCTTCCCGGTTAAAGAAATTCCCCCACCGGCCGATCACCTGTCCCAAAATAAGTCCAAGCCCCGCTGTGTCACATAAAAGGCCCATGGACAGCTTTCTCACCTTAGAAAACACAAACACCGTAATAATTGCGGCAATGATTCCGCCGTAAATTGCCAGTCCTCCCTGTCTTATGTTAAAGATGCTGAGGAGATCATCCTTATATAAATCCCACCGGAACACAACATAATAGATACGTGCACCGATTACGGAACAGACAATGGCAATCAGTGCCAGATCAGAATAGGTATCTGTATCCTGCCCGGTCTTTTTTGCCATCCAGCAGGCAATCCCAAGTCCTGCCATCATTCCCAGTGCAATTACTATTCCATAATATGCAATGGGGAAATTACCAATCATGATATTTTTTCCCACATGATTCAGATAAATATGTAAATGGGGAAAATTAATATTGTAGTCCATGAAATACCTCTTAATTTCTCTAAATCTGCAATGTTCCGCCCGCATACGCAGCCATTCTGCGTGTGCGGGCGAAATTTATGCATGTGATTATTTACATAGCAGTCTGTTATGCGCAGTGACACTCGAAACTTCCACACTCCGTCTCTCTGCTTGAGTCTGCATGACCGCCGGCAATCCCGATATGGCTTGCGCTGCACTTTTTCTCACGGTTAAACCGGCATTCGCAGGCCTCGCAGGCAACCTCGGTTTCCTTTTTCGGCTCCGTAACCTCTGCCCTTGCACAGCCGCAGCCTCTTGGAGCAAAGCTGCCACAGCTGGTTTCCGATGAAGTTTTTGCTTTCATACCCTCCACCTGAATCTCCATTCTCCTGCAGCAGTTATCCTCGTTGTAAGCACAGTTTACTACATTACAATCCAGCTTTGTCATGAATACATACCTCCTGTAATTTGATAATCTCCCTGTGGCTTTTTAAAGCCCCAGGGTGTTACCGGAATAGTATGTACACAAATTCGTCACCTATTCAGGCCTGCCCTGCATCCTGCTTCCCACCGTTTTCCGGCAGAATCCCTTAAGCGTTTGGCTTTTCCTGTACCTGTGGTTCTTCTTTTCTGATTGCTTTGGTACGGATTTCCTCACAGATCTGGCTGATAAACTCAGAAAGAGTCTTTACTCCTTCGTCTCCTGCAAAGCGGCTCCTTACGGAAACGGTTCCATCCGCTTCCTCCTGTGCACCTACAACCAGCATATATGGAAGTCTGTCCATACGTGCCTCGCGAATCTTATAGCCAATCTTCTCAGATCTCTCATCCACGGTAACATCCACACCATTTTTCTTTAATTCAGCAGCAACTTTGTTTGCATAATCCGCATATTTCTCGGAAATTGGAAGCACACGTACCTGCTCCGGACACAGCCATGTCGGAAACTTACCGGCATATTTTTCAATCAGCCATGCAAGCGTTCTCTCATAACATCCAAGAGAAGTTCTATGAATAATATAAGGTCTTATCTTCTCTCCGTTCTGGTCAATGTAATACAAATCAAAATTATCAGCAATGGCACAGTCAAGCTGGATTGTGATCATCGTATCCTCTTTTCCGTACACATTCTTTGTCTGGATATCAATCTTCGGTCCGTAAAATGCAGCCTCACCGTCAGCCTCCACAAAGGAAACACCCTTTTCATGCAAGACATCACGAAGTGCCTGCTGGGTAGAATTCCAGTAATTGTCATCTCCTAAGTATTTCTTTTTATTGTTCGGATCCCACTTGGACAAACGGAAGGTCACATCCTTTTCCAGTCCCAGTACGGAAAGTACATAGTAAGCCAGGTCAAAACAGCTCTTTAACTCCTCTTCTGCCTGATCCGGACGAATGACCAGATGAGCCTCAGAGATTGTAAACTGACGGACACGGGTCAGTCCGTGCATCTCACCGGAATCCTCACTGCGGAACAATGTGGAGGTCTCGCTCATACGGTACGGAAGGTCCTTGTAGGAATGCTGTTCATTCTTATATACATAATACTGGAATGGGCAGGTCATCGGGCGAAGTGCAAATACTTCTTTGTCCTTCTCCTCATCTCCCAGAACAAACATACCATCCTTGTAGTGATCCCAGTGTCCGGAAATCTTGTACAGATCCGACTTTGCCATCAGAGGAGTCCTTGTTCTGACATATCCCCATTCGTTATCCTCAAGATCCTCAATCCAGCGCTGTAATTTCATAATTATCTTAGTTCCCTTTGGGGTGAAAAGCGGAAGTCCCTGTCCAATCACATCCACGGTGGTGAACAATCCCATCTCCCGGCCAAGTCTGTTGTGATCGCGCATCTTTGCGTCTGCCAGTTTATCCAGATGCTCCTTCAGTTCTTCTTTATTGTTGTAAGCGGTTCCGTAAATTCTCTGCAGTCTTGCCTTGTCAGAATCACCTCTCCAATATGCCATGGAGGAAGAAATCAGTTTGTACGCCTTTACTCCCCTGGTACTCATGAGATGAGGGCCTGCACAGAGATCCACGAATCCTCCCTGATCATAGAAAGAAATCTCTGCATCCTCGGGCAGATCCTCGATCAACTCTACCTTATATGGCTCGTTGCGCTCCTGCATAAACTGGATTGCCTCGGCTCTCGGGAGGGTAAATCTTTTAATCTCATGCCCCTCCTTGATGATTTTTTTCATCTCTGCCTCAAGATTATCCAGATCCTCCCTTGAGAACGGTTCCGCATCAAAGTCATAATAGAATCCGTCATCAATTGCCGGTCCAATGGTTACCTTGGCATCTGGAAACAGACGCTTTACTGCCTCTGCAAGAATATGGGATGCAGTATGACGGATTACACGAAGTCCCTCCGGATCACTTGCAGTCACGATATTTAAGCTGCAGTCCTTATCAATGATGGTGCGAAGATCCACAATCTCTCCGTCCAGTTCTCCGGCACATGCCACACGGGCAAGCCCCGCACTGATGTCCTCTGCTATTTCATAAACTGATTTTGCTTCACTGTACTCCTTTATGGAACCATCTTTTAATGTGATTTTCATTGTTATATCTCCTTTATCCTTTAATTGAATCTAAGTTCTTCCTCATCATCCGCGTCAAATTCCTCATCATCGAAATGATCTTCATCGGAGGGATAATAATTTCCATTGTCGTTTCCGCAGCAGATACTGGTTGTTTTTCTCGGTGAAAGAAGCATTCCAAGAACCATTCCCGAAAGCGCTGCGATTGCAACCGTCATAAGTTTTTCCTTTTTGGTTATGGTTACAGACTCAGATAATGTTTCCAGATATTCTTTGATTTTTTTCATATGATTCTCCTTTCCTGTTTTATTTTTACGCTTAACACAACTTACTGCTTTCGAAACAATTCATATCTGTTCACTAAAAAAGCCCCGGTATCAGAAATATATCCGATACCGGGGACGATTACTCGCGGTTCCACCCCAGTTATCCTGCCATACGGCAGAATCCCTCTAAAGATGATAACGGAATCACCGGACCGGATTGGGGTCACTCGGAGCTGGTCTTCAGTAAATGATCACCGGAGCTGCTTTCAGCACTCCTTAAGGAGGCAGCCTTCTCTGTCAGATTCCAAAAACTTACTTGTCTCGTCTACGTATTTTGTGTTATTTACTTTAACTCTATTATATGTACTTTATTCATAAAATCAAGTACAAAAACAAATTTTTTTAATTTCTTCCGCAACAGTATTTGTATTTCTTGCCACTGCCGCATGGACATGGATCGTTACGTCCGACTTTCTTTCCTACGATCACGGTACCGGACTTCTTCTGTTCCATGTAAAGTCTGTGCTTTGTCTCTTTATCAAAAATATCATCCCACATGGGAAGATTATATAACCAGTCAGCCTTGGCATCCACCATATTCTTATACAGTTTTTCCTTGTCAAAAGCAAGACTGACTGTAGTATCCTCGTCCATGGTGTCAATCGGATTAGGCGTAATTAAGCTGTCATTGATTCCATCTAAGAATCCTGCCATCTCCAGAATGGAAAGTCCGTACTTCTCTGCAAGTTCTTTCACGGTTCCCACAACTGCTTCATCCGGATTTGTCAAAAGCTTCTCGTAAACCCCCTTCTCTAACAGGAAATATTTCTGCCAGAATTTCTGTAATTCAGCCTGACTTGCTTTGTCATTGTAGGCAATCTTCTGCCAATCCTGTAAAATACCCATTTTTATACCACCTTTATCACTTACGAATTTACATGCCGGCTCGCATGTATTCCTATTATAACAAAACAGATACACTTTTTACAAGTACTATTTTCAGTAATCCTTGACGGAATCTGACTTTTCCGCTATAGTTACATGCAGATTCACTGAAAACTCCCATTTGGAATCGTGCCGGTGACTATGAAACCCCATTTCAGAAGCACGATTCTAAAATGAGACCTGAGACTAAGGAGGTTTCCATGAAAAAAGGAAAACGTATTCTCGCCATCGCAGGCATTATTCTTTTAGTGTCGCTTTACCTCATTACCTTAATCTGTGCCATTACGGACAACACTGCCACCATGCGCGTGTTCATGGCATCTGTCTTCGCTTCCGTTGTCATTCCGGTGCTTCTTTGGGCCTACAGCTTTATCTACCGTCTGATCAAAAAAAATGCAGACGAAGAAAAACAGAAAGCCGAGGATTTTAGAATGGAACACCCTGAGGGGAACCGTTCATTGAAAGACAAGGCAAATCTAAACACCGACTCAAAATAATCATTCATGCTCTGCCACGCTCTCTGTCACATTTTCCATCATTGCATTCGGACCGCCACTCTCGGTAGACTCAAGTCCGACTGCATTGCGGCTGATCAAAATATATGCCGCAATGCAGATAACCAGAAGGATTACAATGACTAACATCTGTATTTTCTGTTTTTTCATCACTTTTTTCTCCTTACTGCAAAAATCACAATTCCGGCTGCAAGAATGAGGATGGGAATCAGGATAGCGGTAAATAATCCAATCAATACCGCTGATAAAGCGTTCACCGTTAGGGTCCCAAGGGTATATTCTTTCTCCGGAATCACGCTCCCCTTTGCCTCAGTTTCCGGAATCATACTGCTGATACAGTCAGAAAACATTCCGGCATTATTTGCGGTCATCTGACTTGCCTCGTCGCTGAATACATAAGGACTTCCAAATACCAAAAGTTCTGTGGTATTTTCATCATCCACCTTTTGCTCCACCGCAAGGCCCACAGAAAACGGTCCCTTTTCATCTCCCTCTTCAAAGGAATAATCTTTCATATGATTCGGATCATTTTTTGCAACGGAATCCTCTGTGGTATCGGCAACGGATGTATATGACGGAGTGCTGTCTGCAGTATCTTTTTCCGTCTCAGGGTACTTAATTCCCAGAGAAACCGGAATATAAATATAGCTGCCGGACAAGCTCTCCGTAAATTCACTGCTGTTGGTATCCGGAAGCAGATACAGGGGACCTCCCATATTGTAATAATGTCTGGCATCATTTTCTGCAACAGGGCCCTTAGTAAAACTGATTCCATAAGTATCCAGTATTGACATGAAGTTCGGCATCTCATTTTCTGAATAGGTTCCTACGATAATCGCTTTGCCGCCGGCTTTCAGATAATCGGTCACTTTCTTTGCATCATTCTCATTAAAATCCTTCTGTGGCGCATTAATAATGATTGCCGCAGCATCCTTTGGAACTTCTTTTTCATTTAACAGTTCCACCGATGACAAGGTCATGTTTGCCTTACGAATCACCTCTGTAAATTCACTGCCCAGCGCACTCTCATCATGCCCGGTAATCTGATAAACAACCGGAAGTTCATCGCTGTCCATTGTTACATACCTGATTGCACTGGTCAGCTGCCCCTCTGCATCGAAACCTTTCAGCTCATTATTATAGGAATAGATGGAATAATCCATATTGGATTCATAATGGTAAATATCATAGTAATCCACCACTCTGGAACGCTGTTTACTCTCCACAATCAGACTGTTTACCGTGGGAGCGGAATCCGTATAATCTTTATAAAAATAGGGCTTACTGTCCGGGTTTACATACTTTACCCTAAGATGTCCGGAAAGATCCTCATACCGCTTTAATACAGAGTCGATCTGCTCATCTTTATTCTTCTCTGCCGCCAGCACATAAATTGTGACGTCATCCTTCAGCTGTTTCATGACATTTTTCGTTTCCTTTGTAATGGAATACAGCTTGGAATAAGAACAGTCAAGGGCTGTCATATTGGCAGGAAGTGCATTTACCGCCAGATTTACAACCACTGCAAGGGCAAGGACAACTGCAATAAAAGAAACGGAAAACACACCTGCGGAAAGCTTTTTAATGCTTATGCAGAAGCGTCGTTTCTGGATAGCCTGCACGGTAAAGAAATTGAAAAGCACAATTACCGTCAGATAATACAGAATTGACGTAATATCAAGACAGCCTCCGGAAAATTTTTCAAAAGGCGCATAAAGATCCAGGCAATTCAGTATTTTTGTCAGGATATTTCCGTCCGCAGAAATAAGCCCTGTAATGCCTGTCATCATGTAGCTGATAAATAAAAGGATAAACGTAAGCACTGCTGCGATAACCTGGCTCTCTGTCAGGGCGGAAATAAACATACCAACTGCGATTGAGGCACATCCATACAGCCAGAATGCTAAAATTGCTATGTAATTTTCTCCCAGCGGAACGGTTCCAAAGGCTCTCAGTACCAACGGTGCAATACAAAAAATCAGCATATCAATGGTAAACACTGCTGCCATGGCAAGATATTTTCCCAGCACAATTTTTCCGATGGGAACCGGTGCCGTAAGCATCAGCTGATCCGTCTTACTCTTTCTTTCCTCTGCAAAGCTTCGCATTGTAAGCACCGGAACAGCCAGCATAAAAACAATTGTAATGGCACTTAATGTACTATAAATATAGGGGTATCCCTGTCTGAGATTATAGACATAAAAATACAACCCGAAAAGTGCCATCAAAAGGGAAACAAACAGCCATCCTGTCACACTCTGAAAATAGGATTTGAATTCTCGTTTCAATACGGCGATCATGCCTTGGCACCTCCTTCCTGGGTAAGCTCAAGGAACACATCCTCCAAAGATTTCGTGACGGTATGCATCTCCAGTACCGGTATCTTATGTTCTGCCATGGTGCTAAAGATTTCCTCCCTTACGTCTGCTCCCTGCTTTGCATAGACAATAAGCCTTGTATTTTCCTCCGTAACCTGAACCCGCTCTACATTCTCAATTTCCAATAGCTGCTCAGCCGCTTCCTCAGCCCCCTGTTTCAGCAAAAGCATGACTTCCTGGGCACCGGACATTAAGCTCAGCAGATTTTCCGTTGCATCACTTGCCACCAGTTTTCCCTTGGAAATAATAAATACATGATCACAGACGGCAGAAATTTCCGTCAGGATATGGGAACTTAAAATCACGGTATGGTTCTCTCCCAGTTTTTTAATCAGTTCCCGGATTTCTATGATCTGTTTGGGGTCCAGCCCCACGGTAGGCTCATCCAGAATAATGATTTCCGGATACCCCAGCACCGCCTGGGCAAATCCCACACGCTGCCGATAGCCTTTGGACAGATTTCGAATCAGACGGTCCTTTACCTCTGTCACACCGGTGGTCTCCATTGCAGACGTTACATACTCTTTTCGTTTCTTTTTATCGAGTTTTTTTAATTCTGCCGCGAAATTCAAATATTCCAGAACAGTCATGTCCACATAAAGCGGCGGTATTTCCGGCAGATAGCCGATACACTTTTTTGCCTCTTCCGGTTCCTTAAAGATGTCGTGTCCATTAATCTTCACTTCACCGGATGTGGCTCCTAAATACCCGGTAATCATATTCATAGTCGTTGATTTGCCCGCTCCGTTTGGTCCCAGAAATCCATAGATTTTTCCAGGCTCCACCTCCAGAGATAAGTCATCAACAGCCACATGATTCCCGTATTTTTTCACAAGATGATTGATCTCGATCAAGGAATGCCCCTCCTTTTTACTGATGTGAACTGCTTTGTACACATTTCACTTTTACAATTCTACCTATACATTTTATGTCATACCGGTGTGTAAATCATGGAATATTTGTGTTATTTTTGTGAACACGGCCCAACAAAAAACTACCACTTTTCCAATTTTACAATGGAAAAAGCGGTAGTTTATGTATTTTTTGCAATTAATCAATCACAAAACAATTCACATTTTTCTTCAGTTCCTCCGCAGAACTCTCTGCGTGCTTTGCCCTCTGCATGACATCTGCCGAACCGCTGGCAATAGAGACGGTCTTCTGGGCAATATTTGTCGTGCCTGCAGCACTGTCATTAGAGGCAGAGGAAATACCGTCAATTGCCTCCATAACATTACTGATGGAGGCCGCCAGTTCCTCAGATGCCGCACTAAAATCGGATACCAGCTCACTAATTTTTGTAGCATCCATATTATAATCATCAGCCATCTTTTCAAACTGGTTAAAGCTTTCCACAATATCCGTATCCACGAAGTTAAGCAGCTGGTTCGAATAGGATGTCAGATTTCCCACTGCAGCATTCACATTCCCTGTCACTGCCTGAATATTGGAAACTGCCTCTTTGGACTGTTCCGCCAGATCCCGGATTTCATCAGCCACAACGGCAAATCCCTTGCCTGCCTCCCCGGCCCGGGCCGCTTCAATAGAGGCATTGAGTGCCAGAAGATTCGTCTGTCCTGTAATATTCAGAATAGACTCTGCCAATACTCCAATCTGGTCTACAACCTTGGCATCTTCCAGTGCCTGTTCCAGGCTGCCTCTGATCACTGCCAACATCTCAGAGGTCTTTTCCCTGCTTAGAATGGTATCCTGCTTTATCTTCTCCGCACGTCTATGAATATTTTCAGCTTCCTCTGCACCATCCTGTGCACGCTGTGCAATTTCCCTTGCCGCACCATCCATCTGCTGCGTCATGCCGTTAATCTGTTCTGCCGAAGCGGCAGTCTCCTCTGTACTGGCGGCCAGCTGTTCTGTGGTAGCAGATACATCCTCAATCTCACCATTCAGGGAAGAGACTGTCTGGCCAATGTCCTCAACAACAGCATCAATATTTTCTGTCTCAGACTTCACATTTGCAAGCAGCCCACGAACGGCCTGTCTCATCCTCTCTACCGTAGACGCCAGCTGTCCAAAATCGTCTTTTCGTGATACAAGAGATTTCTTGATCTCCACTGCAAAATTTCCCTCTGCAATCTGTTCAATATCTTTGGAAACCTCCTGTAATGCCTTTGAAATATCCACGATAATAACAACAATAAGTACTGCAATGATTACAAGGAGAAGGATACATGATACAACAAGCATGGTTGTCCTTTTCAATGTATAATCAGAAAATTCTTTATCTGTTGCAGCAATCTGATCATCAATGTAATCGGTGTAATTTCCGGTTCCCACCACCCAGTCAAATGGTTCAAAATATGCACTGTAGGACCGTTTTGGAGAAGGCTCTGTCTCTCCCTCCTTGGGGAACACATAATCCGTATATCCGCCACCATCTTCTACCGCTACACGGATAATTTCCTTCACCATCTGATATCCGTCAGCATCCTTGGTTTCCATACGATTTGTCCCCTCAGTTTCACTGCCCAGCAGAACCACATTGGTTCCATCCGACTGATCAACCCAGAAATAGCCGGAATCTCCATATCTCATCTGCCGTACTTCATCTGCTGCAATCTCTTTTGCCTCATCCAATGTATATTTTCCTGCCTTAACCTCTTCATTCATCTCATTCAACAGAGAAAGCACCGAATCCACCTGTTCTTTAATGGAAGAGTCGTAACTTGTCCGTGTGGAAGCATCCATGCTTTTCAGTGCCCGGTTTTTGACAAGATTCATGTTTTCAACAGAAAAAAAACTGGCAACTGCCACAATGATAATGACCAGTGCAAGAATTAAGTTTAATTTTACCTTTACTTTTAGATTTTTCATAGTCTTTCCCTCCATTGTCTATAATGACTATAATTTACCAAAAAATCTACTATTATTGTAGCATTTTCACAATAATACGTCAATACTGCTTTTCCCATTTCATGAGAAACCTTGCCAATTTCATGGATTTGACGTATAATGACAACGTTAAAAAAGAGAAATCAGCCTTTCGGAAAAGAGGATACTATGGGAATTTATCTGGTAGATTATGAAAATGTCCATAATGATGGCGTTACCAATATAAAAATGTTAAAAGAAACCGACCATGTGATTATTTTTTACGGGGACAGCATCCGCTCCATTCCCTTTGATACCCATGTGGAAATGATGGCCTCCAAAGCAAAGATTGAATATATCGAAACCCATAAGACAGCCAAAAATTATCTGGATTTCCAGCTGGCTACTTATCTGGGATATCTGATTGGGCAGGGCGAAAAGGGACCTGTTTATCTCATCACCAATGATACCGGCTATGACAGCATCGTGGATTTCTGGACGGAACGGAATCTGATAATCTGTCGTTGCCCAAGTATTGCAGTATCCGACGGGAAGGCAGGAAATGAACCCCCTTCTGTAAAGAAAAAGAAGAAGAAAAAAAAGAAAAGCCCTGTGATTTCCAAGCAGAAAGAACAACCGATGGCTTCCGAAAATAAAGAGAAACCAAAAATTCCGGAAACTGCAGCCCAGTCCCGGAAACTGCCGGAAAACTTCCGTAAGAAGCTCCGCACTGTTTTAAAGGAGGAAAAGCTTCCGGCCGGCAAATATACCAGCATCTATAAGGCCGTAGATGAGTGTCCTTCCAAGCTTGAATTAAATAATACACTGATCAAAGCATTTGACAATAACCAGGGCAGTTCCATCTATAACCGTATCAAAAAAATATATGAAGAATACCAGACAGCAAAACAGGCAGAGTGATTTTCCCCTGCCTGTTTTATTTTTATTTATTCCAGCATGGTCATGCCACCGATTAATATTCCCACATTGTCCTTATATATCTGCGGAAACTGTTCCATCGGAAGCGGATTGATTCCAAGTCCTGCCTCAATGGTATACCCCGGTCTTATATATTCCTTAATAAACCAGTCCTTATACCCTGCATAGCCGGATTCCGACGGTGTTTCTTCCAGCCGGTAACCGCTTACCTGTGCAAAATATTCCCCAATCCGTCTGGAATTCTCCGGTTCATAATCAAGGTATTTCCAGTAGATTACCTCTCCCTGGGTATGGTAGGCAAGAATCAGAAGAAAATCATGGTTTCTCGTAAACTCATATACTGCAATGCTCTCCGGCGTGCTGAGGGGTGTCATTCCGACGTAATCCCGGGGAGCCGGGCGGTCGTAGCCCTGTTCATACTTGATTTTTTTTGCCATCTCCCACCCTGCCGGAAACTGAAGGTTCAAATCTACCCCCTGGAGGTTTGCCTTCCATCCATTTGGAAAAGGAATTTCCGGGAAATCCTGTGCAATCCGAAGTGCCCGGCGGTAAAAAAAACCTTCCTCTAACAGTCCGTTCACCAGATCTACCCCATCCGGATTGACAAGGGGTATGAGAAACAGAGAAAATTCTTCAAACAGATGCTCCGGATATACTTCTTCATAGGTATCTTCCATTGCATATGCCCTCAGCAGCTGCTCCGCAAATTTTAACAGCACCGGTGTCGTAATATTCTCGTTGGCATGAAAAGAGGCATTATAACAGACTTCCATAGGTCCATTTCCCAGACGCAGGAACCAGATAGGTTCCCCCATCACACTTCTACCAATGCTTCCAGACTGCAGATACGGATACCGGGCCTGAAGCCCCTCTATGATCCATCCCACCAGCAGGGAAGAGTATGGGACCTCCTCTGTTACCAGTTCAAATGCAAAAGGCACCACAATCGTGCTGCTAACGTTCATCTGTTTTTCCTGAATACCCGGATTTGCTTCTGTAATGGCATCCACAGAGGTGCCATGCATCTTTGCGATTTTCCAGAGCGTATCCCCTTCTTTTACGGTATGCATCGTATATCCACGTAAATAGGGCAGCAAACGGTTCCACTCTGCGTCTTTTACCGCGCATTTCCCGTCGCTGCCCATAAATTTCTCCAGAGCTTCACAGGTTTTTGGACCAAATATTCCATCAATTGCCAGCTGCCGCCCTGCTCTTTTGAGTGCCAGCTGCAGATACATAACCATGGTTCCCTGATCGCCCGGATATAATTCTTTCATTTTTGTTTCCTGCTTTCTTCCCATTCCATTTTAGTATACTCTGTTTGGGGGAAGATGTTCCATTATGATATCACCGCAGGGTAAAGGAATTTGCCATCTGTCTTAAACTCTGGGCACATTCATTTAACTGCTGGCTGATGGCAGTATTTTCCTGTGCACTAGCCGCATTGTTTTCTACTGCCTTTGCAACCTCCTTTAACTCTTCGTTCACATCCTCGATTGCCTGCTGCTGTTTCTCTACAAAATCAACGATTTCATCCATATGCTGCTTGGAAAGAACGGAATCCTTCATACCCTGCTGAATCGTATCTGATGTTGCTGTCACCAGTTCTTTTCCTGTGGAGACCGCATCCATGGACTCCTGAATCAGCTTGTGGATATTCTGACTTGCTTTCTGGCTGGAATCCGCAAGGGCACTGATCTCATCTGCAACAACTGCAAAGCCTTTTCCTGCTTCCCCTGCCCGGGCTGCCTCAATGGAGGCATTTAAGGAAAGCATGTTGGTCTGGGATGCAATACTCTGAATTTCTCCCACAAATCCCGCAATCTCACTATAACAGCGGTCTATGCTTTCCATTGCCGTTACCAGTTCTGCCATCTCCTGATTTCCGGTTTCCAGATGTTCCTTTGTAGTCTCGGCATTATCCCTTACGCTGACTGCATGTTCTGTAATCTGTCTGGTCTGTTCTGTCAGGTTTGCCATATCCTCTGACACGTGAAGAACCGCTTCATTCTGCATGGTGGCACTCTGTGCCACACTCTCTGTCGTTTCCGCCAGTTTATCCGCAAATTCTAATACGCTCTTAGTCTCCTCTCCGATCTGGTGGAAAGAATCGTTCAGATTACCGACAATACTCTCAAGGGCTTCCTTGATCTGCACATAACTTCCTTTAAATTCTCCGTCAACCGTAACCGTCAGATCCTTATCAGAAATTGCTGTAACCGTATCGGAAATCCGGTCAATATAGAATTTTAAGCTGGCAATGGTCTCATTGATGGAATCAGTCAGTCTGGCAATCTCCGCAGAATTCTTTTCCTCATCAAATACAACGGAAAGATTTCCCTGGGCTACCTGTGTCATTTTTCCACTGATAGACTCTAACGGCTTAAACAGCCCGCCGATTTTTACTCTGGTGTCTTTCTGGGTAATGGAAATCATAACAACACAGATAATTCCATTCAAAACAATAATAATGGCAAGAAAGATAAGAAGCGAGTACACCGGCTGCACGGATATCACTTTCCAGCCCGTCACACCTGATGTATCCCCAACGCCAAACTTGATGCCTCCCTTATAATCAAAAAACAGCTTTGTCTTTAAATCCCCCTTCATCATCGGCTGATATCTGCCTGAATTAATTTCTTTTACAGTGGGTGTCGTGTCCGCTGTCAGCGCATAGTCACTATTTGGATGCACCAGTACCGTTCCCTCTGCTGTTGTCAGAAAAACATAGCTGTTGGACTTAAAGCTCTTCTCAATCACGGAAACCAGACTGTCCATATACATATCCATTCCCACAACACCGGCAACTTTTCCGTCTTTGCAGGTAGCCTTTGACAGAGTAATGCAGATTCCGCCGGTCTTCTCATCCACATAGGGTTCTGAAATATATACCTCATCCGGATTCGCCTGCGCTCCCTTATACCACGCTCTGTCGGTTACAACAAAGTCAGCCGGCGGCTCCCAGCCGCCACTCATAACCGTCACATTCTCATCATAACAGCTGTATACAGCAGAAATCTGATCATCCATGCCTACCATGGCATCCACATAAGCCAGCACCGCTTCTTTATCCTGAATGGTTCCACTGCTGATGCCGGATGCAATCGCCTCCACCATACTGACCTTGCTCTGCATGTCCTGATCCACTTCCTGTGTATACTCCACCACAGAACTCTGGTTTTCTTTCAGCATATACAAAACCGCCAAAATTCCGCTGATTAATACTGACTCCATACAGACGATAATAAGTGTACGGCGCAGAATGGTTGCAAATGTCCTCCCGATTCTGCTGCTTAACCCCTCATTTTCCGGCTGCACGATGTTTGTTGTTTTTGTCCTCATACCCCAGTCCTCCTCATTTGCTTCCGTCACTTAATTTTCTTTTTAATCATCTTCCTTATAATAAAAATGTCAGATAAATATATCTTACTATACTTTCTGACATTTGCATACCATGATTTTCACTTTTTAAAATCCATCCCGGTTAAAAAAATGTCAATCTCCTGAAGAATCTGCTTCGGCGGCGTGCTTTTCAGAATATATCCCTCTGGCTTTAACTCCATAACCTTCATTATGCTTTCCTTATCATTTTTACTGGTCAGAAAAATCACCGGTATATTGCTGAACTCCATTTCGGTCCGCATCATCTCCAGTACCTGCCGACCATCCACCACAGGCATTTCATAATCCAGCAGAACAAGATCCGGACGGTTTGTTGCCAGATACTTGATTGCCATTGCACCGGAATTGGCAAGAATCACCTGGTATTTTTCCTCCAGCCACGCCTTTACACTCCGAAGCACCGCACCGGAATCATCCACCACAAGAATTTTTTTCTTTACATGCTTTCCGTAAAGCTTGAGATAGCTGTCTATCTTTTTTGCAGATACTTTTACATCGACAGGCCTTTCAAAAAATTCCTTGATAATATGTTCCGGAATGATTCCCCGAAGCCCCCGAATATCTTCACCTATAAAAAACACAGGAGTATCCTCTTCCACTACCTTATCCCGCAGATACAAAATCTCCTGGGTATAAGACTGGATTTCATTTTCTACATAAAGAAGAACAGCTTCAACGGATTCCTGCACCTCAAACAGCTTCTGCATGTCCAATTCCGTTAATGTCACCTCATAACCATATTTTTCCAGCTGTTCAGCGATTGCCCTCGATAAAAAACCTGTTTTTTCTGCCACAATCAGTATTTCCTGCTTATATTCCATACCTTGATTTCCTCTCCTTTGTATGCCATTTTCCGGGTTTCTTTACAATATCTCACACATTTTTTCTGTCAGCTGCATGATGTCCTCCATCGCCACATCCGCCACATATGCCCGAAGCTGTTCTTCCATGGGCTTCAGTTCCTCAGGCAGTGCATAGGTTTCCAACTCTTTCATAGCGGCATCTGCCGCATCCAGATCAAACTGATCTACTGCATCATGCAGCTTCATAAGCGTCTCACGTATGACTTCTGTGGAAACCTGCTTTTGCTCCGATTCCTGTTTTTCCCCATACTTGGATAGGATATTTTTGTAACTTCCATACAGAGCCAAAAGCTCCGGCATCGCCTTTTCGATTTCCTCCTGCTGTTCCTCATTACCGAGCTGTTCCATCTGATAAAACAGACGGGACAATTCCATAGCCCCGATCATTCTGGCATTATTTTTCAGAGCATGGACTTCAATGGTAAAATCACGGAGCAGATGTTCCTCTACACATTGTATCAGCTTTTCGCTCTTGGAGTCAATCAATCTGTAAAAATCTCCCAAAATCTCCAGATAAAATTCCTTAGATCCACAGTTTCTGATTCCCTCCTCCACATCGAGTCCATCAATCTTCAGCAGGTCATCTTTCTCCACATCCATATCCTGCCCATCCTTTTCCCCATACTCAATCAAATCCTCTGGAAGCCATTTCCGTATACAGGCAACCAATTCTTTTTCCCGAATAGGCTTTGAGATAAAGTCGTCCATCTGTGCCTGAACAAACATTTCTTTTGCCTCGGAGGTGGCGTTTGCGGACAGTGCAATGATTGGCAGCTTCTGATAGCAGGCTCCCTTCATCTCCCTGATTTTTTCTGTTGCCTCAATTCCATCCATGACCGGCATCATATGATCCATGAAAACCATGTCATATTTTTTCTGCTGAACCATCTGCAGTGCCTGCTTACCATCCTCCGCCACATCAATCTGCATTTGATACGGTGCCAGAAGTCCTTTCGCCACCTTCACATTTATCTTGTTATCATCCACCACAAGAATCTGTGCCTTAGGCGCAGTAAATGCCTGCTCCACAGACACATTCCGGACGAATACCTGCTCCTCCCCATTGATGAGCTGACAGAAATTTAAGCTGTAAAATGGTTTATTGATTATGGTAAGTGTAATATCGGAAATACTTTCCCTCATGGGATTCTGCAGCAGGCAGATCTTCCCTCCGGACTTTTTGATCTGTTTCCGCTCCTGCTCAGAAACCTGGGCGAGATCATCCGTTATCAGAAAATCCACCTTTTGCTCCCGAATCCCATACTTATTGACATGAGCCATTCGGTAGGCAGCTGCCAGCTTTTCAAACTGACTCCTGACCGCCTGATTCTTAATGCGGTAGTCGATACTGCGTTGAAAAGCCTCATAGTTTTTCAATCTGGCTGCAGGAACTGCATCAACGATTTTCTGAGGAATGGTAAAGAAGAATACACTTCCCTTTCCATAGGTGCTTTCCACTCCGATTGTACCATGCATAAGCTCCACCAACTGCTTGGAGATGGCAAGTCCCAGCCCTGTACCTTCTTTCTTATAATTCTTCTTCGTATCAACCTGCTGGAAAGAATTGAATAATTTCCCGATGTCTTCCTGCCTGATTCCCTGACCGGTATCCTCCACGGAAAACTTGAGATTAATAGCTTCATCGCTGATGGTCTCTGTCTCCACTCTTAATCGTACATATCCGCTCTGCGTATATTTAATGGCATTTGTCATTAGATTGATAACCACCTGCCTGATACGCTGGTCATCCCCCCACAGCCGGGTGAGCATAGACGGTGAAATATCGTACAAGAGCTCAATATCTTTATCACCGATTCTGTTCAGAAAAATCATAGATAGGTCATGAAACATCGACATGGGCTCATATTCTTCCTCAAGAATCTCCAGCTTACCGGATTCAATTTTGGAAAAATCCAGAATATCATTGATAATGGTCAGTAATGCATCTCCGGAATTCTTGATATTATTCAGATACTCCCGTACATTGGGAGCCAGCTCTTCCCGCAAAACAATATCTGTCATGCCGACGATCGCATTCATGGGTGTGCGGATCTCATGGGACATGTTAGACAAAAACTCTGATTTTGCAGCATTAGCCATATCTGCACGCTCTTTTTCCTGCTTGAGTTTTTCCAGCAGCAGAATATCGGGACTTTCCACCGTCAGGAAAAAGGACAGGTTGATCAGCATTATGACCATACTGCTTGCAAGGGCTGTCGGAACACAAGTCTGATAGATAATAACCATCAGCTGGATACAGTAGGCCAGAATGATGACATAACGTTTTTTCGGATCAACTTTCTTCCAGTGTATTACCATTTCCGCAAGGATGCCAAGCAAATAGACAGCCACGATTCCATGCACTGTAAACACTGCCGGCCCCCACGAATAATTTCCCTTAGGGGTCTCAACATACCGCAGAGGAAGTATCGTAAGGCCCAGCCACGCAAGCCAGACCGGAACCACGGACATCCAAAGTCTTTTTTTGCTAACGTGGTCATTATGGATCAGCACAACGCAGTACTCATAGAAAAGTCCCACCTCCATAATCAGGCTTCCCATAAACATATCATGTGCAAAACGGTTAAACACGGGAGATACACGATCCAGATGGTTGACTGTATACACCGTAATCATGTCAAACACAAGACTAAAAATGCAGGTCCAAAGAGATATTGAAAAAATAATATGGGAATACGTTTTCTTCCTCTTTACCGGAAAATATAACCCTGCAATAAACAGTGTAATTGCAAGACAGCATACCTGTAATTATATTGACTCCATTTCTTCCGCTCCTCCTATGCATGACAATTCGCACAAATGCCTTTCGTCTATATCTCTGCCCAACAGGCCTCCTTCACAGACTCCTGCATGTTGTAATCCTAAAACAGCTATCCCGCTATAATCCCGTCCACAATCCCAATCACTTCATAAACCATCTGATCACAATGGGGCTTCTTCTCACCCCCGTCACGTGCATTTAATGCCAGAAGATTCCTGCAGTCTGTCACTCCCTCATGATGACCCTGAATCTCCCGGAAAAGCCTCTGCATGTTCTCCGGTGAATCCAGTCCCAGCAGTCCTAACACCATTGCGCCTCCTGTAATGGCACCACAGACTTTTCCCGTCTTCATACCGGAACCGAAGCCCGAAGCAATCCTGTATGCCGTCTCTTCATCTAACCCTGCCTCCCCGGCAAAAGGAATCAGAACCGACTGGGCACAGTTATAATGTCTTTCCTTTGCGTTTCTTAACATCTCTGCTTTTTCCAAATGTATACTCATCTCATGCCTCCTGTTTTCCCTGTTTAATTCGGACTATAGTTCTATTCTACTAAATTTTCCCCCATATTTCACTATTTTTCTATCATTTTCTCTATACTTTTCAAAAATTCCTTCTATTCCATTTTTTAATATCCTTGAGCAGTTAACTCCATGGTTTTACCCCGTTCAGCCATCCTCTGCTTTCCCAATATTCTTTCTCAGATGGTGATGCTCCCCAGCCTGCCTTTTGCATTCCTCCGTAAAACCAAAACAGACACTTTTCTCTATTTTCATAATATTTTTCTTCCACTACATTTTAACTATTTTTCTAACAGTATTCGCTGTTCTTATCGTTAGCTTTGCGCCTATATTTGCACTTGCTGTCTTAGACCACCAGTTCGTTTTTTGATAATCCTTACGACTAAAAGACCAGAATATAACATCTTTATAACCTTCTATCTTTTCTAACTCTTTTTTTGGCTCTCCTATCTCACTATATACATCAGAAAATTTAGCCGGTGGCATAATGAAAATCAGATTATCATAAATTTCTTTATTGTCATTTCCCCACCAGTCTGGTGCATTTTGTAAAATATCCTCAAGCGTCTCTCTTGATATGACAAAAACAGGAATGTCCAGATCAAACTGATCTTTAATCATTCCCTGAATCTGTTTTGTCAACTTCTCTGTATCATCTTCACCACTGGAAAAAATCACATTACCACTGTTCAGATATGTCTTAACTTCTTCAAAAGCAAGTTTTTCAAATCCTTTCTTTAATTCTGCCATTGGTATTTTATTTTTTCCGCTTATATTGATGCCTCTTAGTAAGGCCACATACCTTCTCATATCCCCAACAACCTCCATAAATTCTAGTTGATTGTCAACCTATTATTTTTTAACTGGCATTCCAAATATGTATCAGCCGTAATTAGAGGTTCACATATTGATATGCAATTTAAGTAATGATATCTCCTATTCCTCCATACCACTTCATTAAGTCCGCCATAGCCTGTTCATTTGTAAAACCAGACGATAAGTACTCTTTAATATTTTCCAAACTGCCATACTTTTGCACCAGTTCATCAATATTTTCTTTCGACATACATTCTAACGTATGATTCACAATTTTCTGCACCTCATCATTACTAAACGCTTCAAAACTCATAGTATTGACTCCTTTCATTACATCCGTGATCAACTCAATAATCCCATTTAAACGATTTCGCTTCTGTTCCAGCAAAGCCTTTTGCGTTATTAAAATCTGCTCTTTATCATAATTCGGAGCATCCATAATTTTCTTAATATCAATCAATGGTATTTCCAATTCTCTAAAGAACAAGATTGCCTGTAACTTTTCTAACGCTTTGTTGTCATAGAGCCGATAACCAGTCTCTGTTAATTCCGTTGGTTTTAATAAACCGATTTCATCATAATATCTCAACGTCCGTATACTTATCCCGGTTATCATAGATACCTCTTTTACAGTCTTCATTTTTCCTCCTTTCGCATTAATCGTAAACGGTTACGTTACGAGAGAGTCAATACCAAATTTCTAATTTTTCCCCTTATTAGTTACTATTCACAGCCCCTCATCCACATGCGCAATCCGGTTGCATCTCATTTCGCAAAACATAGTCAAATATGGTGTCTCCCTTGATATACTCTTTCAGGATTCTTTCCTTTTCCATATCCACCTCAAACATCTCAGGCATGGGAATTCCAATTTCTTTCAAACGTTTATAATCCTTCATTTCTGATTCAATTTTATTTCCAAACTGATAATAATCACATGGTTCATGGTGAATCTGTTTCAGCACGTATTCCTTCGTCCCATCCGTGACCAGATAAGAGTATCCCCCTTTTCCGTGACCTAACAGTTTTATGACTTCGTATGACTTTTCATTTACATACATCTCTTTCATTGTACATTCCTAACAATTAGTGCACCTCCATTAAGAATCCACTGAACGGAGTCATGCCATATTTCACCCAAAAAGAAACAAATCCGGTTTCGTCTGCTGATATAGGGATCTTCATGTATCAGGTTGACTGCTGTAATATCCTTACATGAACAACCGGTATGAGTTTTACCACTCCATCCCTGCCAACCATTGATTGACCTTTTCCTCACGCCTCTTAAAGGGCTCATTACAACCAGCTTCCAGTATCAGTTCTCCCCGAAGCTGTCCGTCCAACATATACAAAATTCGTCCACAACAGCTTGCCATCCGGCTGTCATGAGTTACCATCAAAAGAGTAGTTCCCTCACGATTTAAATCCACAAGTGCATTCATTACTTCCTCTGTCGCACTTTTATTTAATGCCCCTGTCGGTTCATCTGCAAATATAATCTCTGGTTGGTTTATCATACTTCTGCAGATACAAGCCCTTTGAAGCTGTCCACCTGAAACCTCTGTTATTCTTCTTTTCTCCAGTCCTGAAATCGAAAGCTTTTGCATAAGGCTCACCGCCTCATTTATAAGCTTCTTCTTTTCCTTTCTCCGATTTTTTCTTCCCTTGTTTGCCTGTATGGCAGGAAGCAAAATATTATCCAGAATATCCAGGTTTTCCATCATGTTCATTTGCTGAAAAACAAACCCAATCTGATGAAGCCGTAATTTTGCTTTATCGTTCTCAGATAATTCTGTAATTTCCTGATCTTTTAACCATACCTTACCGCCGGTAGGTTGATCCATACCGGACAAATTATATAATAACGTAGATTTGCCGGAGCCTGACGGACCCATGATTGCTACCATTTCTCCTTTATTGATAGAAAAGGAAATATCGTGTAAAATCTCATTTTTGCAAAGCTTTTCAACCCGTAGAATTTTCTCCATATTATTTATTCCTTTCTCACGCAACACTCATATGCTTTGATTTTTTTCACTTCCGAAGTACCTAAATTTAGAGCTGCAGCTGCGGTAACCATCAAAATAACAAGTATTAGCAGCACATGCTCCCAGCGGATCACAAAGTGAAATCCGTATGCCCCAAAGGATTTCAATATCTGTCCGCAGATACTTTCACCCAAAATATTACCTGATAGCACTCCTCCCAGCACTCCCGCCGTTACCGGTATAAAACCATTTATGAAATAATTTCTCCGAATGCAGTCATTCTGGAATCCCAAAGCCTTTTTAAGGGAAATGTGGTACCTCTTCTTTTCAATCATAAGTCTCATAAAAAGCATCACCACAAGCATAATAATCAGTAAAGCTATTCCGATTGCCACAAGCTTTGCCATTTCCATCTGCTTAATTGTCGGTCCATACGTTCCCTTCACGTATTCAGCAATATCTACAATATCCACACCATAGCAGGTATATTTTTTCATCCACTGCTCTGTATGTACACCATCCTTTAAAGATACATATAAAATGCTCCACATAATCTGGTCATCTGCATTCCCTCCGGAAGTAAGGCTCCTCACTTTCGCTGTTTTTCCACCATTTGTAATGTCCGAATATATACCACACACCACCGCAGGACGTGACTCTCCATCATGTATAAGCTCCAGCATATCTCCGATATGAAGTCCCAAATCCTGTGCCTGTAAGCTGGATAGTGCAATTTCTCCTTCTTTTTCCGGTTGTTTTCCCTCAGCGTACTTGACAGGGAACACGGAATGATTTCCTGTTTCCACGATAAGATTTACCTGTGATCCATCCGATAATACAGCAGGGCAGGATACTGTTTTTAACGCCACATACTTTAACACATCCGGATCCGTACCTAGTTCCTCCAGCAGCTTCCCTGTGATCTCCCCGATATTTTCAGATTGTCTCACATCCATCCGAATCCCGGCATCTCCAATCCCCATATAGGTGACAAATTGCGGTGAAAATAATGCCTCCAGTGTCGACATCTTTTCCATTTTCTTTAAAACGTGCCTTATGAAAAGAAGAATTACGGTCTGAATCAGTATACATACAAGAATGGCAGTGGCAACAGAAAACAAACCCTTATCCGACACCCCATATAACTCCCTTAACTTTTGCGAAAGTGGTCTCTTTAATATACCGGCATCCAAAAATCCTAACACCGCACCCGCGAATGAAAACAAAATATATTTGGAAAAAAATAATAAGCGAATATGCTTGTTTTCGATTCCCAATGCTTTTAGCATCCCCACTTCTTTCCTATCCTGTTCCACTCCAAGGGCAGTGATAAATCGAATACAAAGCAATGAAATTAAAAGCACCGCAATTCCTACCAGAAGAATAACAAAAATCATAATTCCATCTGACAACGCATTCATCATCCGAATCAATGGTTTCGTGATCGTCGGTCCATTCGAATACATTTCCGCCTTTTTATAATCGTCCGCAAAAGAATCCGTATCCGTATTCTCCTTTAAAAGAAATTCAATTAAATATTCTTCATCTCCCTGATTTTTTATCCTTTCGTAGTCTGATTTAGTGACCAGAAACCTTTTGGAGGAGGCCATCATGGAGTTCATCTGTGAATCCCTGATAAAACCTGCTATAGTCAATTCTTCATTTCCAATCCGCATTTTGTCTCCGACACACAGACCATACAAAGAACGATAACAAACAGGAGCATATACTTCCCTTTCTCCCACCACCGGACAGACATTATTCATATCCAGCAGATAATCAAATTTTTCTCCCTACATACATAGCCCATTGTCCTGCGTACTGCCGGCAAGACTGTTGTTTCCAAGAGATAATGTACTGTTATCAAGATTTAAGAATGGACTTATCTGCCAGGTATCAACCTCGGAATGCTCTTCTGCAAACCTCCTTAACTTATCAGAGTCCATCCTGCCTGCATGCATCTGCAGATAATCAGGTGTCCTTGCCAGTTCCATCAAACCATCCACAGACCCCAGCAGGTCGGTAAACAAAACTGCTGCCAGTGAGATAAAAAGCGACGAAGCTGCCATAAAGACAACCGTAGATATAGACAGTAATTTATGGTTCCTTATATCATTTTGCAATAGCCTTCCTATCATTTTTCTTTTCCTCCACTCTTATTCTCTTCAAGCAGCCTTATTTCTTTTATAAGCAAAATACTCACGGAGACCACAATGAGTGCAGCACCTGCAAAAGATATCACCATTCCTGCTCCTCTGCCCACACTTATTTCTCCATACTTTGCTATCCTGTCTGCAAGAATCCCACTGCATCCATATGCAATGACATATCCGATTTGAGACATAAATCCGACAATTCCCCAGACACGCCCCTGCAATTCCATCGGTGTATTCTTTCTTACCAGAAAGTCGAGACAATTATTTGCAAACGGCAGCATCATAAAAAATCCAAAGCCTGAAAGTGTGATTAACACAATATTTTCTAATGCACCAAATCCAAGAATACAGATTCCCGCCAGTGCAAGGGACAGACTGAGTATCCTTACATATCCTGC
Organism: Agathobacter sp.; assembly: GCA_022772675.1. GTDB lineage: Bacteria > Bacillota > Clostridia > Lachnospirales > Lachnospiraceae > Roseburia. The sequence goes on along the minus strand of JALEZW010000055.1, from coordinate 9,006 downwards.
TTTAATTCCCCGGATTCCAAGAAACAAACTTGACACTAACATGCCGCTGGCGCAGATGGTTTCTGCAATTCCAAGTGTCTTTGCATCTGCTATGGACAAAATCAGCGGCTCTGCCAAGATCTGAAATACACCGATAAAAAGTGTCAGCAGCGAAGATACTATTACGAGCCAAAATACGCCTCTCCTTTTCCTGATTGCATTCCATCCGTCCTTCATGCTTTCATTAAAGGAAAACTTCTCCAAATGTTCTCCTGTTTTGATCCCCCTTTTTACAGCAAATGTAGAAATCACTGTTAAAATGAACGTACAGATATCGATAATCAATAGAATTCTCACATCACTGAATGACAACAAAATTCCAGCAATAACCGGAGAGACCAGATATCTGGCACTTCCTGCCAGAGAAACCAGTCCGCTGGCCTTCGAATACTCATCTGCAGTTAACAAGTCAGAAACAGTTGCCTTGTATGCCGGATCCAGCAGTGAATAAAATACGGCGGATATAAATACTCCAATACAAATCTGAAACAGAGAAGCCTCTCCCCTCATCATGCAGATTAGTATATAAAGCACTCCCATCCCGGAAAATCCATCACCGAGCATCATAAGAAGCCTTCTGTCATATCGATCTGCCAGTACCCCCGCCGGAACACTAAGCAAAAGCGTCGGAAGAAATCCCAGCAGGGTGACAAGTGCCATTCCTGCTGCACTTCCTGTCTTTTCAAAAACATAAACTCCAAGTCCAAAACTGGTAAGCCCTCCTCCTATGGCAGATATGAATTGCCCCATCCACAGTAAGATAAACTTTCTAAAATTTGATTTTTTCATACGCTCTCTCCTTTATACCTATACTGACAGGTTGTCGGTTGTGATTAAAAAAATTAGTAACTATCCCCAAAGAATAAGTTACTGAATTTTATTTTTTATAGAACATTGGAAGCATGGCCTCGCGCAAACTTCCTTTTTCCATATGAAGCAAAACTTCCACATTGCTGATAAAAGCAAGAACCTTTCTCTTTTTCACATCCGCCGAATATTCTATGGAATCATCAAACACAAAATAGGAATACAAAAGGAGCATCTGTATCGTATCCTCCGGATAATCCGTATACATCAGGTTCTGAGAAATCCCATCCTCTATGATTTTGACAAACAGAGGTACCAATTGGCTTAACAGTTTTTCCTGCATCTTTGCATGCATTAGGGCATTCTGTGGTTTATGAACCTGCTCTAAAATCATATCACTGGTTTTTGTATCCACATTAGCTGCAAGCACCGTTTGGGTGAGTCTTTCCAATACCGATATGGATTCATTGAGCGCAATATTCCTTGCCTTTCTTATGATTTCATCCAGAATTCTGTCAATCATTGCATCTAAAATATCTTCTTTGTTTTTGAAATAATAGTACAGAGTCCCTCTGGCAATTCCAATCTCCGCAAGGATATCGTTTGTGCTGGTATTGTCATATCCATTTGTGCAGAACAATCTTTCTGCCACATCCAGGATTTCGTTTCTTCGTTCGGCGGCTTCTTTTACGATTCTCATCACTTTCACCCCTTACCGACAGGTTGTCTATAAACAAAATAGCACATTTTTTCATATCTGTAAAGATGTTGATTACCATTGCCAAATTAATTGTCTAATCCTCCATTATCTTAGATTCCATCACATTCAACTTCCTCTTCTGTGGTTTCTCCAAAAAGTACCCTCATGTCCATAGTTTCTCAAATCCGAAACCGGCGCAATCGTAGGCATATACACACTTCCTTTCGATGAATTGTTAGAAAAAGTATAGTATAGTATATACAATCCATCAAGAGTTATTCTGCAAATTCATCGAAACTCCAGTTTCACCTGACTGGTATCATACTTATCCGATGTCAGCTTTAACCGGGCCTTCTGACCCGTAAGAAGAGCCTCCTGGTTCAGCCAGACCACACTTGCCTTTTCCTGTTCAAATATGTGTTTGCCCTTGGGTGGTATCTCCAGTCCCCTTCCGGTTAATGATAGTGTAACAGGTAGAGTCCCCAGGCTTTTCGGCCCATAAATTGAGAAAGCGGGTTTTCAAATCCTTTTCTTAATTCTGCCATTGGTATTTTATTTTTTAACCTGTGCTATCGGAATCGCAGACCGTTCATATTCACTAGAAACTTATTATTCGATGTCTAGTACGGGTGAAAACACCAAAAGAGGAAAACACCCGTAGGAATATCGCGATTCGTACGGGTGAAACTGAACAAAAGAAGAAAGCACCCGTACCAATGACATTTTCTGTGCGAGCGAAATTGATCAAAAGGAAAAAACACCCGTGTCAATGTCATTTTCTGTGCGGGCGAAATTGATCAAAAGGAAAAACACCCGTATCAATGTCATTTTCTGTGCGGGCGAAATTGATTGAAAGGAAAAAACACCCGTAGAAACGCCGCACCGGTACGGGTGAAATCAGTAAAATAGAAAAAGGAGACCCTCCATCCCATGAAGTGAGTATTCTTTTCCATAAGGGGACTCTTCAATATACCTGATCATAAGGGGGGAACCATAATTCTTTTCCATTCTCATCGGAACGAACCTTCTTAATCAGTTCAATGATACTACGAACGTCATACGCATCGAGATAAATGATTTGATATTGATTACTGTAAAGAATCTGCTTCAGAAATACCAAGTGTCAGGAACAGATAAAATTTGTAAAACTGTCTATTTTTCATACTTTCTATAGTATTCCATACTTTTCAAGGTCCACCTTCCCGTCTACCACTTCAATCCCCTCTTCACGAAGCAGTCTCTCCTGTGCCACGGCCCCGCCAAAGGCAAATGATCCGGACAGCTCCCCCTTTGCATTTACAACACGAAAACAGGGTATATGCTCCGGATCCGGATTTCTATGCAGGGCATTTCCCACTGCACGGGCCATCTTCGGCTCCCCGGCCATGGCCGCCACCTGTCCGTATGTAGCAACATGTCCCTTCGGAATCCTTTTTACTACCTCATAAATTCTCCTGGATGGACTGTCTGTAACAAGTTCATAACTCTCGGCGATCATCCTTTTCATATCTTCATCCCCTCGTTTTCTTAGCAATCCTGTGCAGCTGCGGGCGCAGCGTAATATCCGGTACTACAACCCCGTTTCTTTGGCTTAATACAAACTTTACTGCTTCTGCTATATCAGAAGCAGTAAGGAAGCTTCCTTCCTCATCCGAGCAGGTGAAATCTGCATCCCGGTACAGATTGGTGTCTGTCATATCCGGATGAATCGTGGTCACTTTCACTCCATATTTCCGTGCCTCCTCAAAAAGACTTGCTCCAAAGCTGGTAAGCCCTGCTTTTGTAGCTGCGTAGGCACAGCCATGAGGACTGTTCTGTTTTGCCGTAATGGATGAAATATTGATAATATATCCCTTATTTTCTTTTAGAACCCGAAGCAGCCTGTTGGTAAGGATAAGCGGCAGTTCCAGGTTCGTGCGAACAAGCGTCTGAATCTGTTTAACGCTCAAATGCTCGTGAAGACCATAGCATCCAACTCCTGCTCCGTTAACCAGTACCTCCACCTGAGATTTTCTACAAATTTCTTTCAGTTCATTACAAACCCACCGGGTATCGAGAAGATTTCCAGAAACCGGATAAAAATTTTCTGTATATCCCATCCCATATGGGTCTTCATCCCTCTGTGTCCCATCATTCCGGAAACAGGATTTCTCCCTGTTATACCAGCTGAAATCCCGGCCAAATCCGTACACCTCATAACCCAGTTCGCACAACACCCGGCTGATTGCAAGGCCAATCCCGGAGCTGGCACCTGTCACAACTGCCGTTTTTTTTCTGTCCGGTTGTTTTATATTTGATTGACCAATAAACGCTTCATCCACAACTGTTTCATCCATAGCAGATTCGTTTATACCGGATTGGTCTACAATTGATTTACTCATGAAATATTTTCTCCCTGTCCATTCTCTTTTCCAGCTCACCGATTAAATAGCTTTCCATCTGCTCTATCAGTTCCTTCGGATATTGATAAACTCCGCCAACATTCACATAGGGAAACTGAGCGACAGGGGAGACCGGTTCCATTTTACGTATTTTTTTTATATAATCCTGGGAAATGCGGAAAGTTCCAACACTGGCATCTGTAAGCTGGTTCATGGAAAGTCCATGGGCAGCAAATGCCTGATCCAGGTCTCTTACCAATTCCCCATAATCCTCACGCCAGTTCTTTTGATATATCATCGGATCAAAACAGAGCCGCACCGGAAACCCTTTGGAAAGTCCTGATAGGGCACATTCTATCCTTGCCCCCGCAGACGGTGTTTTCCTCTCACAGGCAGTAATCATCTGCTGCGGTGCAAGAGTAAAAGCATAGATGACATTGGATAAACAGGGAAGTTCCTCCCACATGGCAGTTCTGGCACTTTTTGTCCTGATTTCCAGCTTTAAATTTCTGTGTTTTCCTGCAAACTCTGCCCACAACTCTGCGTATCCGGTCACGGATTCCATGGCAAGCAAATCGGCATCATAGGAAATGCATAGATACATGGACTTGTCCTTTAAAATCTCATCCAGTGCTTCGAAGTAATCCTCCAGATTCACAAAAATCACCAGATTCCCGGAAGGATACATGCCCTTTAAATAGCAGTAACTGCAGTCAAAAACACAGTTCATCATGGTAGAACAGTAATAGAAATTCTCATTTCCAAAACTCTGGCAGACCGGTGCCCCCTCATAAAAATAGTTTTCCTTTTTTGCCGCCAGAATCAGATTCTGTGACAGGTGCTGTGTCACCACATCCTGTCTGCGCCTGTTAAAAACGTCTTTGTAGTGTTCAATCCGGATAATTTCCGCCCTGGGAAAATGAGCCAGAATTTCCTGCGTCCGTGGGTGGTCATACACACGATTTTCTACATAAATATGGGTAAATTTAGGGTTATAGCAAATTTCCTTTGAGTTCATCCAGAATCTTCTTTCCTTCCCGCTTGTCCTTTGCCGGCAGATATCCCTGCCTCCGGTACTCGTTTATGATTGTATGATAATCAACTCTCGTCAGCTTCCAGTACCATAAGAGCTGCTGTAATTCCCTATGCATCACGGTGGAACAATGCATCTCTTCTCCAAGTACTGCAGCATCCGCCTCAGCTTCTTTTTTAAGAGCTGACTGTTTGGCCCCTGTTTTTTCATTTTCCAGACAAATATTTCGCAATGACTCCATATATGCACAGAATTCCGGTGCTGCATCCTTTAGGATTTCCGTCAGCCGGGTTCTGAAATCATAGACCGTTTTTTTCTGAAAACTCCCGTCCGCTTCTCCATGGTCTGACACCACCTTTAAGAAAAACATCTGATGAGGCCCGTAGGAATAACTGCCGGCCTGATAGATTGCCGCCGATTCCATATCATACAATTGCACAGACCTGTCTGTTTCCTCCTTTTCTCTGTGCTCCCCGGCTTCACGAATCTCTGCCGAAGTTTTCACCCTTGCACAGCTGACTGCCTCTGCCTCCCGGAAAGGATGCCGGTAAATCATATCCGGATAAAATGTCCGTCCGCTGCACTCTTCTGTAAGCTTATTGCATAAAAAAATCTCTCCTTCCGAAACCTCACCTCCTGCAGCACAGGTTCCAAAATTCAGGAGAAACCCTTCTCTTCCCGGTGGATAAACAGCGGAAATCTCCGCCACTGCCGATGCCGCAGCAATTGCGCCAACTCCAGTAATCACAAGTCGAACCGACTTCTCTTCATCGGAAAAAACCTGAAAATGCGTCTGTCCTATCTCTTTCTTCAGTTGAAATGTATGGATGATTTCCTGTGCCTCCCCGTAAAGCGCACAATATATGGTAAGCAAGACTCTGTATTCCTCTTATTTGTTTAAACTGCTTTTTAGTTAACCAAATGAGGGACAAAATGCCTTTTGTCCCTCATATTTCCGTCTATACACTAAAATGCTGCATACTCTCCTCCAGCCCATCTGCAATGGATTTCAAGTCCTCTGTACTGTTCTCTACCTGACGGAAATTCTCAGATACAAGACTTGTATTTGCATTGGCTTCCTGGGTGGTTGCCGCATTCTGTCTGGCAATATCAGACAACTCGGCAACAGTCTTAATAATCTCCTGTCTGGTATTGTCAAGATAGGTAACACTCTGTTCAATCACATTCATGTTCTCAAGGGAATCCTTAAGCCGGTTCATCACCTCATCGGTAGTGGTCTTTGTCTCCTGCATCTGACTGGTCTGATTTTCAATGGTAAGTGCCACCTGCTCCATGGTTTCCACTGCCCTGTTGGAATCCGACATCAGCTGGGATACAATCTCATCAATCCTGTTACTGGACTCATCCGACTGGGCCGCCAGCTTCTGAATCTGGTCTGCCACCACTCCGAAGCCCTTTCCGTTCTCTCCGGCACGGGCTGCTTCAATACTGGCATTCAGGCTTAAGAGACTGGTCTCATCTGCAATGGATGCGATAATCTCTGTTGCCTCTTTTATCTTCTGTGCCGACTCATTGGTCTGGCGGGTCTGCAGGGAAATCTCCTCCACCAGTCTGCGTACCTCATCGTTACTCTCCAAAAGCTTGTGAAGGGTTTCTGCGCTCTGTTCCTCGGACTCCTGCATGGCTTTTGCATTCTGTTTCATCCTCTGCATTTCCTGGGAGGTCTGTTCAATCCGTTCTCCCATGTCTGTCACATGCTCAGATGCCTTTTCAGAAATTTCCGCCTGCATAGTTGCGCTCTCAGCAATACTGTTTACTGCAGAGCCTACATCTTTCATGGAACTGGTGGTCTCTCTTGCCGTATGCTCCAGATCACCGGATGCCGTCAATACGGCCTTTGCATTATCTGCAATCTTTACAATACTCTGTGCCATTTCTCCCTGCAGCAGCTTAATTGCCCGGGACAAATCTCCAATTTCATCTTTTCTTTGTAAAAGCTGTCCATCAATATTGGTACGTAAATCCCCCTTTGCAACGGACTGTACCAGACCAATGCTCTTTTTCAGGGAACCCGTTATGGAGGCAGTAAATAAAATAGCAAGCACAATACAGCCAATCATCACAAAAACTGTCACGCCTACAATCATATAGACAATTTTATTGACAGCCGCATCTTTTTTTCCTTTATCCGTTCCCACAAAAATCATGCCAACCGGTTTCTCAGTTCCATCCTGAAAAACGGGTACATAGTAACCGTAGCAGATATTTCCATCCAGGGAGACAGACTTACTGAAATATTCATTTCCACCCTCTAAAACTTCTTTTTTAACCTTATCCCCTGCCGGAGAACCGAGAAGCCGGTTGCCGTCCTTATCCTTTGCAGAGGTCATGATTCTTCTGTCCCCATAGAAAAAGGTGACATCCACTCCGGATTTTTCCTTGATGCTGTCCACAATACTCTCTGATTTGGATATATTGTATCCGCCTTTCCAGATATCCCCGTTTGAAGCCTCAATATAATCTCCCTCATTCTGATCATATGCTGCGAAAGTTGCCGTTGCGGCACTTTTTAAAGCTTCTTCTGTTTCACTTACCAGCGACCCCTTTACCACTGTAAGGGAAATCAGTATTACTACAAGCCCTAACACTGTCACAGGCAGGACAATCAGAGAAAAAATTCGTTTTTTCATTTGTACTTCCTCCTATTCCACAACTTCCACATTCTTATAATACCAGTTAATCCCACCTGTAATCGTTGCATCATCGAGAGTTTTCCCTTCTTCCCCAACGGTCTCGCCGGTATTTGTCTCCATCACTCCGTCAAACACATTACTCTCACCTGAGAGGATTTTTGCCTTTGCCTCGTCCACCTTTTCCTTCGTTCCGTCAACACAAAAATCTGCAAGATCCGTAATCTGAACCAGTCCCTCCTGCATACCACCGTAATAATTTTCTCCGGTCCATGTTCCATCAATCACGCTCTGTACTGCTGATGTATAGTAGGCACTCCAATTCCAGATTACGCTGCAGAGACAGGAATCCGGTGTCTCTTTTCTCATATCGGAATTATATCCGATTCCATATACCCCGGCCTCCTCTGCCATGGTCTGCGGATACGGGGTATCACAGTGCTGGGCCATCACATCACAGCCCATAGCCAGCAGTTCCTTGGAAGCTGCCTCCTCCGCTTCCGGTGCATACCAGCTGTTCGTTACCTTTACATATACCTTTGCATCCGGATTTACCAATGCAATTCCCATTGCAAAAGCATCAATTCCCCCGGTAACCTCGGAATTATCAGACCCCTGTGCAGCTACGTAGCCAATCTTGTTGGTTTTGGTATTCATGCCTGCAACAATTCCACTCAGATACCGCGCCTGATATATTCTGCCAAAATAGTTTATAAAATTCTTTCCATTGCTCTTATAACCGGTTCCGTGGCAGAAATAAATATCCGGATATTTCTCTGCCATCTCTTCCGTGCAATCCATATAGCCCCAGCTTGTGGTAAAAATGATGTTGCATCCTTCATCCACACATTCCTGAAGAGCCTGCTCCACAGCCGCATTATCCGTATCATCAATATTCACTTTTCTCACAATCTGGTCATCGGAAAGCCCAAGATTCTTCTGCATTCCCTGAATACCCAGATCATGGGTATAGGTATACCCGGCCCCCTCTGCCGGATCAGTCAGATGTAAAACCCCAACCTTAATGTCTTCCTTTGGTATTCCCTTTCCAGAGCTTTCTGTCTTCTCTGCCCCGGACTCGGTACTGCCATAGCCCTCATTCGTTGCAAAATCATCCACACCCTGTTTTGCCCCACAGCCTGTCAAAAGAAGTACTGCCAGAAGCAGGACCAGTTTCACACATTTTTTTCTCATCAAACGTTCTCCTTTCTCACAATTTGCTAAAAGGCAAATGTGATTCCCCTCGTATTTTCTTATTATGATACAAGGGTCAAAAGGTCAGAACTCGTTCCTGCTTGCAGGATAAGAGCTCTGACTTGTTGACCCGCACACACATGAGGACTGTCGTCAATCTTTGATTGATGACCCTGTGATTTTCCTTGGAAAATCAACGGA
>JALEZW010000043.1 GCA_022772675.1 Agathobacter sp. | reverse complement strand
TGCAGGAGCTTTTGCGACAGCGAAGCTCTGTTAAAGTGCACCATTTTTTCATCAATGATTCCTTACTCCATTCTCATCTGGCATCTCACAAGACTAAACAGACACGCCTTCCCTTAAGTTGACGGTAAATTGACCACATTGGGGTCAGACCCCAATGTGCATTTAGTGCCCGGTGTCTGCTTCATCATTGATATGGCACGATATTGCCATCGTGATTTACGATATGTGCAATTGAGTGTTCCACCATGTCGGATACCGCCTGCTCTGTATAGAAAGCCATATGTGGCAGCATGAGCACGTTGGGCAGATCCTTCAATATGGACATTTCCCGGTGTCCGATCACCTGATATTTGTAGTCTCCATAGAAAATGCCCAGTTCATTCTCGATGACATCAAGGGCAGCTGCACCGATCTTACCACTCTCCAATGCCTGGATAAACACCGGTGTATCAATGATACTTCCGCGGGCCGTATTCACAATGATGACGCCATCCTTCATCTTCTGAATGCTCTCGGCATTCACCATATGAAAACTGCTCTCTGTGGCCGGTGTATGGAATGTGATCACATCGCTCCGGACAAAAAGTTCATCCAGTGGACAGTAGGTTCCGTACTGCTTAGCCTCCTCATTCTCGAAAGGGTCATAAGCTAAAATCTCACATCCAAAACCTGAAAGATTTCGCATGACATGGCGTCCGATCTTACCTGTGCCTACCACACCGACAGTCAGGTCTGCAATCTCTTTTCCGATATTGCCCTTCAGGGAGTAATCCATCCCCTCTGCCCGTTTGATGATGGACTTCATTCTCCGAAGCGCCATCAGAATCAGCATAACTGTGTAATCCGCTACACTTCCCGTAGAATAGGTTACATTGCTGACAGCCATGCCATGGCGCCCTGCAGCCTCTGTATCCACATGGTCAAAACCGATGGTTCTGGTGGAGATATGCCGGACTCCTGCCTCCTTCCACAGTTTGATCAACTCTTCCGTGATAGGAGTTGTAATGACGCTGACACCCTCACAGCCGGCTGCAAGGGAAGCATTTTCCACTGTAGGGGTCTCGCGGATTGGGATAATTTCCACCTGATACTGCTTTGCAAACTTTTCAAAATATGCTGCCTCATCAAAATCCCGGTAATTGTATGCTGCTATTTTCATTACTATTATGCCTTCTTTCTATCATGTCACGTTATCATGTCACATTACGACGCGAGTGACAAAAATACTTTTGCCACTCACTTGATATACAAATCTATTCTCTCTCACGCCCCTTGCGGTCATCCTTTATTCGCCCTGCATCCAAATTTGGCCGGATAAAGGAGTCGTAAGCATATTCCCATAAAAGCTTCGATCCATCAGCAGTATGCTCATTTCGTCCTAAAATCTGGCTGAGCTTAACCTGATGCTCCTCCCAGGCCTTTCCGTCTGTTGCCGCATTCAGCATCATCGGCTGTAAGTTGTCCATCACCCGGGCGAACTTTGCCTCCGGAGTTTTTCTCTCCTCGAACTCTGTCCACAGATCATACAGTTTCTTTCCCTGCTCCTCGGGGAGCAATCCATAGATCCGGTCTGCCGCCCTTCGCTCCCTGTCCGCCTGGGTCTTTTTGCTCTCCTCATCATAGGCGTAGGTATCGCCGGCATCAATCTCCACCAAATCGTGAATGAGCAGCATGCTGATGGTATGAAGTACATCAATTTTCTCATTGGAGTATTCGCTCAGCAGAAGGGTCATAATTGCCATATGCCAGGCATGCTCTGCATCGTTTTCCTTCCGGTCTGCATCGGTCAGATATGTCTGCCGCCCGATAAATTTCTCCTTGTCAATCTCACGACAAAAATCGAACAGCTGATCCAGCTTCTTTTTTTCTTTGTCTGTCATTCTTCCGGCTCCTCCAAAATCGGTGTCAGAATATCATTATTCAACGAGGTTACAATAGCCGTAAAGGCACCTCCGACAATCACACCGACTGCCATATCCATCACGTTCCCGCGCAGGATAAACTTCTTAAAATCTTCCATGAACTTGCTTTTCTTCAGTTTCTTCATGATGGTGCTCCTTCTCTTATGTATTTGGCTCAATATAAAACAACCTGATATAAGACCATACCGAATTTATTTAGTGGGTCTTGCCCAAAGAGAACCCTCTTCAAAGCCCCAGCCATATCCATCTTCCCTGGCTGCCCACTTGTCCACCACAATAGGTTTTCCGTTACTGTCATAACCCGTACATGCATATCCGGTGAACATCTCCACATGATACAATGTTGTGTAAGGATTCTTCAGATCACTGGATTTAAAAACAATATCTCCCGGATTCAGCTGCATCTTCTGCATCTTTTTATAGGAAAAACCACCCTTCATCAATTTCCCATGATCCCTACACCAGGGAGCCTCTGACTTGGTACTGCCCGGATATGAAGTACCAAAATTGATCTTCGAATACGGTTGGTACGCCTTCCATACCAAGGCACTGCAGTCATAGTATCCATTCTGTGCCCGTTTGGGCTGACTGTATGTCCAGTGGGTGCCGATATAGGTTCCTCTGGCACATACCTTTTTCAGCGCTGCAGTGGTGACAGAAAACGCACACCCAATACGCTGGTCTCCAATTTTTGCGGTAATCACTGCATTTCCAATGGTTTTTCCCTTTACCACACCACTGCTGCTGACGGAGGCCACCTTCGGATTCGTAGAACTCCAGTATATTTTGCCGGAATATCCCTTTACCGTTAATTTCTTTGTCTTACCTTTTTCCAACAGATAGGAATTCACAAAGCCCTTTACCGGCTGCAGCGTCACCTTCACCTTGAACTCCTTGCCACCCATTGTAATCGTAATGGTGGTACTACACTTTTTCTGGGCGCTAAGTGTCAGATAAAGTTTGTTCTCGGAAACATAACCATAGACATTCACGTTGCTGTTGGAGGATTTGATACTTAAATTAAGTCCCTGTGTATACTCATCCAGCACAACAGGGCTTTTGATCGGAATCTCCACATTCGCACTCTGATACTCTACCTGATTTCCATCCTGATAAGGATACGCAAACAAATAAGCCTTAATCTGCGTCTTTTCAAGGGATACCATACTCATGTCTAAGGAAACCTTAAAATAAACCTCAGCCTCAAACACAACATAATCACCGGCGCTGTAACCCTTGACTATAACGCAATCCGTCCCGGCCTGAACTGCTGTGAAATTTCCATTGTCATCTATCGTGATGCTGTGCTCATCTTCATACCAGCAGTAATCTTCATCCAATGTATAGGTATATCGAACCGGTGTGTCTTCCGGTTCCTCCCAGTATTCGTCATAATCATCATCGATGTCATTATCATAATAATTTCCAGTCATGCTGTTACCTGCACTAGGAACTGACGGAACGATCTGGCCGGTATCGCCCACCACCAGTTCCACGTTTGTGCTGCTCTCGTTCGTCACAGTAACCGTCTTACCGGCAGCCTGCACCTGCCCGATTCCTAATGTCAGACATGCAATAAATACTGCCATAAACATGAATTGTCTTACAAATTTTTTCATTGGTTTCTACCTCTTCTTTTCTTTCATAATCTATTCAGAACCACTCAGCATACATTTCAAAGCCGTTCGGTACCGATACTTTCTCGCTGCCCCTATTTTTTAACAGTATTGGCAAATTTGATTTTCCATGCGCCGAATCACAGTGCATTACCTGTGCATAAAAATCAAACCCACTACCGGAATCTTCTATCAAGGCAGGTTTATTCTCAGCCGTATTAGGAAACCCTATATATTCATCAAATACTCTCTCAAGTGTATGGTATTTTCCACTTACCTTCATTTGATAAATTTCTTTATAACTATATGGCAGATTTGCCATTTTCGCACGGCAGCAAATCACAAAAAATGAATCTGTGTATTTGCAAAATACAGCAAACTCATCCGTAAACAAATAAGGAAATGTCTCATCACAGAAAAACACGTATCCATCATATTCCTGTAAATTATCCCGCATTGTCTCAACATCAGATACAGTTCGCAATTTTTGTAATCGCTTATATAAAATTTCTGAAAAAGCTCTGCCAATTTCAACTGCTTCATATTTGCAAGTGATATGGATATTCATAGCTGCATCATCTTTTGTAGCAACTGTAGCTACCAGTTCTGACTTTCCCGTCGCACTATCACCTATAATTTTAGTTATTTTACGATTAACAACAAAATCATACTGCAGTTTATTTGAGTTTAATCGAAATTGAAATCCACCAATCATGATAACCCCCTGCTAAGTCCACTTGCTATATTTGCCGCATGCATTAGCTCACAATATTCATCCAAAAAATCGTCCCTTGTATGTGTCACTCTGTCTGAACAAATGTTGCATCAAACTGATCCGGCAAATTCAAAACTGCATAAGAAAACACGATTGTCACATCTACTTTTTTACTGATCTCAATTAGCGGCAAAACGCAATTATCGCCAAACAACCCCATCCATTGCTCCAGATCAGGTTTTTTATATGCCAAAATCAAGGCTTTACATCCACCGCTTAGTCTGTCCGGACCAATAATGCCTAAAACCGGGCTCTCGAAAATCCCCCTCTCCAATACTTTATTTTTATCTATCGTTTCCACAATCTGATTCACATATGGATCATCAAACCATTCCAGCTCTGAAAAAGCATGAAATCTGGCATCAATATTGCCATCATACATCTGTTCATGTCTAACCTTTGCATATAGCATCGCTGTACCTCCCCGCACAACAGCATTCATCACGCATGAGTATAACATAGTATAGCAGTTTTATATTTAGAAAGAAAACCTGTAGATTAAGTCATTCACCCGGCTTAGTACGCCCTTCCACTGATTCTCTGTTACGGACTCGGGTCTGTTCATATCCTGAATCCGTTCAACGGGAACAGATACTCTTGATATTCCCTCAATTGCAGCCTTCTTTAAGGAAATTTCACTATCGAAGGGCTGACAGAGTAATTCCTCGTTGCTGAATGCATGATCAAAATCCATTAATGGATGTGTTCCAAGCAGTTCTCCGCTCTCATTGTCTACAAAAAATCCCCAGTTGCCCTCATGCCTGTCGCTGTTACCAAGAACATAATCAACAATATTCATTTGATCTACCGCCTCCGAATAAGGCTTTAATGCTTCGAATTCATCTTTGTCATGATAAGCACAGAACACCCGAAAATCTTCCCATGTGCAAATAGACAATTTTTCATTTGTCATACATTCACATTTTACTATCTTCTCACCGGCCTGATTTATTTTATCGATCCATTCTGTTCCTTTTGCGATGGTGCCAAGCTCCTCATTAGAAGCTTCCTCATATCTGACGTGAGGTATTTCGAGTACATCCAAAATCTTACTGGCAGCCAGCTCTGCCTTCCCAACTTTGAACAAAAAAAGCTTGTCATTCTGCCACACCCAGGTTTTGGCCGCCACACCAAGTGTTGCAATCTCCGGTGAAAGCATTTTCTGCGTGAACAGCTTCTGACGCCCGGTAAGCGCAGTCTCTGACACCTCTGCATTAAAAGGATTATTGAAAAAACTTACATCTTTCCACTGCACGGTTTCATTATCGTCTTTGATCCAGAAACAGTCCGATAATGAGGCAAAATGAAAATACTTTGCAATCAAATACTTGTTTGTCTGGGACAGCCTGTATCCGGCAAGAATGCTTTTGGCGTTTGTCCTGGAAACATTCAATGATCGTGTCTCCACCCAGCCATGGTAAATATCATCATAAGTTACAGAATTTGTTTTTAATGAAATTGGTAAATGGTCATAATTCATGACAATGCAGCAATAATCATCATTGATTCTTATTACCGGTTCATCTTTGTACATCACAAAAGATCCCATCAGCGCACCTCCGCAAAAACTGCTATACCAATCTTCTATGGAATTAGTATAGCAGTTTTGCGTGAAAAAAAAAACCTATATTTGTATTCCTTTAAAACGAGAAAGGAAACATAATTGACAAAAATAATACCCCAAAATATAATATAACTATACGAAAATGTGTAGCTTCAAAGACATGGAATCTTTTCCGGAATATTTTAAATGAAAAGAGGGCTTACATGGGTATTTATTTTAATCCGAGTAACGAAAGCTTTACCTGCGATAAAAATAGTGAGATTTATATTGATAAAACCGGGCTGTTGGAATATTTAAATCATGTGATTTGCACGAACGGAAAATGCATTGCCGTCAGCCATGCCAGGCGCTTTGGCAAATCCCATGCAGCCGGAATGATTGATGCTTATTACAGCCGTGGCTGTGATTCCTATGAACTTTTTAAAGACACAGAAATTGCAACGAAAGACAGTTTCCGGAAACACCTGAATCAGTATCATGTCATTCACCTTGATGTTTCTACATTTTGGGATTCTTATAAAGATGATATTGTTGAACAGATTCAGGAATATATTTTCGATGAATTGAAAGAAGAATATAGTGACCGGATCGATTGTACAAAGATGATCAGTGCTGTTCTTATGTCCGTTTATAAAATAACAAATATTCCTTTTGTTATCATTATTGATGAGTGGGACTGCGTAATCAGAAACAGCAGGGACAAGGCATTGGTCCATAAGTATTTGCAATTCCTTCATTCACTGTTTAAAAGCGAGGAATCAAAGGCATTTCTGGGACTTGCCTATATTACAGGAATTCTTCCGATTAAGAAGATCAAGGATGAGTCCGCCCTGAATAATTTTAGAGAGTATACCATGCTGAAATCCAAACAGATCACAAAATATTTTGGCTTTACAGAAGAAGAAGTGCAGACACTTTGCCAAAAGTATGATATGGATTTTGATACCGTTAAAACATGGTACAATGGCTATTTAATTGATGGTCTTCATATGTATAATCCCAATTCAGTTGTACAGGCCATGTTAGATCATGATTTTGATGCCTATTGGAAAAATACGTCATCCTTTGAATCCATCAATACCTTTATCACACTGAATTATGAAGGTCTAAAGGACGATATATTGTCAATGCTTTCCGGTGGAAAAGTTCGATTGAATGTCAACACTTTTCAGAATGATCTGTCTATGATTACATCAAAGGATGATGCACTGACAGCGTTGATCCATCTGGGATATCTGGGATATGATGCTGAAAAAAAGAGTGCCTATATCCCAAATTATGAAGTAGCTTCTGCCTTTGATCTGGCACTTCAGACAGGTTCCTGGAGTGAAGTTGCCAGATCCATTTCAAAGTGTGATGAGTTACTGGATGCAACCATTGACGGGGATGCTGACAGGGTTGCAGAACTGATAGAACTGGCGCATGAAACCTATACCTCCATTCTCAAGTATAACGATGAGAACTCATTAAGCTGTGTGCTTACAATGGCATACTTTACGGCACCTGCTTACTACAATATTGTGAGAGAGTTCCCTTCAGGAAAAGGATTTGCAGACCTTGTGTTTATCCCAAGAGCA